>NZ_SOHI01000027.1:0-381244 GCF_004403585.1 Cryobacterium sp. Hb1 | reverse complement strand
GCATTGCCCACTATGGGCAATGTCACAATCGAACTCGGGGCTTTCTCAGGTTCACCCCCGTTCAGGGGCAGACGATGTGCGCACAATGCGCGCAAAAAAGCGGCCGGACCTGCGATAACAGGCCCAGCCGCATCCAGTTGCCAAAATAAACAAATTTCGCGTCTGAGCACGATCGCACGCACGCACGTACTCGCTAGGCCGACATCTGGTAGGCGCTGCACGGAGCGCACGACAGATTTCGCTCGAACCCGGAGGGTTGGACGCTCGCGACCGGAGTCGATCTATCGGCCACTCATCTTTGACCCTACGCATACCTGGCGGTCATGGCGGGCTCGACCCGCGCGGTGTGGCGTTGAACGGCTATGACGCGTCGTTTTGGTGGCGGTGTACACGCTGGGCCGACGAAACTGAGCCTTTATACAGCGCGGGTTCACTATCGGTGTCCTTGTGAATGTGCAGGTCGCTGGGGCATAATGACGATATCGGAACGCTGGTATCCAGCTACCGAACAATTTAATATTCGCCATCGTGCTTCAACTCTGAGTTTAAGGCGCGGTCGTTTCGAGGTCGTTGGGGAAGACGAACCTACTAGGAACGGAGAAACACGATGGATGCAGTACCGAACCGTCGGGCGCCGATTGCGCGGGGGATGCTTTTTGTGCACTCTTCTCCGCGAGCGGTCTGTCCTCATATTGAGTGGTCTGCCGGTCGAGCACTCGGGGAGGCTGTCAACTTCGATTGGTCAGAGCAGCCAGCCCTGCCCGGATCCCACCGGGCGGAATATTACTGGGAAGGGTCTCCGGGTACCGGCGCCGCGCTCGCATCCGCTCTCCGCGGCTGGGAACAGCTGCGCTTTGAAGTCACCCAAGATGCTGGACCAGGTTTGGATGGCGGACGTTGGTTGCACACGCCCGAGCTGGGTATCTTCTACGCTCAGACCGACAGCATGGGTAACGTGGTCGTGCCGGAAGATCGCATTCGATCCGCCATGGAGAGTGCGGGGGCTAACGCCATCGAGCTGCACCGGCAGTTGCGCCTGGCCCTCGGGCAATCCTGGGACGACGAACTTGAACCGTTTCGGCAGGCGAGCGACCTGAATGCCGTGGTCTGGCTGCACCAGGTCGGCTGATCAGCCACTTCTCAAGCGTGCAGTTCGCCCATTACGGCGCCACCCGTCGATCGGCGTCATTCCCGGTGGCAACCCCGCAAAGTCAGGCGACCCGCCTGACAGAAATGACCCCGCCCGCACCCGGGCGGGGTCATTCTCTTCTACCGGACTTTTAGATCGACCGGAACGCTACAACGGCATTGTGACCGCCGAAGCCGAAGGAGTTGCTCAGCGCGAGTAGGTCTCCGGCCGGCAGGGCGCGCGGTGTGGTGACCACATCAAGCGGAATCTCCGGATCCTGCGACGTGAGGTTGATCGTCGGCGGCGCGATGCGCTCGTCGAGAGCCTTCACCGTGAAGAAGGCTTCGAGCGCGCCAGCGCCACCGAGCAGGTGGCCGGTTGATGCCTTCGTGGCCGAGACCGGGATGCCGTCGAGCAGATCGCCGAACACGCGCTTGAGCGCGTTGTACTCGGCGATGTCACCAACCGGGGTGCTCGTGGCGTGGACGTTGATGTGAGAGACATCGGCGAGGGTCCCTCCGGCGTTCTCGATGGTCGAGCGCATTGCGCGGGCGGCCGCCGATCCTTCGGGGTCCGGCGCGGTCACGTGGTACGCATCGCTGTTGACAACGCCACCGAGCAGTTCGGCGTAAATGTGGGCGCCGCGCGCCTTTGCATGCTCCTCGGTCTCGATGACGAGGGCGGCTGCACCCTCGCCGAGAACGAAACCGTCGCGAGTCACATCGTACGGGCGGCTCGCGGTAGCCGGGTCGTCGTTCCGGGTCGACAAGGCGTGCATCGCTGCAAACGACGCGATCGGCAGGGGGTGGATGGCTGCCTCTGAGCCTCCGGCGATGACAATGTCGGCCAGTCCGGCTTGCAGGCGATTGTACGCGTTGATCAGCGCTTCGGTGCTCGACGCGCACGCGGAAACCACCGTGGTGATGCCGGCACGGGCGTGCAGGTCCATTCCAATGGCCGCCCCCGGACCATTGGGCATGAGCATCGGCACGGTCATCGGCAGCACGCGACGCGGGCCGCGTTCGCGCAGGGTGTCCCATGCATCCAGCAGGGTCCACACTCCGCCGATCCCGGTCGCCCAGTCCACGGCGAGCCGCTCAGGCTCGACCTCGGGGGAGCCGGCATCGGCCCAGGCTTCGCGTCCGGCGATCAGGGCGAATTGGCTGGAAGGGTCAAGGCGCTTGACCTCAAATTTCTGCAGAACATCCACGGTTTTCACGCGTGCCTGTGCTGCAAAAGTTACGGGGATCGCTGTTTCAGCGACCCAGGCCTGCTCGAGGGTGGTTGCACCCGATTCGCCGGCCAGGAGGGCGGTCCAGGTGTCGACCGCCGTGCCGCCCAGCGGCGTGGTGGCACCGATTCCGGTGATAACGATTTTCTTGGTCATAAGTCAACTCTCCATGGAACGACAAACGTGTGGGCCGGTGCGTTGTGGCACCAGCCCAATGAACAGGTCGGCCGTTTTCCGACCGACCCGGTTCAGTCTTGGGTCTAGTCCTGTGCCTTCACGATGAACTCGACGGCATCGCCGACGGTCTTGAGGTTCTTGACCTCTTCGTCGGGGATTTTCACGTCGAACTTCTCTTCTGCGTTGACGACAATGGTCATCATCGAGATGGAGTCGATATCCAAGTCGTCCGTGAACGATTTGCCCAGCTCAACCGTGTCGGTTGCAATTCCGGTCTCGTCGTTGATGAGCTCGGCCAGGCCGGTCAGAACTTCTGCGGTGGACAATGCCATGTTGTTTTCTCCTTGAGGGTGTCTCGGTTGACCGAGACTTAGTTTAGAGGGTGGATAGGTTAGGGCAGCACAACGACTTGCGCACCGAACACGAGTCCGGCACCGAAGCCGATCTGCAGCGCGAGTCCGCCGCTGAGCTCTGGGTGTTCCTCGAGCAGGCGGTGGGTGGCGAGGGGGATTGAGGCCGACGACGTGTTACCGGTCGTGGCGACATCGCGGGCGATGACGACGGATTCCGGCAACTTCAGCTGCTTGGCAAACTCATCGATGATACGCATGTTGGCTTGGTGGGGAATGAACGCGGCGAGGTCGGCGCTCTCGATCCCGGCTACTTCGAGGGCTTTCTTGGCTACCTTCGCCATGTCCCAGACGGCCCAACGGAAGACAGTTTGCCCTTGCTGACGCAGGGTTGGCCAGTCGGCCTCGCCGCGGCGGTACTCCTGCAGGGTGTGATTCATGTGAATCGCGTCTGCCTTGGAACCATCCGATCCCCACACCGTTGTGGAGATGCCCGGATAGTCACTCGGGCCGATGACGACAGCGCCAGCACCGTCGCCGAGCAGGAATGAGATGCTGCGGTCTCCCGGGTCGACGAGGTCGGAAAGCTTCTCAGCGCCCACGACGAGGGCGTAGTGGGCAGCCCCCGTGCGAATGAGCGCATCGGCTTGGGCGATGGCGTAGGCGTATCCGGCGCAGGCTGCATTGATGTCATAAGCGGCGGCAGGATTGCTGCCAACACGGTCGGCCAAAACGGCGGCCATTGATGGTGTCTGGCGGCCGTTGCTGATGGTGGCGACGATCACGGCATCAATGAGCGCCGGGTCAATGCCACTTTTCTCGATGGCTTCGCGGGCGGCATCCGTTGCCATGTCGATAGCTTCGATGTTCTGGCTGGCGCGCGTGCGGGTGATGATGCCGGTGCGCTGCTGGATCCACTCGTCGGAGGAGTCAATCGCTGCGACGAGTTCGTCGTTGGGTACGACGAGGTCGCCGCGGGCGGCGCCGATCGAGAGGATTCGGGTGTACTGCGCCCCGTGGGACTGCTTCAGTATTGGCTTGGTCATTGTCTCTCTTATCAGATTCAGGACTGCTGGTCGATCATGGCCCAGGCGGCGGGCAGGTCGTCCGGGGTCTTGATGGCGACGGTAGGAACGCCTTTGAGGGCTCGCTTTGCAAGACCGACGAGCGCCCCGGCGGGGGCGATCTCGATAATTCCGGTGACTCCCGCTGCGGCGAAAGCTTCCATGCACCTGTCCCACCGTACCGGCGATGACACCTGACCCACGAGCAGGTCCAGAAAGCGGATGCCCGTGGCTACCTGGCTTCCGTCGCGATTGGTCCAGATGGGGAGGGTGGGGTCGTTGGGGTTGAGCGAGCCGGCAACCACGGTCATCCGTTCGACGGCCGGTTGCATATAACGCGTATGGAATGCGCCGGCGACCTGGAGCGGGATGACTCGGGCGCGGTGCGGGGGAGCCGCAGCGAGTTCGGCGAGAGCGTCGAGTGCCCCGGCAACGACGATCTGACCGCTGCCGTTAAAGTTGGCGGGTTCGAGGCCGAGCTCGGCCACCCGGGTGAGCAATTCGGTCTCGTCTGCACCGATCACGGCGCTCATGCCGGTGGGGACGAGGGCGGCGGCGGCCTGCATTGCCATGCCACGCTCTCGAACGAATCGCACCGCATCGGCGGTTTTCAGGATGCCGGCGCCCGCGGCGGCAGTGAGTTCTCCGACCGAGTGCCCGGCGATCCCGGCAACGCGGTCTCGGCGACCATCCGTGAGCAGTGCTTCAAGCGTCAGGATGCCTGCGGCGACGATGAGGGGCTGGGCAATCGCCGTGTCGCGGATGGTATCGGCGTCGCTGACCGTGCCGTGGGTGACGAGGTCTAGGTCGACGTCGCTCGAGATTTGCCGTAAGCCGGCATCGAAGGCAGGCAGAGCCAGCCAGGGTTCGAGGAATCCGGGAGTTTGGGAGCCCTGACCCGGGCAGACGACAACGATCACTTACTTAGTCTTCCAATCGGGGCCCGGAAATGAATGTACAGATGGCACTAAGTATTTCTAAAACCTTTGTAGATTCCTGCAGGCTGAGCCCTCGGGGAGGGATTTCGATTTCTCAGCTCGTGATCGATGGCGGGATCATTCCCGGTCGTGGGCCGATTCAGAATGCGCCGCGCCGGCCGTCGTTTGGGCGTCGGCTACGCCGCTCGCTCCACGCCCACCCCGGTACCGCCACAGACCTACGCCCACGAGCAGCCCCGCCAGCAGGAGGGACAGCGCGAGCGACTCGCGCGTTGCCGGGATGATCAACATGCCCACAAGCAGGGCGAGGATGCTGAGAATGGCGAACCAGGTGAGGTACGGGAACAACCACATTTTGAGCGAGAGCGCCCTGGCGGCATCCGGTCCCATGCGGCGACGCAGGATCAGCTGCGAAGCCGCAATCACGAGCCAGACGAACAAGGCGATGGCGCCGGAGGTGTTCACCAGGAATAGGAATACGGTGTCTGGGGCAAGGTAGTTGAGACCGACGGTCACAAACCCAACGATGGTCGAAGCGAGCACGGCGCTGCGCGGCACCCCACGGGCCGAGATCTTTCCCCAGGAACGGGGAGCGTCGCCGCGGGTGGAGAGCGAAAATAACATTCGGCTCGCGGTGTAGAGGCCAGAGTTGAGGCAGGACAGCACGGAAGTGAGCACGATCACGTCCATGATCGTGCCTGCACCGGGAATCCCGTAAAGCTCGATGGCCGCCACATACGGACTCTTCGCTACGGAGGCACTGTCCCAGGGCAGCAGGGTGACGACAATAGCGATCGAGCCGATGTAGAAGATCAGGATTCGCCACACGGTAGACCTCACGGCCTGACGAACAGCGGCCACGGGGTTTTGCGATTCCCCCGCGGCGATGGTCGCAATCTCGGCGCCGAAGAAGGAGAAGACGACCACGAGCACTCCACCGAGTACCGCTCCCGCACCGTTGGGAAAGAATCCGCCGCGATCAATGAGGTTGTCGAGGCCGGGCGCAGACACACCGGGCATGAAGCCGAGGATGGCCACAATGCCCAGCACCAGGAAGACCACAATGGCCGCCACCTTGATGGAAGCGAACCAAAATTCAAACTCCCCAAACGATTTCACCGAGGCCACGTTTGTGAGGGTGAGTAGCACCATGAGCAAAAGAGCCCATACCCATTGATCGACCTCGGGTACCCAACGATGCACGATCGCCGCGCCCGCGGTTGCCTCGATCCCGAGGACGATGATCCAAAACCAGGCATAGAGCCAGCCGATGCTGAACCCGGCCCAGCGGCCGAGAGCCCGGTCGGCGTAGGCCGAGAACGACCCGGTCTCCGGGCTCGCCGCCGCCATTTCGCCGAGCATCCGCATTACCAGAATGACTACGAGGCCCGCGGCGGCGTAGGCCACAAGAATTCCGGGGCCGGCTTGCTGGATCGCCACTCCGGAACCCACGAACAGGCCGGCTCCGATTACTCCCGCGATCGCGATCATCGAGAGGTGACGGGGTTTGAGGCTGCGTGTCAGTTCGCTGCCTTGTGGAGCGACACTGGCGGCTCCAGTCGGTTTCGCAGCACCTTCGGTCGCGGATTTCGGGAATGGCGGCATGACACGCTCCAAGTCTGAATAGGGCAGTTCTCATCTCCCGCGAGACAAGTCACGGCCATGGCAACGGCTGCCGGTGTAGCGACGACGCCCACCAAGTCGTTTCTGAAGCTGAGAGGAACGTCACGACGAGGTGACGACCGAATCGCACTGTATCCCCCGCGCCATGAAATTCAGGACCTTCATTAGCGGCGGCGGCTCGACCCATCGTGGTCGCTGATCGAACCGATGATCAGGGCGGACTGCAAAATGAGCGCCTCGCGGGCTCCCGTGGCGTCGTAGCCGATGACTTCAGACACTCGTTTCAGGCGGTACCGCACGGTGTTGGGATGCACGAATAGTTCACGCGCGGTTGCCTCCAGCGAACGGCCGTTGTCGAGGTAGCACCACAGAGTGGTGAGCAGCTCGGTGGAGTGCGCTTGCAGGGGCCGATAGATGCGATGAATGAGTGTGGCCCGAGCGAGCGGATCACCGGCCAGGGCACGTTCGGGGAGCAGATCGTCGGCCTGCACTGGCCGTGGAGCGTTGCGCCATGAGCGAGCGACGGCGAAACCCGCCAGCGCCGCCTTGGCACTCTTTGATGCGTCCACAAGGTTGGGAACCTCGTGGCCCAGCACTAGGTGCCCAGGGCCGAAGATCGGCTCTAACTGCATGGCGATCTCCATAAAAGTGAGGGCTGCGGCCGTGCCGACGTCGTCGCTGTCCGCCGGGGCGGGGCGTGCGCGACCGATCACGAGCACGAGGCGGTTTCCCTGTACGCCGATGAGTACGTCGGCGGCCATGTGCCGGGCGGCCCGGCGCAACTGGTCGACGTCGAGCATCTGCGGGGTAGTGCCGACCAGGACGCACACTTCGCCGTGGCCGTGCCAACCCAAGGCGGCGATCCGGCTGGGCAGTTCGTCGTCATATTCACCGCTGAGAATGGAATCAACGACGAGAGCTTCAAGCCGCGCGTCCCAGAGTCCGCGTGCCTCGGCAGCCCGAGCGTAGACATCTGCTGCTCCGAAGGCGATCTCTCGCGAATAGAGCAGAATAGCCTCGCGGAGGGCCTCGCCGCCGTCCTTGACGCGCTCCTCGACGACCTCAACCGTCACGCGGATCAGTTGCAGCGTCTGCTGCAGACTCACCGAGCGCAGCAACTCTCGAGGGGCAGCACCGAAGACGTCCGCGGCGATCCACGGCGTTGACCGTGGATCGTCGAACCAGGAGATGAAACTCGTGATCCCGGCCTGGGCGACCAGGCCGACGGCCGACCGCCGCCCTGGTGGCATGTCGCCATACCAGGACAGCGTGTCTTCGAGTCGTTTGAGCGTCTGAGTCGACAGTTCACCAGAGATGGTGCGTAACCAGTTGAGAGTCTGTTCTTTCGTTTTGGGCGCCGGTGCCACGGTTTCTTAGCTCTCGCCCCCGGCAGAGCCGGTGGTGCCCGCGCTCACATCGTGCAGGCGGTACTTGGCGATCGCCTGGCCCGCGAGGCTACGGTCTACTTCGCCGCGACGAGCCAGCAGCTCCAGGGTGCGCACAACCATAGACGGACCGTCGATCTTGAAGAATCGGCGTGCCGCCGGACGTGTGTCCGAGAAACCGAAGCTGTCGGCACCGAGTGTCGCGAAGTCGCCCGGAACAAACTGCCGAATCTGATCTGGAACGGCGTGCATGAAGTCGGACACGGCGACGAAGGGACCGGCAGCGCCTTGGAGCTTCGTGGTGACATACGGGATACGGGGCTCATCGTCGGGATTGAGGAAGTTGTGCTCCTCAGCGGCGAGACCATTGCGGCGCAGTTCGGTCCACGAGGTGACCGACCAGACGTCGGCCGAGACACCCCAGTCATCGGCGAGCAGCTGCGCAGCTTCCAGTGCCCACGGTACGGAGACGCCGGAGGCGAGCAACTGCGCCTTCGGTCCGGCGACACCGGATGCGCTAACCCGGTGAATACCGTGCAGGATGCCGTCCACATCGACATCGGCGGGCTCGACCGGTTGTACGGCCGGCTCGTTGTAGACCGTGACGTAGTACATGACGTTCGGGTCAGTGTGGGTGCCGCCGTACATGCGCTCGAGTCCGGCGCGCACGATGTGGCCGATCTCGTACCCGTATGCCGGGTCGTAGGAGACGACGGCCGGGTTGGTCGATGCCAGCAGCGGCGAGTGACCGTCGGCGTGCTGCAGACCTTCCCCGGTCAGCGTCGTGCGCCCGGCAGTGGCACCGACGATGAACCCGCGGCTCATCTGGTCTCCGGCGGCCCACAAAGCGTCGCCGGTGCGCTGGAAACCGAACATGGAGTAGAACACGTAGACCGGAATGAGCGGTTCACCCTGCGTGGAATACGACGTGCCCACATTGGTGAAAGCAGCGGCGGCGCCAGCCTCGTTGATGCCGACGTGCAGAATCTGGCCCTGCGGGCTCTCCTTGTAGGCGAGCAGCTGGGCGTGGTCGACCGAGGTGTAGTGCTGGCCGTTGGGGTTGTAGATCTTCGCGTTGGGGAAGAACGCGTCGATGCCGAAGGTGCGAGCTTCGTCGGGAATGATCGGAACGATGCGATTTCCAAAGTCCTTGGCGCGCAACAGCTCCTTGAGCAGTCGCACGAACGCCATGGTCGTGGCGATCTCCTGGGTTCCCGACCCCTTCTTGGCGACGGCGTAGGTTTCATCGCCGGGCAGGTTGAGCTTGGTGTGAGTGGTGCGTCGCTCCGGCAGGTAGCCGCCGAGCGCACGCCGACGCTCGTGCATGTACTCGATCGCCTCGTCCTTGTCGCCGGGGGTGTAGTAGGGCGGCAGGTAGGGGTTTTCCTCGAGCTGGGCATCCGTGATCGGTACGTGCATGCTGTCACGGAACGACTTGAGGTTGTCGAGGGTCATCTTCTTCATCTGGTGGGTCGCGTTGCGGCCCTCGAAGCTCGGACCGAGGCCGTAGCCCTTGACCGTTTTCGCGAGGATGACGGTCGGCTGGCCGGTGTGCTCCGAAGCGGCCTTGAACGCGGCATAGACCTTGCGGTAGTCGTGTCCACCGCGCTTGAGGTTCCAGACCTCGTCGTCGCTGAGGTGCTCGACGAGCTTCAGCGCACGCGGGTCACGGCCGAAGAAATTCTCGCGCACGTAGGCGCCGCTTTCGGCCTTGTACGTCTGGTAATCACCATCGGGCGTGACGTTCATCAGGTTGATCAGGGCGCCGTCTACGTCGTTCTTGAGGAGGCTGTCCCACTCCCGGCCCCAGACCACCTTGATGACGTTCCAGCCAGCACCACGGAAGAAGCTTTCGAGCTCCTGGATGATCTTGCCGTTACCCCGCACCGGGCCGTCAAGGCGCTGAAGATTGCAGTTGATGACAAAGTTGAGGTTGTCGAGGCCCTCGTTAGCGGCAACCTGCAGCTGGCCGCGGCTTTCCACCTCGTCCATTTCACCGTCGCCGAGGAATGCCCAGACCTGCTGGTCGCTGGCATCTTTGATACCCCGGTTGGTCAGGTAGCGGTTGAGCTGCGCCTGATAGATCGCATTAATCGGGCCGAGACCCATGGAGACGGTGGGGAACTGCCAGAATTCCGGCATGAGGCGCGGGTGCGGATATGACGAGATGCCATCGGGGGCGTGCGATTTTTCCTGACGGAAACCGTCGAGCTGGTTCTCGGTCAGCCGGCCTTCGAGGAAGGCGCGCGCGTAGGTGCCGGGGGAGGCGTGGCCCTGAATGAAAATCTGGTCACCACCGCCCGGGTGGTCCTGACCGCGAAAGAAGTGGTTGAAACCAACTTCATACAAGGCAGCGGAGGACGCGTAGGTGGAGATGTGGCCACCCACGGCAATGCCCGGGCGCTGCGCGCGGTGCACCAGAACGGCAGCGTTCCAGCGAATCCACGCCCGGTAGCGACGCTCAATATCTTCGTCACCCGGAAAGTCGGGTTCGTTCTCCGGGGCGATGGTGTTGATGTAGTCCGTCGTCGGAACCATGGGAACGCCCAGATGAAGCTCTTTCGAACGCTTCAAAAGGCTCAACATGATCTCGCGGCCGCGCTCGTGGCCGTGTTCCGCAACGAGCGAATCGAGGGATTGCGACCACTCCGCCGTTTCCTCCGGATCGGAGTCGGCGTTGTTCGTCGAGTACGGGTCCTGGTCGTTGACCGTCACAGTCGACCTCTCTCTGGGGGTTATGCAGCGATGGTGTCCCGAGGGCGGGGGCAATCTCTGCCACCACGAGGGCACGTGCCGTAAGTAAGCAGGTTGGATTGCAACCGGTGGCACCACATAAGCCTACAGATCTCACTCGATGTCCGCGTACGGAGGTGCCAACGGCCGAAAACTCACCCGGGCAAGCGGGGCGGTCTGTGAACCCACGCACGTTGCCGGGCTAGAGTGTGTCACCGGCCAATCCGTGCGTCAACGACGCACCAGGAAAGGAGCATTAATGGCTCTCGAAAACGATACTCAGGCACCTGATTTCAAACTCATCAACCAGTTCGGTGAGAGCGTGCAACTCAGTCAGTACCGAGGAATGAAATCAGTAGCGCTCGTTTTCTTTCCATTGGCATTCTCCGGAATCTGCAGCGGAGAGCTCTGTGAATTGCGCGACAACCTTGCACTGTTCCAAGACGGCGGCGTCGAGCTGATCGGCATTTCGGTCGACTCTCGACACGCCCTGCGCGCGTTCGGTGAGCAGGAAAAATATACGTTTGACTTGGTCGCTGATTTCTGGCCCCATGGCGCGGTCGCGAAGGAATATGGCGTCTTTCTCGAGGAGAAAGGGTTCGCCAATCGTGCGACTTTCTTGATCGACTCAAGCGGTATCATTCGGGCCAGTTTTATCACCGCACCGGGCGAGGCGCGTTCGATTGACGCCTACCGGGCTGCCCTCGAACAGCTCGCGCCCGTACTGTGAACCCTCCGGGTCGTCAAACCTGCGTCGACACTGACCTATACTGAACACACCCGAACAGTGAGACATCGGGGCCTTTAGCTCAGTTGGTAGAGCGCCACGTTTACACCGTGGATGTCATCGGTTCGAGCCCGGTAGGGCCCACATTCAGCAGACTTAGCCACCATCTGCCAGCACGACCCAGCGGGTGGAAGGCGATGTACGCGAGCACGTCGCCTGGCGCGTTCCGGGTTCGCACCGAGGGCTGAGCCGGAGATACCACCACCGCCCAGGCGCGTGCTGACCTCGTAACTCTTGGCATCACGCAGGAGCGCGCCATACGCGAGTGCGATATCGTTCGTCGGGAATTACAGCATGCGCTCAGCGCACCTGGGGCGTTCCTCAACGTTTGAACATGCGAGATAGCTAAAATTCCATCCCATTGGGGTAGACCGGGCATATACTGTCAGCGCGACCCTGGACCTTGGACGTAGGCGAATTTTCCGCGAGCTTTCGAGGGGCGATCATGAAACGCATATTTCATCCTGGCGGTTCAGTAATAACCGGCAGCGATCTCGCTGATGCGGTCCTTCTCTACGCGGAGGCGCTCTGCAACCGCCGGCAGGTGGATGTCGTCGATATCCCGGTGATGGGCGATAACGGAAGTCTGCTGCGGGCCCAGTTCCTGATCGGTTCGTCGAGCCAGCTGGTGAGCGTCACGGCCGACGGCCTGTCGCCGGAGCTGGTTGAACCGGAGACCACCGATTTTCTGCACCGCAAAGCCCAGACCGGGGCCATGATCCCTGCCGCCTGGACCCGGGAAGAATCGGCTGCTGCGCAGTTCGACGAATTCGACTACTGAGCCTTTTCGTCGAACCTGGAGCATCGGGTTGCTCCGTGTCCCACGAAGCTCCAGCGCCGGTCGCCCAGTAGGCTGAACTAGTGCCATTCTCGCTAGCCGACTTTACTCGAGTCGCCCATACCCTGTGGCCCCTCGACGGTGCTGAAGACTGGGATCGGCCGGGCTTGGTCAGCGGAAATCCGTTGCGACCGGTGCGCCGGATCCACCTCGCGGTTGATGCCACATCCCAAACCGTCGACGAGGCCATCCAGGCCGAGGCTGACGTGCTGCTGACGCACCATCCGCTGCTCTTGCACGGCGTCACAAGCGTCGCCGAAGATCGCTACAAGGGTGCGTTGCTCAGCCGGCTCATTCGTGCCGACTGCGCATTGCTGGCCGCGCATACGAACGCTGACGTTGTCGCAGACGGCGTGTCCGACATTATTGCCACGCACCTGAAGCTGGCTGATGTGATCCCCATTTCCGAGAGCATTGCCCCCGGCACCGGCATTGGTCGCGTGGGACATTTGACCCAGCCAACGACGCTGGGACACCTCGCGCACACCATGCTGGCACTACTGCCGGCTACGGCGTCCGGCGTGCGTGTCGCGGGCGATTATGCCGCAGCGGTCACCACCATCGCGTTGTGTGGCGGCGCAGGCGATTCGCTGCTGCGCCACCCCAGAGTAATCACAGCGGATGTTTACATCACCTCCGACCTGCGTCATCACCCTGCCTCCGAAGCGCGAGAGCAAGCGCTCTGCGCTGGCGGCCCCGCCCTGATGGACGTGTCGCACTGGGCCAGCGAATGGCTCTGGCTGGAACCAGCTGCCGTGCAGCTACGAGCTGCCCTCCCCGGGACCACTGTCACGGTGAGTGAGCTGAACACCGATCCCTGGGATTTCGCCGTTGTGCATTGAATCGTGCACTAACCTCCCATTCTCCCTATCTTTTCGAACCACATCTCATTTTTAGCGTTAGGTCAGGACATCGTGAAGGCATCACCACTCCAGCAGAAGGAACTTCTGCGGCTTCAAGCTCTGGATATCAAGGTTCTTCAGATCAGCCACCAGTCAAAGTCGCTCGCGGCGCACGCCGAACTGGCCGCGCTCAATCGCGAAGCGGAAGCCAGCCGCATGAAGCTGCTCGGGCGAACGGGCGAACTAGACGACGTGCGCACCGAACTGGGACGCATCGAGAGCGACGTCGAGGTTGTTGAGAAGCGCATCAGTCGCGACACCGACCGCCTTCAGCACACTTCGTCGGTCAAGGATATCCAGGCTCTCGACTCCGAAATCGCCTCGCTCAAAAAACGTCTGTTCGACCTCGAAGAGATCGAGATCGCCGTGTTGGAGCGTCAGGAAGAGCATGAAGCGGCCGTCGCCGTCGTGGCACAGGAACGCGATGCCATCGCCGAGCGCGTGAGCGCGACCGAGTCCGCGCGCGACGAGGTGCTCCATGACCTCACGCGCCAGCTCGGCGAACTGACCCGCGACCGAGCCGCCGTGGCCGCCACCATTCCTGATGACCTCGCGACCCTCTACGAGCGGTTGCGTATCTCCGGCCACGGCAACGCCGCTGCGCTGCTCCGAGCCCGTACCTGCAGCGGCTGCACAATGACCATCACGGGGAGCGACCTCGCCGACGTTCGCCAGGCGCCCGCCGACGAGGTCATCTTCTGCCCCGACTGCGGTGCCGTGCTGGTACGCACCGAAGAGTCCGGAATCTAATAACGGTTCGCGGTGGGCCGTGCGCCCGGTAGACTCAATCTTCGGAATGGGTCGGCAAGACGGTCGCGTCATTTGTTGGATCTTCGGATCTCACGGATGCCGAGGAACGTCCGGGCTCCACAGAGCAGGATGGTGGGTAACACCCACCCGGGGTAACCCGCGAGACAGTGCCACAGAAAGTAAACCGCCATTTGCGCCCCGCCTTCGGGTCGGGTGTGGTGGTAAGGGTGAAACGGTGGTGTAAGAGACCACCAGAGGCCAGGGTGACCTGGTCGGCTCGGTAAACCTCGTCCGGAGCAAGGTCAGACAGAAAGCGCTAAGGCTGCTCGCCGAGCTTTCGGGTAGACCGCTAGAGGGCTGCGGCAACGTAGTCACGAGATAGATGGCCGTCGACGGTGTGTGAACACCTGGACAGAACCCGGCGTACTAGCCGGCCCATTCCACCCCACCGTACCGACAAACCCGGCGCCCACCCGGGCGGGCTGCAGCGACGCGGACCTGCCCGGGTCGGGTAGCGCTGTCGGACTAGCCCGGAAAGCGGGCAGCCAAAGCCGCCGCACCAAGAATTCCGGCGTTGTTGCGGTGGACAGCGGGGATGATGCGCGTCTTCAGATTGAGCAACGGCAGAAAGTTCTCATGGTGCTTGGAGACCCCACCTCCGACGATGAACAGGTCGGGGGAGAAGAGCCGTTCAAGCGTTGAGTAATACTTCTGCAAGCGTGCGGCCCACGTTTCCCAGCTGAGATCGTCACGTTCCTTGGCGGAGTAAGCCGCGCGCGTCTCGTAGTCATGCCCGTCGATCTGCAGGTGGCCCAGTTCCGTGTTGGGCACCAGCACGCCGTCATTCAGCAGCGCTGAACCGATCCCGGTACCGAGCGTGGTCAACAGCACAACGCCAGCAACACCCTTGGCCGCACCGAACTGTGCTTCAGCGTAACCGGCAGCATCTGCGTCGTTGACGAAGTGAATCGGCAGGCTGAGGCCCTTTTCGAACAGGGCTTCAGCGGCAAGGCCAATCCACTTCGACGATACGTTCGCCGCTGACATGGTGTGACCGTTCTTGACGACGGCGGGAAAACACACGCCGACCGGAAGGTCGCCGACGCCTTTCGAGACGGTGGAGAGCAGGGTGCGGGTTGTCTCGACGATGTCCTGCGGGCGCCCCCCTTTGGGCGTGGGCAACTTCACCCGGTCGGTCAAAAGCTCACCGGTGGCCAGGTCGACCACCGCCCCCTTGATTCCCGTGCCGCCGATGTCGATTCCAATGGCCGTCGTTGCAGTCATGTGTTGATCCTCTATCTATTCGAAAACCGGTTCAGGCTAAGGTCAGGATCTCAGCGCCGCGCTCGGTCACTACGAGTGTGTGTTCGAATTGAGCTGTCATGCTACGGTCGCGGGTGAGAACCGTCCAGTCATCGCTCCAGATGTCCCAGTCGCTGGTTCCCAGGGTGAGCATCGGCTCGATGGTGAAGACCATGCCGACCTCCATGACCGTGTCGAACTGCGGTGCGTCGTAGTGCGGGATGATGAGGCCGGAGTGAAAGGCTTCACCAACGCCGTGCCCCGTATAGTCGCGCACAACGCCGTAGTTGAACCGCTTGGCGTAGGAGGCGATGGTGCGACCGATCACATTGACCTGGCGCCCGGGGGCAACGGCTTTGATGCCGCGCGCGAGCGCCTCCCTGGTTCGTTCGACCAATAGCGTCACCTCCTCGGTGGCTTCGCCCACAATGAACGTGACGTTGGTGTCGCCGTGCACGCCGTTCTTGTACGCCGTGATGTCAATGTTGACGATGTCACCATTGTCGAGCACCGTGTTATCGGGGATTCCATGGCAAATGACCTCATTCACCGAACTGCACAGTGATTTGGGGTAGCCGCGGTAGCCCAGGGTCGAAGGGTAGGCATCGTTGGCCACCAGGTAGTCATGACCGATCTGGTCCAGTTGCTCGGTGGTGACGCCGGGAACGATGGCTCGACCGACAGCGGCAATCGCCTCAGCGGCGATGCGGCCGGAGTGACGAATAAGCTCGATCTTTTCGGTCGAATAGACGTCAGAGCCGGTGAAGGGGCTCGGCCCCTTCTTGCCCACGTACTCCGGACGAACGATGTGTGATGGGACGGAACGGGTCGATGACACCGTTCCCGGGATGAGGTGACCGATGGAATCCTTAGGCATAGGATCAAGCTTATGGCCGACGACAAAGAACACGCATTCTGGTACAACATGCGCACGGGCGAAGTGGAGCACGGTTTTCAGTCGCCATCGCTGGATCGGGTGGGGCCATTCGCTACCCGGGACGAGGCAGTTCATGCTCTGGAGAAACTGCGCGCCAACAGCGCCAAGTGGTCGGAAGACGACGCTCGGGACGCCCGCTAACCGTTGAGCGCGCTCTACTCGTAGCTGTGCTCTGTTGCCGGGTACGCCCCAGAGGCAACGTCAGCGGTGAACCGCTGCACAGCATCCGTCAGCACCGCTCGAACGTCGGCGTACTGACGCACGAACTTCGGTACTCGACCACTGGTCATGCCAGCAAAGTCCGTCCACACGAGCAGCTGCCCGTCAACGGATGGCCCCGCCCCGACCCCGATAGTCGGGATCGACAGTCGCTCCGTGACGAGGGCGGCGACGGACGCCGGTACCATCTCCAGGACAACGGCGAAGGCGCCGGCGTCCTGAACGGCGAGGGCGTCCGCGATGAGTGTCTCGGCGGCGTCTCCACGACCCTGAATGATATGGCCACCCAAGCCGTGTTCGCTTTGCGGAGTGAATCCCACATGGCCCATCACGGGGATGCCAGCCGAGACGATGCGCCTGATCTGTTTATGGCTGCGCTGGCCGCCCTCGAGTTTCACCGCGTGCGCCTGGGCCTCTTTCATAAACCGCACGGCGGTCGAGAGGGCCTGATCAGCGCCGCTCTCGTACGAACCGAACGGCATATCGGCCACGACGAAGGCACGGGTCACTGCTCGAGCAACAGCACGGGTCAGAGGGATGAGCTCGTCAACCGTGACGGGGAGAGTGGTCTCGTACCCGAAGACGTTGTTGCCGGCTGAATCGCCCACCAGGAGAAAATCGATTCCGGCCGCATCAAAAATTTGGGCAGTGAGCATGTCGTAGCTCGTCAGGCCCGTAATGGGGATCCCCTGGGCCTTCGCGTTCTGAAAGTGCCGCGTGCGTACCCGCTTGGGCCCGGAAACCGCGCTATAGGGATGCTGCACGGCGGCATCGGCGCCCGCCGGATCGGGCTCTGGTGCTGTCAACTCTGGCATGCAACAAGTGTAGTCAGGCGAGCAATCATGCTCGGAGCCAGTAGCCTAGACAGCAGGTATTGAGGACGGTAGCTATTTAGGTGCGTCCCCGTTGGAGCAATCAGAAAGAGCGTGAATGGACAAGCAGCGCGACTTCGTTCTTCGAACCATCGAGGAGCGAGGAATCAAGTTCATTCGGCTTTGGTTCACCGACGTCGTCGGTACCCTCAAATCGGTGGCCATTGCACCCGCCGAGGTCGAGGGCGCGTTCAACGAAGGCCTCGGGTTCGACGGTTCCGCCATCGAGGGCCTCACCCGCTCCTTTGAAGCGGATGTCCTGGCTCACCCGGATCCCACCACGTTTCAGATTCTGCCCTGGCGCGGGGAAGTCGATCCCACCGCCCGCATGTTCTGCGACATCACCACACCCGACGGCCAGCCCGCCGTCGCGGACCCCCGCAACGTGCTCAAGCGCACCCTGGCCAAAGCGGCCGACCGTGGCTTCACGTTCTACACCCACCCCGAGGTGGAGTTCTACCTGCTCAAGTCGTCGAAGTATGGCAAGAACGGTCCGACTCCGGTCGACTCGGCCGGCTACTTCGACAACGTTCCCGGTGGAACCGCCCACGATTTCCGACGCCGCTCGGTGCGCATGCTCGAAGATCTCGGAATTTCCGTTGAATTCAGCCACCACGAGGCGGGTCCCGGCCAGAACGAAATCGACCTGCGCTATGCCGACGCTCTGACGACCGCGGACAACATCATGACCTTCCGTACGGTGGTCAAGGAAGTCGCGATCGAGCAGGGCGTGTATGCGACGTTCATGCCCAAGCCCATGTCGGAGCATCCCGGATCGGGCATGCACACGCACATGTCGCTGTTCGAGGGTGACGCAAACGCGTTCTACGAGGCCGGTGCCAAATACCAGCTCTCCAAGATCGGCCGCCAGTTCATCGCCGGCCTGCTCAAGCACGCCCCCGAGATCACCGCGGTGACCAATCAATTCGTGAACTCGTACAAGCGGCTGTGGGGTGGCGATGAGGCTCCGAGCTTCGTTTGCTGGGGTCATAACAATCGCTCAGCGCTGGTGCGCGTACCGCTGTACAAGCCGAACAAGGGCCAGAGTGCCCGTGTTGAATATCGAGCGATCGACTCCGCGGCCAACCCCTACCTCGCCTATTCCCTCATGCTGGCCGCCGGCCTCAAGGGTATCGAGGAGGGCTACGAGTTGCCGCCGGAGGCCGAAGACAATGTGTGGAGCCTCAGCGACACCGAGCGTCGTGCGCTCGGATACACGCAGCTGCCGGCCAGCCTCGATCATGCTATTCAATTCATGGAGGAGTCCGAGCTCGTCGCGGAGACGCTGGGCGAACAGGTCTTCAATTATGTTCTGCTCAACAAGCGGCAGGAGTGGCGGGACTACCGGTCACAGGTCACCCCGTTCGAACTTCAAAAAAACCTGGAGATGCTCTAACTCGCCAGTGGTGTCGCTGATCGAAGGAATCGCCCGCGATGGAGCGTTTGCACTTGACCCTGACCGAACTCGTTCGGGTAGGTTTCGTTGACCTTGCCGACGTACGTGTTCGGCTCGACGAGATTGCCCAGCTCGGTGCGAGCAGCCCGCACCGAGCCACCGGTTCAGCTGGCCGGTTGACCGATACTCGGGTCTTGTTGCCGCTGCTCACGGCAACGGCAAGCCCGGATGCCGCGCTGATCGCGTTGGTCGCCCTGCTGCGGCAGGGTTCGCCTGAACTATTCGAACTGCTCCAGTCGCCGGCTGCGACCGGGCGGCTGCTGAAAGTCGTCGGAGCGTCCAGCGGAATCACCGAATTCTTCCTCCGGCATCCGGTGGAACTGACGGTTCTGGTCACGCCGTTAACGGTGCTGCCGAGCGTCGACGAGCTGGTCCGCGACCTGTTGGACTCTGTCGGCGCGACCGAGGGATTCTCCCGCCTGGTCGATGATGCAGCGTGGATCGCTCTCAGGGTGCGCTACCGTCGCCGCTTGGCGCAGCTGGCCGCCTTCGACCTCGAACAGGCCGACCCCGTTGCCGGGCTCGACGGCATCGCCCGTACCCTGTCCGATCTCGCCACGGCGGCGCTCGAAGCCGCGTTAGCGGTTGCCCGCACCATGTGCAGCGGCGACACGGCCGGGCGCGCTGTCTTTGCTGCCGACCAGGTGCGCGCAACGCGCCTGGCCATTATCGGCATGGGCAAGGCCGGGGCGAGCGAACTCAACTACGTGAGCGACGTCGACGTTATCTTCGTCGCGGACGGCGACGAATCAGCCGGTCTGGAAAGTTCTCGGGCTGTCGAGATCGCGACCCGCCTTGCCGTGCTCATCATGCGCGGCCTGGGCGAATCCGGCATTGAACCAGAGCTGTGGGAGGTCGACCCCAACCTGCGTCCGGAAGGCAAGAGCGGAGCCCTCGTACGCTCGATCGAATCCCATCTCGCCTACTATGACCGTTGGGCCAAGAGTTGGGAGTTTCAGGCGCTACTCAAGGCCCGCACGCTGGCCGGTGACCGCGAACTCGGAGCCCGTTACATGGATGCGGTCACACCCAAGGTCTGGAGCAGCGCCGGCCGCGAGAATTTCGTCGAATCGGTACAGCGTATGCGGGAGCGCGTCACCGACAATATCCCCGACGACGAGGTTGATATTCAGCTCAAGCTCGGGCCAGGCGGACTGCGCGATATCGAGTTCACGGTGCAGCTGCTTCAGCTTGTTCATGGCCAGACCGACCCTGCCGTTCGACAGACTGGCACCCTCCCGGCGCTGGCCGCCCTGGCGACCGCCGGGTATGTGGGTCGAGCCGAAGCCACCGAGTTCGCTCAGGACTATCGCTCTCTGCGCCTGATGGAACATCGGCTGCAGCTTCAAAAACTTCGCCGTACCCACCTGGTGCCGCGCGACGAGGCAAATCTGCGGGTGCTGGCCCGTTCGAGCGGTCTGGCCACCAGTGCTGCCGGACTCACCGCCCGCTGGTCGGAGACCAAACAAAGGGTGCGCGGCCTGCACGAGCGCCTTTTCTACCGTCCCCTGCTATCGGCGGTGGCGTCGCTGCCGGCCGATGGGCTGAACCTGACCAGTGCACAGGCCGAAGCTCGTCTGGCGGCGATTGGCTTTCTGAACGCTAAGGGCGCTCTGGCCCACATCGCCGCTCTCTCCGGCGGAGTATCCCGGCGCGCAGCGATTCAGCGGCACCTCCTCCCCGTCCTCCTGCAGTGGCTGTCGCAGGGGGCAGACCCGGACTACGGCTTTCTGGTCTTTCGGCGCCTGAGCGACAACCTCGGTTCGACCTATTGGTTCCTGCGCATGTTGCGTGACTCCTCGGGTGCCGCCGAGCGCCTCACCAGGGTGTTGTCCGGGAGTCGTTTTATCGGCGAGCTCCTGGAGAAGATCCCCGAAGCGGTGGCGTGGCTCGAAGACGAAGCCGACCTGCAGCCTCGACCGCTCAGAGCACTCCAAGACGAAACCCGAGCGGTCCTCGGCCGGCATGAAAGCTCGGATGCTGCCGCGACTATTCTGCGCGCGGCACGGCGCCGTGAGATGCTGCGACTGGCATTCGCAGCCCTTCTCGGTCAGATCGATCTCGACCAGCTGGGCCAGGGCCTGACGGACATTAACGCGACCTATATTCAGGGCGTCATCGCTGCTATACGTGGGGGAGACCTGATTGTTCGGGGCGGTCCTGATGGTTCTGACGACAGCACGTCGGGCGGCGACGGAATTGAATTCGGTGTGATCGGCATGGGGCGGTTCGGCGGTGCCGAGCTCGGTTTCGGTTCCGATGCCGACGTCATGTACGTATTCCGTGCTGGTAGTCTCGACGGCGAAGCGGCCAACGACCGTGCCCGGTATATCGTGCGTGAACTCAATCGGCTCACCGAAGACGGGCGTTTGCCGCTCGATCTGGACATCGGATTACGTCCGGAAGGCAGCAACGGGCCGGTCGTGCGTTCGCTCGACTCCTATCAGGCGTACTATCGCCGTTGGTCACTCACCTGGGAAGCTCAGGCGCTTCTGCGCGGTCGGGGTGTCGCCGGCGATGGTGCGTTGCTACGAGACTTCGAGGCCGTCGCCGACGACGTACGGTACCCCGCAGCCATTAGCGAGCAGGCTGTGCGGGAGGTTCGTCGCATCAAGGCTCGGGTCGAGAACGAGCGCCTCCCGCAGGGCGCCGACCCGAACCGGCACCTGAAATTGGGGCGTGGCTCGCTCAGTGACGTGGAATGGTTGGTTCAGCTGCTCCAGCTGCAGCACGGCGCGGCGATTCCGGCGCTTCGCACGACGTCCACTCTGTCGGCATTGGAGGAAGCAGTCAGCGCCGCATTGATACCGGCAGCGGATGCGGCGGTGCTACGCAGCGCGTGGGTCTTTGCGTCGCGCGCTCGCTCGGCCATCACCCTCTGGACGAACCATACCTCGAATGTGTTGCCGACTGATCGCGCCGCCCTCGAGGGCATCGCCCGGGTTATGGAGTACCCGCCGGGGTCGGGTAACCAGCTGGAGGACGACTACCTCGCTGTGACCCGACGTTCCCGCGCCGTATTCGAGCGCCTGTTCTACGGCCCCGTCGAACGTCCCGGGCCGAACGCCGGCTGACGATCAACACCAGGCTGACCCACCCAGTTCACTCAGCAATATAAAAGGGACCGCATCCAAAGATGCGGTCCCTTTCCAAGAGCCGGGTGACCTCAGTGCGGTGCGGTTTACACCCCGTAGTACAGTTCGAACTCGAACGGGTGCGGACGCTGGGCGAGCGGCTTGATCTCGTTTTCGCGCTTGTACTCGATCCAGGTTTCAATCAGTTCGGGAGTGAACACGTTTCCGGCGAGCAGAAAGTCGTGATCTGCTTCGAGGGCCTGCAGGGCTTCCTCCAGCGAGGCTGGAACCTGGGGAATGTTCTTGGCTTCCTCGGGCGGCAGCTCGTAAAGATCCTTGTCGACGGGCTCGTGCGGCTCAATACGGTTCTTGATGCCGTCGAGTCCAGCCATGAGCTGCGCGGCAAAGGCGAGATACGGGTTGCCGGATGCATCGGGAGCGCGAAACTCGAGGCGCTTGGCCTTCGGGTTGGTTCCGGTGATCGGAATGCGGATCGACGCCGAGCGGTTGCCAGCCGAGTAGACCAGGTTGACCGGGGCCTCGAATCCGGGAACGAGCCGGTGGTAGGAGTTGACCGTGGGGTTCGTGAATGCGAGCACGGCCGGGGCGTGCTTGAGCAGGCCTCCGATATACCAGCGAGCCACGTCGGAGAGTCCGCCATAGCCGGCCTCATCGTAGAACAACGGCTTGCCATCGGCCCACAGTGATTGGTGCGTGTGCATACCGGAGCCGTTGTCGCCGAACAGCGGCTTGGGCATGAACGTTGCGGTCTTGCCCCAGTCGTGCGCGGTGTTCTTGACGATGTACTTGAATTTCAGCAGGTCATCGGCGGCGTGAACCATCGTGTCGAATCTGTAGTTGATCTCGCCCTGGCCGCCGGTGCCCACCTCGTGGTGGCTGCGTTCGAGGATGAGACCCGCTTCGATCAACTTCAGGCAGATATCGTCGCGCATGTCGACGTGCTGGTCGACCGGGCTGACCGGAAAGTATCCGCCCTTGAACGGTGTCTTGTTGGCGAGGTTTCCGCCTTCTTCTTTCTTTCCGGAATTCCAGGCGCCTTCGCCGGAGTCAACGGAGTAAAAACTCGTGTGCTGGTTCACTTCGTAGCGCACATCGTCGAAGATGTAGAACTCCGCTTCGGAACCGAAAAACGCAGTGTCGCCAATACCCGTGGAGGCGAGGTATTTCTCGGCCTTCTTAGCTACCTGGCGCGGGTCCTTGGAGTAGATCTCACCGTTACGCGGGTTGTAGATGTCGAAGAGCATGATGAGCGTCTTCTCGGTGCGGAACGGGTCCAGGTACGCGGTCGACACGTCGGGAATGAGCTGCATGTCCGATTCGTGGATCGACGCAAAACCGCGGATGGACGAACCATCGAACATTTGGCCAACGGTGAAGAACTCCTCATCGACCGTGGATGCCGGAATGTTGAAGTGCTGCTGCACACCGGGAAGATCGGTGAAACGGATGTCGAGAAACTTGACGTCATTTTCTTTGATGAATTTGAGCACTTCGGACGAATCGCGGAACATGCGGACTAACTCCAGACGACGGGGGCGTAGAAACGGCCGAATCGGACACATCGGCTCCCCTGAGATTAGTATCGCCGCGTTACTTCTCCGTGACGCTTATGTTTCACCCATGTTACAGGGATGGCCTCTCGGTAGACTCATTGGGTGCCAGACTCCAGCTCCCGCCCGAATACTTTTGGTCAGCTTCCGCCCAGTAAGTGGCCGGGGGAGCGGCTCGGATTACCGCGGGTCGGGCCCAGTTCTGTTGGCCGCCCGTGGCGACGGGTGTTCGGCTTCGCCATTGACTGGGCGATCGCCATCGGCGTTTCGCGGATCTTCTTCAACTACGACCCGGCCGCGAACCTGATCATCTTCGTTGTTTTGCAGATCGTTTTCATTCCCACGATCGGTGCCAGTGTCGGTCATCGCCTGGTGGGACTACGGATCATCTCCATCCACGGCGGATGGGTTGGATTGTGGCGTCCCGTTGTGCGATCGGTGCTCCTCGGACTTGCGATCCCCGCCCTCGTCTGGGATTCGGACCAGCGTGGCTTCCATGACAAGATCGCGGGAACGGTGCTCATCCGCCGGTAACCCGGTGGAATGGCGAAGGGCCAGATGCAGTTGCATCTGGCCCTTCGCTTGATCTGTGTGGGATTAGCCGCGCTGCGGACGGGCTTTCATCGGGTCGACGCCCTTGGGGATAGGCAATTTCGTACCCATGGAGTTCAGACGGTTATTGACGGCGAGAACCTCGGCCTTGGTCAGAACGGGCTTGATCCGAGTCAGACGACGCGCGAGCTTGTGCAGCGGCACGGCATCCTCGTCGGGACCAACGGAGATCACGGTTACGCCCACATTTCCGCCAATGCGCACGATCTTGCGCTTTTCTTCATCCAGCATGCGGGCAGTTCGGGTTTTCGGACCCTCACTGATCAACACGACACCGCCGCGGCCGACGGCGCGATAAACCGCATCCTGCGTCTTACCGTTGACGGCTACCGGCATCTCGCTGCCGACCCACCCCCGTTTCAGTGAGCTCCGCAACACGGCCCCAACAGCGCCGGGCTGACCCTCAATCTGCGAATACGCAGCCTTTTCCGCGCGTCGGCCGAGAATGATCAGCATCGCCAGAATGCCGGCAAGCACACCGGCAATGATCCACAGCACCATCGTGAAGACGTTGCTGCCGGGAATCAACAGGGCCAGGGCCAGGCTGATCAGAACGGGTATGAGGAAGGCCAAAACCAGAATCCAAACGATGTTCGAGTCGTAGCGCCTCGTCATCTGGAAAACCTGCCACATTTGCTTCAAGCGGCCGGGCTGTTTTGGTTTTTTGGGGGTCTTTTCCTTGCTGCGTGCCATGGGTATAAGACTACCCAGTCACTCGAATGCCGCATGACCGCATTCGATCACGACACGGCTTGGGCGAACCCGAGCTGAGCATCCGCCAGCTGGCGCAGTTCGGCGGGGATCTCGCGACCGGTCGCGACCATGGACTGGGCCCATAGTCGACCGGCGCGATAAGAAGAGCGCACGAGCGGCCCCGAGAGCACGCCGAGAAAGCCGATCTCTTTGGCTTCCTCGTTAAGCTCGACGAACTCCTCTGGGCGTACCCAGCGAGCGACCGGCAGATGCCGGGCGCTCGGGCGCAGGTACTGCGTAATGGTGATGATGTCGGTACCGGCCTCATGCAGGTCGTGGAGCGCCTGGGTGATTTCAGCGCGTTCCTCTCCCATACCGAGGATGAGGTTGGATTTTGTGATCAGGCCAGCATTGCGTCCCTGCGTGAGCACGTCGAGCGACCGGTCATACCGAAACGCCGGGCGGATTCGCTTGAAGATGCGTGGCACGGTTTCCACGTTGTGGGCGAAGACCTCCGGTTTGGCATCAAACACCTGAGCGAGGTGTTCCGGATTGCCGGAGAAGTCCGGCACGAGAATCTCAACACCGGTGCCAGGGCTCTGCTGGTGAATCTGTCGAATCGTCTCGGCGTAGAGCCAGGCCCCCTCATCGGGCAGATCGTCGCGGGCAACGCCGGTCACGGTGGCATAGCGCAGGTTCATCGTGACAACGGATTCGCCGACGCGGCGTGGTTCGTCGACGTCGTAGTCGGCCGGTTTTCCAGTATCGATCTGGCAGAAATCACACCGTCTGGTGCATTGTGAGCCACCGATCAAAAAGGTCGCTTCCCGGTCTTCCCAACACTCAAAGATGTTCGGGCATCCCGCTTCCTGGCACACGGTATGCAAATTCTCGCTCTTGACCAAGCTTTGCAGTTTCTGATACTCCGGCCCCATTTTGGCGACCGTCTTGATCCAGGAGGGCTTGCGTTCAATTGGTGTCTCCGCGTTGCGAATTTCCAATCGCAACAATTTGCGGCCTTCGGGTACTGCGCTCATGCGTTCGTCCTGACGTTGTCGAGGCTGGCGGAGGTCGTTTGGGCTGGGTTCACACTTACCGAACGTCGAAATGCGGCCGTGATGGGGTCAATCAACTCGCCCGGGTCGACCGTGCGTCCCAGCACTCGCGACATGGTGGTCACACCGGCATCGCGAATGCCACAGGCGATGATGCGCGAATAGGCTTCCAGTGAGTTGCTGCAGTTGAGTGCGAAACCGTGCATTGTGACACCCTGGGCGACGCGAATACCGATGGCAGCGATCTTGTCTTCATGGCCAGCCTCGCCGACCCAAACGCCCGAGCGTCCGGCCACCCGCACGGCGTCGATGCCGAACTCGATCAGAACCTCAATCAGTATGGCTTCGAGGGACCGAACATAGCCGACGACGTCGACGGGTTCGTGCAAGTGCACAATGGGATACCCGACCAGTTGGCCAGGTCCGTGCCAGGTAATCTTGCCACCCCGGTCGACGTCGATCACCGGCGTATCGTCGTCGGGGCGTTCCTCAGGAAGCGTGCGTTTTCCGGCCGTATACACGGCGGGATGCTCCAGCAGGAGGACGGTGTCTGGTCGCTCACGGGCGACGACAGAACGATGGACTGCGCGTTGGAGCTCAAGGCCCTCAACATACGGCACGGAGTTGGCGCTTAGCCCCGCGACGACAAAGTCGAGCATCCGCCCAGTCTAGGGGTGCCGTGGCAAATCTGCGTGCAACGAATACAGCAAGCGCGCGGTCACCGCGCGGATTTTTCGACTCCTCCACAACGGCCCGGATCGCCCGCCCTGCACGGATGAGGGGTATGCGCGGCGGTCAGCCGGTAGTGCAGGAGAACATGACCCCGTGAGACGACGCGCTGAACAGCCCCCGGCAACGGTCGACATGAAACAATGGCAGGACTCAGCTCAGCAGGCGGCCCACCGTGACGCCGACGATGATCCGAGTGCTGTGGCAACGGTGCACACGGAGAGTGTCGTTGCCGGACACCGTGTGATACGTCTGTTGGGCGCTGGAGACCGCGCCGTGGTGTACCTGGGACATTCCGGTTCCGGGAGCGTTGTTGCTCTCAAGGTCTTCCATGCCGCCACCGAATCGGCAAGCGTCGAACTCGACATCGCCGTGCTGACATCGGCCGCCGCGCCGGGACTCGTGCGTCTGCTTGACGTCGCGCAAGTGCGCGATGGCCGCATCTGTCTGATTCTGGAACGGCTCCCGGGTGGGTCCCTCGCCAAATATCTGGTCGAACACCCGTCTCTGTCGCCGGGCGAGGTCGTGACCCTGGTGGCACCGATCACTTTAGCTCTAAGCGCCATGCACGCGGCCGGGTTCGCGCACGGGAGCGTCAGCCAGTCGACGGTTCTGCTCGATGCGAATGGCCGGGCGGTGCTGACCGGTTTTGGTGCTGTTTCAAACCTCACCGACGCGCCTCGGGAGCGAATGCGGCGGCTGCGAGTCGATTACGAACGCTTGGGAATTGTCATGATGGCCGTCTTCGAGTCGGTCGATAGAACGGACCCGCACCACGAGAGTGGTGCCGCACTGGTGCGTGGATTTCAGGCTATTGTCCATTCCGCTGGGGCTCCAGACGGTGCAGATCGGGCAGCCGGCACCGCACACGCCGGTTCGATCCTCGGCACACTGGAGTACGACCTTTTCGGTTGGGCCGACGCCGAACCGCTTCGAGGTTTTCACACCGACGACCGACGGGACGCACAGTCAGTCACGATGAATTCTGCCGTCGTCGAGACGGAAGCCGGGCAGGTCAACGGGGTTCAGCTTCGCCACACCGCTCTCCAAATTGACCCGGTCCGGTCGGAGGTTTTCGACAACAGCAATTCTCACGATGAAACCCGCGCCGACAAAATGGGCGGCAAGTTCGACAACGACGTGGATTCCGCAGGTTACCGCGGCGAGGAACACGGCGAGAAACTCGGCGAGAAACTCGGCGAGAGCTTCGACGACAGGCTGCCACGCGGTCTTTTCTCCCTCGGTGGCGGTACTGTTCTCCGCCGTCTCTCCGGGCGGGGCACCGCCCTGTTCAGTGCAGTACAGCGGCGGATGGGCCTCCGTCGAGTATTCGAGGGCATCGTCGACTCCCTGGTCGACGCGCATCCGTTCAACTCTGCAGGGCATGCACTGCGTAAACGTCTTCACGGGCACCATCGGCCCCTGCTGGTGGCCGTTTTCGGAGGCGCCAGCATTCTCATGCTCGCCCTGACTCTGTTCCCCGTCTCGGGCCGTGCCGGTGAAACCGGGCCACCCGAGGCTGCGAGCACAAACGGTGCTGCCCAGGTCAACGGCACGCCAGGGGTCGCCGACAGGCCGACACTATCGACAACAACGGCCGGCGTACCGGCGGATGCCGAGGGCTCCGCCAGCCAGGCGGCAATAGCGGGGGATGACCCGATTGCGGCCGTGCTGGCCCTGCTCGAGCGTCGGGCGGCGTGCCTGGCCACCACGTCCCTGGTCTGCCTGGTCGACGTGGACCAGACCGGGTCGGCCATGCTGGCGTCAGATAGCTACGACGCCCGTGAGCGGCAACAGGGTCTATCCGGCCGGGAAATCGCCGACTATGCCAGCTACTCGCCGTCGCTGGCTGAACGCAGCGGCGACCTGGCCGTCGTCGTGCTGACCCCGGTGCCCGGGCAAGAAAAAAGCCAGCCGGCCTCGGTCCTTGTGGTCAAGGGCGAGGACGGCTGGCGTCTTCGGGAGATTTTCGACTACTGAACTGCGCCAAAACCGCAGGTGGTCCAGAGCTGAAAGTTCGAGTTGTTAGATGCCGAGGTCGCCCTCGAATGCACCGGCCTCGAGCCGCGTCTTCATCGTGGTGAGGAAGCTGGCTGCATCCGCACCGTCGATGATGCGGTGGTCGTAAGAGAGGGCGAGGTACACGCTCGATCGGATCGCGATCGAATCAAGGCCGTCGTTGGTGACAACAAGCGGCTTCTTGTAGACGATTCCGGTTCCGAGAATGGCGCTCTGCGGCAGGAACACGACGGGCGTGTCGAACAGGGCACCGCGCGAACCGGTGTTGGTCAACGTGAACGTTCCACCACTCAGTTCGTCGGGCTTGAGCTTGTTGTCCCGCGTGCGAGCGGCGAGGTCCGCGATTTGGGCGGCAAAACCGGCCAGGTCAAGTTCCCCGGCGTTGCGCACGACCGGAGTCAGGAGGCCACGCTCGGTATCCACGGCGATGCTGATATTTTCCTGGGCCGGGTACACGATCGTGTCACCGTCGATCGTGGCGTTCACGATCGGGATGGCACGAAGCGCCTCGGCGGCGGCCAGAGCGAAGAACGGCAGGAACGATAGCTTGTTGCCGGTCTTCTCGGCGAATGCTCCTTTGACCCGATCGCGCAGCAGGGCTACGCGGGTGACATCGACTTCGACCACTGTCGTGAGCTGAGCGGATGACTGCATCGAGATGACGGCACGCTCGGCGACAACCTTGCGTAGGCGGGACATCGGCTGGGTCGTTCCGCGAAGCGGTGAGATCTCGATGGCAGGCGCGGCCACAGCAGCGCTCACTGCGGAAGCGGCCTGAACGATGTCTTCCTTTCGGATGCGTCCGCCCACGCCGGTGCCACTGACCGTCGACAGGTCAACGCCGGCTTCGTTCGCCATTTTGCGCACGATCGGCGTGACGTAACCGCTGGTTCCGGCGTGTGAGCCCCGAGCCGCAGGGGCAGCAGCAGCGGACGCCTGAACGGCGACCGGTGCCGGAGCAGCAACCGGTACCGGAGCAGCGACCGGTGCCGGAGCAGCGACCGGTGCCGGAACAGTAACGGGTGCCGGAGCAGCGACCGGTACTGGAGCAGCGACCGGTGCCGGAACAGTAACGGGTGCCGGAGCGGGCGCAACGGGCTCCGGTGCCTCAGCAGCCGGTACCTCAGCAGGCGGTGCCTCCGCAGCCGGTGCCTCCGCGATGGGAGCGGCTGGTGCGGAGCCATCCCCGATCGTGACAAGCGGGGTTCCGACCTCGACAGTCTCGTCCTCCTGCACCAAAATGGCTTCGATAATGCCGGCGACCGGGGACGGGATTTCCGTGTCCACCTTGTCGGTCGATACCTCGAGCAATGGCTCGTCGACCTCCACGCGGTCGCCCACGTTCTTTAGCCAGCGGGTGACCGTGCCCTCTGTGACACTCTCTCCGAGTGCCGGGAGGCTGACGGATTCGCTCATGCGTATGTCTCCTTCAAAACCGTTTGCTTGTCTGAAAATTGGATAAGAATGCGCGAACCGACTACATCGCGTGGAGCGGTTTGCCGGCCAGAGCCAGGAAAGCCTCACCCAGCGCTTCGTTCTGGGTCGGGTGCGCATGCAGGAACGGTGCGATGTCTTCCGGGAACGCTTCCCAATTCACCACGAGCTGGCCTTCGCCGATGAGTTCGCCGACGCGGGCGCCGATCATGTGAATGCCCACGATGGGGCCGTCCTTGACTCGGACCAGCTTGACCGAACCGGCGGTACCAAGAATGGAGCTCTTGCCGTTTCCGCCGAGGTTGTATTCGTAGGTGGAGACCTGGTCGACACCGAATTTGTCAGCGGCCTTGGCTTCGCTGTAGCCGACGGAGGCCACTTCGGGATCCGAGTAGGTGACCTTGGGGATATTCAGGTCGTCCACGAGGATCGGGTTGAGTCCGGCAATCTCCTCGGCCACAAAGATACCCTGTTGAAAACCGCGGTGCGCGAGCTGCAGGCCGGGAACGATGTCGCCCACGGCGTAGACGCCGGGGATGTTCGTGGCGAGGCGTTCGTCGGTGATGACGAATCCGCGATCCATGGTTACGCCGACTTCGTCAAAGCCGAGTCCAGCGGTGACCGGGCCGCGCCCGACGGCAACAAGCAGCAGGTCGGCCTCAACGGTCGCGCCATTCTCGAGCGTGACGACAACGCCGGAGTCAGACTGGGTGACGCTCTGAAAGCGGATGCCGAGGGAATACTCGATACCGCGCTTGCGGAATGCGCGCTCGAGTTGCTTGGAAATCGACTCTTCCTCGTTGGGCACGAGGTGAGGCAGGGCCTCGATGATCGTGACATCGGCACCGAAGGACTTCCAGACGCTCGCGAATTCGACGCCGATGACGCCGCCGCCCAGCACGGCGACCTTCTTCGGAACGTAGTCCAGGGCGAGTGCGGTCTCGCTCGTGATGACGCGGCCGCCGATCTCCAGCCCGGGCAGCGAGCGGGAGTAGGAACCAGTGGCCAGGATCACGTTCTTGCCGACGATCAGGTCGTCACCAACCTGAACGGTCGTCGGAGAGACCAGGTGGCCTTCGCCCTCGATCACGGTGATCCCGCGCGCTTTGACCAGGCCCTGGAGTCCCTTGTACTTGCTCGCTACAATGCCCTCACGGAACGCGTTGACGGCGGCCATATCAATACCCTCGAACGCGGTCTTGACGCCGTACTTGGCGGCTTCACGGCTGACGTCAGCAACCTCGGCTGAGTGCAGGAGGGCCTTGGTCGGAATGCAACCGACGTGCAGGCAGGTGCCGCCGAGCTTGCCTTTCTCGATCAGACCAACGGTGAATCCCAGCTGCACGGCACGCAGCGCTGCTGCATATCCACCGCTTCCGCCACCGAGAACGACAATGTCAAAATTCTGTTCCGACACTCAGCTACTCCCTCGCGCATTACGCTCCATCACGACGGCCGACAGATTTTGCAGATCGGCAGCGTGGATTGACAAGCTTTTCTTGCCCCTTCGACTGTACTACGGGCGTGAAAAGTCCTCGGCCAGTCGAAGAAGCGCCCGAACGGACACCCCGGTTGGTCCGACACCGGTGAATCCCCAACCTGATCCGGAATTCTGAGCCGGGCCTGCGATGTCGAGGTGAGCCCACGGAATGGTCTGGCCGGCCGTATCTGTTCCGATGAATTCCCGCAAAAATATCCCGGCGAGGAGCATCCCGCCGGCTGAGCTGCCAATTTTTGCATTTGCGATGTCGGCGACATCCGAATTGAGCGTGGCGCGCAATTCGTTTGGGAATGGCATAGGCCAGGCCGTCTCACCGGTCGCGGCGCTGGCCGCGAGCACGTGCTGCACGAGGGTGTCATCTCCCATCGCGCCGAAATACCTGTTGCCAAGGGCCACGACAGCAGCACCGGTCAGGGTAGCGACGTCGATGATGGCGTCGGGGTGTTCTTCACCCGCGGCGACGAGGCCGTCTGCGAGCACGAGGCGACCTTCAGCATCAGTGTTGAGCACCTCAACGGTACGTCCGCCGCGCATGCGCAGCACGTCGTTGGGGCGGATGGCTGATCCCGACGGCATGTTTTCGGCGATGCACATCCACGCCGTGATGCGTACTGGGACCTGGAGCCGGGCTGCAGCTACGATCACCGCCAGGACCGTGGCGGCCCCCGTCATGTCGTACTTCATACCCACCATCGATGCCGGCGGCTTGAGCGAGAGTCCGCCGGTGTCGAACGTGATGCCCTTGCCGACGAGGGCGAGGTGTTTGCCTGCCCCGTTCGGGCTATAGCTGAGCTTGACCAGGCGCGGCGGGCGGGTGGAACCCGCACCGACACCGGCAATGCCACCGAACCCGTCGGCGGCGAGCTGATGCTCATCCCAGACGGTCACGTCGAGAGGCAGGCCACGTGCGGCGTCGACCGCCAGGTCGGCGAGCGAGGCCGGGTACAGGTCGAGCGGCGGCATATTAACGAGGTCCTTCACCAGAGCAATCGCCTCGGCACTGACGCGGGCGCGTTCCAGAGCGGATGATGCCGGGGTCGTACTGTGCACGACGACACTCCGGGCTGGCAGTTTGGTCGCGGCTAACGAACTGTGCCGGTACGCCGTGTAGGCGTAGCCGCCGAGGGCGGCGCCTTCAAGGACAGCTTCGACCTGGTCGGCATCGTCCAGTGGAAGTGAGAATGCCACTGAGGCTGCACCGCTCAGCTGACGTACGGCAGACCCAGCCGCGTGTCGAAGGGCCTCGGTGTTGAGCAGGCGTCCCAGTCCGACGATGGCGATGCTGCGCGGCGCCCCGGCCATGACCACCAGGCGCACCACCTCGTCACGAGCGCCGGTCGCATTCAGGAGCAGTAACTGAGCTGTCACTGACGCGATCAGATCGTCACCGAGCGTGACATCCGCGAGCAACCGCACCCCGTCATCCGTTTGGAGCGAAGCAAGAATGAGGATCTCGGCGGTGGAGCCCGATGCGGACTCGGTGGACAGGGACAGGGTGGGTACAGTCATATGAAGATGGTATCCGTGGGGCCCAGCCACCCGCTCCCGGTTGTTCGCTCCCGGTTGTTCGCTCTCGGCACGATGGTGAAAGCTTCGAAAGACTGCACGAATGGGCGCCTCGGATTAGAGTTAAGGAATGCCAGACCCCGAGGAGCTATACAAACTCACCGCCGACGCCGATGGCGTTCCGGAGGGACTACACCTCGTCATGGGACTGACCGGCTTCGCGGATGCCGGTGGCGCGGTAGCGCAATTCACCGACTACTTGCTGACCACCCTGGATCACACCGTCGTGGCGTCGTTCGATACCGACACCCTGCTCGACTATCGGGCCCGACGCCCGATCATCTACTTCGATCAGGATCACCTCACGAACTACCAGCCACCATCGCTCCAGCTGTACCTGGCCCGCGACGAGATTGGTCAGCCGTTCCTTTTTTTGACCGGCTTCGAACCAGACTTCCGCTGGGAGCAGTTCACTGCGGCCATGCTGCAGCTCGTCGACCGATTCACTGTTTCCTCGACGACCTGGGTGCACGCCATTCCGATGCCCGTCCCGCACACCCGCCCGATCGGTGTGACCGTCAGCGGTAATCGGTCCGACCTCATCGAAAACCGATCCGTCTGGCGACCGCACACGCAGGTAGCCGCCAACGTTCTACATCTTGTGGAGTTGCGCTTGCAGGAACGCGGCGCATCGACGGTCGGCTACGTATTACTCATTCCGCATTACCTGGGTGATACCGAGTTTCCAGCCGCAGCCCTCAGCGCGTTGGAAAGCACCAGCGCGTCGACAGGTTTGATCTTTCCCACCGATCACCTGCGCGAGGCAAACAGAGAATTTGTCGCTCGCATCGACGACCAGGTGCAGGGCAATCCGGAGCTGGCCAAACTTGTGGGCACCCTCGAGCAGCGCTACGACGCCTATATGGAAGGGAGCCCGCTGCGTTCGCCACTCACCGACGAAGACGGCGAGCTGCCGTCAGCCGATGAGATCGCTGCAGAACTCGAGAACTTCCTAGCCCTGCGCCGCAGCCGCGATGACGGCCCTGTCAACTGAAACCATCTCACGGCCCCAGGTGAACCGGCTTGAAGTGCCATTCAGGACGAACGCGATAGACTGACCTCAGTGAACTCTCGCCGATCCACCCTGATTTTTATCATCGGGTCGTTCGCGTACCTATCGGCCGTGCTTCAGCGCACGTCAATGGGGATCGCCGGGGTGGCCGCCACGGAAAAATTCGGTGGATCGGCCGCGATTCTCTCGAGCCTGGCCGTCGTGCAACTCATCGTCTACGCCGCCGCGCAGATTCCGGTTGGGGTCTTGATCGACCGATACGGTCCGCGAGTGCTCATGATCACGGGAACCGCGCTCATGGTCACCGGGCAGATCACACTGGCACTGGCACCGGAAATCTCAGTCGCTGTCATCGGCCGCATTCTCGTTGGAGCCGGTGATGCGACCATTTTCATTTCGATGATCCGCCTCATCAGCTCTTGGTTCAGCGGTCCCATCGTTCCCCTGTTGTCCCAGTGGACGGGCAACATCGGCCAACTCGGCCAGGTGCTCTCCGCGGTGCCCCTAGCGTGGTTACTGCATACGAGCGGCTGGACAACGGCCTTCCTTTCAGCGGCCTCTGTGGCTGTTGTGGCCCTGATCGTGGTCGTCATTTTCGTGCAGGACCGCCCCAGAGACGTCACTGAACACGTGCATGCCAACAGCCTCGGAATGGCGCTGACCCAGCTGCGGCACAGTTTTCGTCGCCCGGGCACCCAGCTCGGATTCTGGTCCCACTACGTTACGCAGTCTTCCGGTACCGTGTTCAGCCTGCTGTGGGGCTATCCGTTCATGGTCTTCGCCCTCGGCTACGAACCGGCGTTCGCGGCCGGCATGCTGACCGTTTTGGTCGGTGCAGGCCTGGTTTTCGGACCAATTCTAGGCCTGCTGACGGCGCGTCACCCGCTGCGCCGCAGCAACATTGTGCTCGCCATCGTGACCGGTATCGGTATCGCTTGGGCGATCGTGTTGCTCTGGCCCGGTGTTCCACCACTCTGGACGATAGTGCTGTTGCTTGTCGTGCTCGGAATCGGCGGGCCCGGATCGCTGATCGGCTTCGACTTCGCGCGCACCTTCAATCCACAGCGAAGCCTGGGCTCGGCTAACGGCGTCGTCAACGTCGGAGGCTTCACCGCGAGCTTCGTCATGATGTACCTGATCGGGTTACTTCTCGACCTTCAAAACGGATGGCGCATCGCCGGGGGAGCGGCGAGTGACCTGTATGCGCTCGACGCATTTCGCGTGGCCTTCACAGTTCAGTACCTCGTCGTCGGACTCGGCATCGGGTTTCTGGTGCATGCCCGTCGGCGTACCAGACGCCAGCTTTCCCGTGACGAAGGAATAGAAGTGGCCCCTATCTGGGTTGCACTTTCACGAGAGTGGAAACGGCGTAGCAAAGAATAGTAGTAGGTGTCGTGGCTTGTCGTCCAGACAAACCGTGCAATACTTGATTCTAGGACCCGTTCTGGTCCGGGGCATTCCGAAGTTACTTCGGTATGGGTATCCCGGGACTTGACATGGGTCCAAGTTCTGCCCAAAAACGCTTCTGGCACCTTTTGGTTCCGAGAAGCAGGTACGACTCCGCATGAGAGGTGTTCGAATGGCAACCACTGTCAAGACTGAGCTAGCCGATGAGTCTGTCACGACTCCGGTAGTACCGCCGGTCAAGAAAACCGTTACTAAGGCCGCCGCTGCAAAGGCCGCCGCTGCCGAAGCCGCCGCGACGAAGACGTCTGCAGCTGCTGGCCTGGCTACCGAGAAGCCTGCCCCAAAGAAGCGCGCGACGAAGGCGAAGGTCGTCAAGAAAGACGACGAAGCCGACGTTGACGGCGGTTCAGAAGCGGACGACGACGAGGCAGAAGAGGACAGCACCCAGCGTTCGGCGTCGACTGAGCCGCTCCCCAGTGGGGCTCTCGTGCTCTCCCTTGTCGACGACGACGACGAGGTCCCGGTTTACTCCAGCGCCATCACCGGCGCCACGGCTGACCCGGTCAAGGACTACCTCAAGCAGATCGGTAAGGTCGCCCTGCTGAACGCGGCCGAAGAGGTCGAGCTGGCGATGCGTATCGAAGCCGGCCTGTTTGCCGAAGACAAGCTGTCGGAGATGACCGACGTCGAGAAGAAGAATGCGCTGGGCCGCGAGCTGCAGTGGGTCGCTAAAGACGGCGCCAGGGCCAAAAGCCACCTTCTGGGCGCCAACCTGCGCCTCGTCGTGTCACTCGCTAAGCGCTACACCGGTCGCGGCATGCAATTCCTTGACTTGATCCAGGAAGGCAACCTCGGCCTCATTCGTGCCGTCGAGAAGTTCGACTACACCAAGGGCTTCAAGTTCAGCACCTACGCCACCTGGTGGATTCGTCAGGCCATCACCCGGGCTATGGCCGACCAGGCGCGCACGATTCGAATCCCCGTGCACATGGTCGAGGTCATCAACAAGCTCGCCCGCGTCCAGCGCCAGATGTTGCAGGACCTCGGTCGCGAGCCCACTCCAGAAGAGCTCAGCCGCGAACTCGATATGACGCCCGAAAAGGTCGTCGAAGTTCAAAAATACGGACGTGAACCGATTTCTCTCCACACCCCGCTCGGTGAAGACGGTGACAGCGAATTCGGTGACCTCATCGAAGACACTGAAGCCGTTGTCCCAGCGGACGCCGTGGGTTTCACGATGCTGCAAAAGCAGCTTGAGAGCCTCCTCGACTCGCTCTCCGAGCGCGAAGCTGGGGTAATTCGGATGCGCTTCGGTCTCGGCGACGGAATGCCGAAAACTCTGGACCAGATTGGCGACACCTTCGGTGTGACGCGCGAGCGCATTCGCCAGATCGAGTCGAAAACGATGGCGAAGCTTCGTCACCCGTCCCGGTCGCAGTCTCTGCGCGACTACCTCGAGTAAACGTGACAGTGGCAGGTCCCGCCCAGGCTATGCAGTGCGGTTCGTGAGTACCCTTCGATACGCCCCTGCCATTTTGGTGGGTCGGGCGGTTCGTACGCTGGCAAGGTGGCGCAAACCGGGAGGTGGCTCTGCCATTCCCGGAGTCGTCGTCAACCGCATCGCCCCGGGCTTTCTCGCTGCGACGCTCAACGGGTTTCCGCTCGGGCTCGTGATCGTGACCGGGTCAAGCGGTAAATCGACGACCACCAAGATGCTCGTCGCTATTCTTCGCGCCCACGGTCTCTCCGTGTTCACCAACCAGTCGACGGCCAATATCAGCCAGGGTCTGACCAGCGCGCTTTTGGAACAGGTCAGTCTCGCTGGCACGATCGCCGGCGATGTCGCCGTGCTTGAAATGGATGAAGGACACGGCGCGTTCATCGCCGGGTCACTGACTCCGCGAGTCGTTGCCCTGACCAACGTCATGGTCGACCAGATTGATCGGTTCCACGATTCCGAAATGGTCGTTGCCCTGCTGGCGAAAATTGCAGCACGGGCCACGGAGTCGGTCGTGCTCAACGCAGATGACCGGTACCTGGCTGACCTCGGCAATGCGCTCGAACCTGGTGTTGCGGTGTCCCGCTACGGCGTCACGAGCGAAGTTCTCGCTGAGCACCCTCGTGGACTCGGTTATGCCGACACCGCACCGACTCGCCTGCCGGCTGGAACCGGGCTGCAGCTCACCCGTGTGGTCGGCCGTGACGCTGACGTGCAGTTTGCTACGGGCATCCACAGCATCCGCTTGCCGGCCCGCGGCATCCACTATGCCATTGACGCGCTAACCGCGTTGAGCACGGCTGGCGCGGCCCTCGGCGAACGTTTCGTTCCGACGGTCGCCTGTGCGGCGTTGTCGGCGATGCCGGCCGTCTTCGGTCGTGGCGAAGTGGTAACCGTCGGTGGCAAAACCATCGAATTCGTTCTCGTCCAAAACCCGTCGAGCTTTCAGCTCAACCTCGACAGTCTAGAACCTGGCACAGAGCAGATTCTGGTGATCATTGGCTCGGACGTTCGGGATCCGTCATATTTCTGGCCGGTGCACACGTCCGGGCTCGGCCACGTGCTCATTGCCTCAGGACTCAAGGCGCACGAGATCGCGCTGCAGTTGGCCTACGACGACGTTGTCGTTGACCGCATCGAGCCGGATGTACCGACTGCCCTCGACGCGTTCCTGTCCTTGCCCGATCCCGTATCCGGGGTGAAAACCATTATCTTTTCCGCCGACGGAATGCGACGCACTCGTGCGCACCTCGGTCTCGTCTCCAACTCTGAGGACCCGGTATGACCGCCACTTCGCTTGACCGGCCATTCACGGTCGTCTCGCTGCTGCCGCGCCTGCTCGACACAAATGGTGATGCTGGCAACGCCAGAGTGCTCGCGCAGCGCATTCGGTGGAGCGGCCACGACGCGCTGGTAGTCGATGTGCATTCTCGGGCTGACCTGCCCGAACACGTGGACGCGGTGTCAGTGGGTTCAGGAACGGATGCTGCCCTCCTGCCGGTCAGGGACGCTCTGCGCACGCTCGTGGAAGAACTGCGCGTCTGGTCCAACTCCGGCGTGCCCATCCTAGCGGTCGGAACGGGTTGGGAATTGCTGAGCTGGGGCATCGACCGGGCGGATGGCACCGTGCTGGAGGGACTCGGGCTCGTGGCCGGCCACGCCGTGCCGCGTGCTACACGCGTGACCGATGACATCATCGTCGCGTCGAAGTATGGGCGGCTGATCGGGTTCGAAAATCACGCCCGCGACTATGTCGGCGCCGAAGCCAGTCCGCTCGGACGGGTTATCTACGGCACCGGCAACTCGGACCCCCGGGCGAACGGGCCGCAGATTGAGGGACTGACCATGGGCGAGGTGTTCTGTACGCACCTGCACGGGCCGGTGCTCGCGCGTAACCCGGCCTTGGCTGATCACCTTTTACAGGCGGCCTTCGACCGCTTTGGACTCCCTTACTCACGGGGGGCAACGTCAGAATCGGTTGATGAAATCGCGCGGGCAGCACGCAATCAAGTGGCCGTGCGCCTCGGACAGTCACCCGAATAGCGGCAGTCACCCGAATAGCGGACTCATAGACAAAGCTCGGCTCTCAATAACGAGCAAACCGCGCAGGTTGCCGGCCGAAGCCAGCCGCCTGCGCGGCATCCGTTCTGAAATCGCTGGGCGGCTAGGAACGCTGATCTTCGAGCAGTCGGCTCGATTCGTCGTGCCAGCTTTCAGCGATGGCCGCGAGCTTTTCTTGGTGCTTACGGCCGTGGTGTGCGCAGAACAGCAATTCGCTGTTCTTCACGACGACACGAATATATGCTTGGGCACCGCAAGCGTCGCAGCGATCGGCTGCGGTGAGCTGGTGGGGGGCACCCTGGTTAGCTACGGAACCATTTTCGGTGGCGATCTGGGACATTTTCTCCTCCTCCAGATTGAATGCATGAACCCTCTTCACTAATGTAAACACGCTGAAGGGCTTTCGACGAGATGTTTGGCCGGTATTTCGCTCACCGCGTAGACGTGTTGTGGTGAGTGGTGAGTCACGGCCGACCGACTCCGGGCGAAAGATTGCCGGTCGGGGCCGGTATTCTTGGATGTTGTGAGCTCTGACTATTCCGCGCGCCACCTGTCAGTCCTTGAGGGACTCGAGGCAGTGCGCAAACGCCCCGGCATGTACATCGGTTCCACCGACTCGCGCGGATTGATGCACTGCCTGTGGGAGATCATCGACAACTCCGTCGACGAGGCTCTGGGTGGACACGGTGCCAGCATCAACATTGAACTACACCCAGACCACAGCGTCGAGGTGCGCGACACCGCTCGGGGAATCCCGGTCGATATCGAGCCCAAGACCGGATTGACCGGCGTTGAGGTTGTGTTCACCAAACTGCACGCGGGTGGAAAGTTCGGCAGCGGCTCTTACGCGGCGTCCGGTGGTCTCCACGGTGTCGGAGCGTCCGTCGTCAATGCTCTGTCCGAACGTCTCGACGTCGAAGTCGATCGCGACGGCAAGACCTGGGCCATGTCGTTTCACCGGGGCGAACCGGGCCTGTTTTCCGACTCGGGGGAGAAGAGCCCCGACGCCCCGTTCACTCCGTTTGAAAACCAGAGTGAACTGCGTGTCATCGGCAAGGTCAAGCGCGGCGTGACCGGAACCCGTATCCGCTATTGGGCCGATCGACAGATCTTCACCAAGGGCGCAGCGTTTCAGACCGACGAGGTGCTGAGCCGTGCCCGTCAGACGGCATTTCTCGTACCCGGCCTTGCGATCGAGGTCGCTGACCGCCGCACCGATGAGCCGGTGACCAGCCTGTTCCAGTTCGACGGGGGCATCTCAGAATTCGTCGAACATCTCGCACCGGATGCCCCGATCACCGACACCTGGCGGCTGACCGGAAACGGCACCTTCAGCGAAACCGTGCCAGTGCTCACCGACACGGGCGCCATGGTGCCCACCGAGCTCGTGCGCGACTGCCAAGTGGATATCGCCCTGCGCTGGGGGACCGGCTACGACACGATCGTGCAGAGCTTTGTCAACATTATCGCCACGCCTAAGGGCGGAACCCACCAGGCCGGCCTCGATGCCGGTCTGCTCAAATTTCTGCGCGGTCAGGTGGAACTGAACGCCCGACGGCTGAAAGTTGGCAGCGACAAGCTCGACAAAGACGACGTTATGGCGGGTCTCACCGCCATACTCACGGTACGGCTGCCCGAACCGCAGTTCGAGGGGCAGACCAAGGAAGTGCTCGGTACTCCCGCGGTTCGGGCGATTGTCGCCAACGTCGTCGCGAAGGCCATGGCCGAGCGGTACGCCTCGCCTAAACGCGACGACAAGACACAGTCCGCGCTGGTCCTCGACAAGATCGTCGCCGAGATGAAGTCGCGCATATCAGCCCGGGCGCACAAGGAGACCCAACGACGCAAAAACGCCCTGGAGAGCTCTTCCCTGCCGGCCAAGCTGGTCGACTGCCGCAGCAACGACGTGTCGACGAGCGAGCTCTTCATCGTGGAGGGGGACTCGGCCCTCGGCACCGCCAAGCTGGCCCGCGACAGCGAGCACCAGGCGTTGTTGCCGATTCGGGGCAAGATCCTGAACGTGCAGAAGGCATCGGTTGCCGACATGCTCTCCAACACGGAGTGCGCCTCGATCATCCAGGTGATCGGCGCCGGTTCCGGGCGCAGCTTCGACCTGTCGGCGGCGCGCTACGGCAAGGTCATCATCATGAGCGACGCCGACGTCGACGGCGCCCATATTCGTACCCTGCTCCTGACGCTGTTTTTCCGCTACATGCGGCCGATGATCACCGAGGGCCGCGTGTTTGCCGCCGTACCACCGTTGCATCGGGTCGTCGTAATGAACCCGGGTACCAAACCCAACGAGACCATCTACACCTACTCGGAGGCCGAACTGCTCGGGGTGCTCAGCGCATTGGAGAAGAAGAACCGGCGCTATCAAGACCCCATCCAGCGTTACAAAGGCCTCGGTGAAATGGACGCCGACCAGCTCGCGACCACGACCATGGAACGAGCCCACCGCACCCTGCGGCGGGTACGCGTCGACGATGCCGAGTCCGCCGGCAAGGTGTTCGAGCTGCTGATGGGCAACGACGTCGCCCCGCGTAAAGAGTTCATCATCGACAGCTCCGACAAGCTCTCCCGAGACCGTATCGACGTCTAACGAGTCGCGTTCGCGACCCCGACAGGCTAGATCTCGGCGCCGATGGCTCCGACCAGGGCGTCGAGCATCACTCCGGAAGCGTCGCGGCGGAAGCCGGAATCCGGCAGGGTGCGCGGAGTGCCGTCCGGGGCAACGGCGCGGGCGGGGGAGCGACCGACCCAGGCCACCGCGAGGGTGTCTTCACCCTTCAGGAAGCGTTGGGCGCGCACGCCGCCGGTGGCGCGTCCCTTGGCCGGATATTCCGAGAAGTCGCTCTGCTTCGCACTGCCGGGGTCTGTGCCAGGCAGCGTCTGACTGCTCGATGCCACTGTGGCCACGACAGCAGTGTTGACGTCCTCTGTCGACAGGCTGGAAAAGAACACGACGGTTTCGCCCGGCGTCAGTTTGATGCCGGCCATGCCTCCGGCCGCTCGGCCCTGTGGGCGCACACCCGACGCGTTGAAGCGCAGCAGCTGCGCATCCGAGGAGATGAAGACCAGCTCGTCGTCCTCGGTGCCCTGCACGGCACCAACCACCTCGTCCTTCGGCTTGAGCGTGATGATCTCAAAGTCGGGTTTGTTGGCCCAGTCGCCAGGAGTGACCCGCTTGACGACTCCGTGCCGCGTGCCGAGCGCGATTGCCCGATCGGAGTCGAGCGAGACGATGGCCAACACATGTTCCTTTTTGTCGGGCAGTACGAGATACTCGCTGATCCGCACGCCGGCCGCCAGCTGAATGGACGTCGGCGGCATCACCGGCAGATCGACAGGGGAGAAGCGGATGAGCCGGCCTCGATTAGTCACGGCCCCCACCTCCGTGCGGCTCGTTGTGTCGAGCGTCGACAGGACGGCATCGTGCTTGCTGCGGCGCTGCGGCGGCTGGATCCGCGGAGGTACGGCGTCGTCGACCGCGACCAGATCTACACGGGCAACGCGCCCGGTCACGCTCAAAAACACCCGAGTGGGAATGTCCTGCACCTCGAGCACCGCGGCCTGGCGTTTGGCGGCAGCCGCAGACAGGCCAGCGATGCTCGGCTTGGCTTCGGTCAGTACCGTGCGCCGCGGAGTGCCGAACTTTTCGGCGACAACGCCGAGCTCCTCTGAGACGAGCGTGCGAATGGCCGCTTTCGACGACAGTAACTTCTCGAGCTTCGCGATCTCGGCGAGCAACTGGTCGCGTTCGGCTTCGAGTTCAATACGAGAAAACCTGGTCAAGCGTCGCAACCGCAGTTCGAGAATGTATTCAGCCTGGATCTGGCTGAGGTCGAACACGTCGATCAGCTTGGCACGAGCCTGTTCGGCGTCGTCGCTGGCTCGAATCACCTGGATAACCTCGTCAATGTCGACAATCGCGACGAGCAGACCGAGCACGAGGTGCAGCCGTTCCCTGCGACGGGCCAGCCGGTATGCCGAGCGCCTGGTGACGACCTCGATACGGTGGTTCACATAAACGTGCAGCAGTTCAAGCAACCCCAACGTCTGCGGGGCGCCGTTGACCAGGGCGACAGCGTTGATGTTGAAGGAATCTTCCAGCGGCGTGTACCGATAAAGCTGCTCGAGCACGGCGTCGGGGCTGAAGCCGGTCTTGATTCCGATGACCAGGCGTAACCCCTTGGTCCGGTCAGTGAGGTCGGTCACGTCCGAGATGCCACTGAGCTTTTTAGAGTTGACGCCGTCCTTGATCTTCTCGATCACTTTTTCCGGGCCGACCAGATAGGGCAGTTCGGTCACGACGAGTCCGGTCTTGCGGGCGCTGATCGCCTCGACCGAGACGCGGGCGCGGGTTTTGAAACTGCCGCGGCCGGTACTGTACGCATCTTTTATGCCGGCGAGGCCGACGATGGTTCCTCCGGTCGGCAGGTCGGGCCCCGGCACAAATTCCATAACGTCATCGAGAGTCGCGTTCGGGTGCGCCAACAGGTGCCGGGCCGCCCCGACGACCTCGATCAGGTTGTGCGGGGCCATGTTCGTCGCCATGCCGACGGCGATACCGCTGGTGCCGTTGACGAGGAGATTGGGATAAGCAGCCGGCAGCACGTCGGGCTGGGTGAGCTGGTTATCGTAATTCGGCACGAAATCGACGACGTCCTCGTCGAGATTTTCGGTCATCGCCAACGCTGGGGCCGCGAGGCGGGCCTCGGTGTAACGCGGAGCAGCCGGCCCGTCATCGAGGGAACCGAAGTTGCCATGCCCGTCGATGAGTGGAACACGAAGTGAAAACGACTGGGCCATGCGCACGAGAGCGTCATAGATCGCGGTATCGCCGTGCGGGTGGAGCTTGCCCATCACTTCACCGACTACGCGGGCGCTCTTCACGTGCCCTTTGTCGGGACGCAACCCCATTTCGCTCATCTGGTAGAGAATGCGCCGCTGCACGGGTTTGAGGCCGTCCCTGGCGTCGGGGAGGGCCCGGGAGTAGATCACCGAGTACGCGTATTCGAGGAACGACCCCTGCATCTCCACCGACACATCGACGTCTTCGATGCGTTCGGTGCTGGCGGTGGTGGCGGATACTGGGGTGCTGTCTGAGCGGCTCATTGAAAAATTCTGCTTCAAGCGTGCGGCGGAAACCGATTGGACCGGTCACCACTGCACTACGTAGGAAGCGCTCTCGGGAGCGCTGGAGGGCCCGAGTTCATCCCTGTGAAAGAATAAGACCCGATGCCCACCATGCTACCGGCCCGCCAATTCAGTGCCCTGCGCCTTGCCGATGTTCTGACCAGTTCCCTCAGTGCCGTATGCGCCCGGCCGAATGCACTGGCTTTGCCCCCGGTACACAAGGCGATCGTGATTCTGGCAGATGGGCTCGGCGTCAGCTCGCTTCGGGCACGCGCCGGACACGCCCGATTCCTGTCTTCCCGGCTCAATAAATCGAGCATCATCGACGGTGTCTTCCCCGCCACGACGGTTGCGGGAATCGCGTCGCTCACGACCGGCGTGGAACCGGGCCAGCACGGGCTGGTCGGCTACCAGGTTCTCGACGAGGCCAACGACCGCGTGGTCAACCAGCTCACCGGATGGGACGACGGCATGCAACCGGCCAGCTGGCAGCGTGCCCGGACCGTCTTCGATCTGGCCACCGATGAAAATGTGCCGAGTTTCGCAATCGGCCCGAAACGATTCGTGGCCTCAGGCTTCACCCAGGCGGTGCTGCGCGGCGCCCACTACGTACCCGCTGACTCGGTAGCCGATCGTTTTGCGGCCGCCCGCGGCATCCTCAACGACAACCCGAGGGCCCTGATATATCTGTATGTGGCCGAGCTTGATGTGGCAGCGCACGCACACGGATGGGAGTCCGATCGGTGGCTGGCCCAGCTAGAGACCCTCGATGCCGAAGTAACCCGCTTTGCTTCGACACTCCGTTCCGACGAGGGTCTGCTGCTCACCGCCGACCATGGTGTGATCGACGTTCCGAGCGTCAGACACGTGTTGTTCGACACCGAACCCGCCCTCGTGGCCGGCGTACGTCACGTCGCGGGGGACCCGCGCTGTGTACAGCTCTACCTCGATCGCCAGCAGTCGTCGGTGACCGCTGACACGCTGGCCGACGCTTGGCGTGCGTCTCAGGGGGACCGCGCATGGGTCTATACGCGCTCTGAAGCCGTCTCGGCGGGCCTGTACGGACGCGTTGCCGACGAGGTACTGCCGCGCATCGGGGATGTACTCGTCGCCGCCCGCAAGTCGATCGCCTACTACGACTCCCGACCGACCAACCAGAAAGCCCGCGGCATGATCGGGCAACACGGTTCCCTCACCGACGAGGAAGTGCGTGTGCCACTGATCCGTGCGGGCGCCTTCGCGCGATAATCCGCCGAAGCCGCCAGTGGGTACCTTGCGCTATTAGACCGGGTACTGACGGCGCTTGACCTGCGGCTTGGGCAGACGCATCGGGCGAAGCTGCAGCGCACGCATAGCCGCGTACCAGCGGATGCGTTCGGCCTTGTCGGAACCGAACTTGGCCTCGATCTTCTTGGTCAGCACAAAGCCGAGAACAACGCAGTCGACGACGGCAAAAATGAAAAATGCCCAGAGCGCAATCAGGGACACGCTGGCAACGCTGGGAATCGTGCTGAGCAGAATAACCAAGAACATGATCGGAATCATCAATTCACCGACACTGAACCGGGCATCGACATAGTCGCGGACATAGCGTTTCTGCAGGCCACGTTCACGCAGCGGCAAGTACTTGTCGATGCCGGCGGCCATGCCAGCTCTGGCCACATCGCGCGCAGCGCTCGACTTGACGCGTGCCTGCTTGGCGGCGAGCTTGCGATCATCGGGAACCAGCGGGCGTTTGTTAGCCGCCTCCTGCCTTTTGCGGGTCGGGGTCGCCTGACCCTTACCGGCGGTGTGCGAGAGACCCAGCCGCGCTGCGGTCTCGTCGGCGCTTTCAATCGACGACTGGGCGTCGGGGTTTACGGGGTGCTTAGCCACATCAAATCCTTGCAATTGGGTGCCTTAAGATTACCGGTATGACGGGTAACCCACAGACAAATTCTCCTTCCACCGGCCGGGCGCCCGACAATGCCCACAATTCAGCCGCCGGTTCGGGTGCACGGGCCGGCCTCCGCACCGCGGTCGAACTAGGCCTCCCCAGCACGATCGCTGACCTGTGCGCGCTGGTGCGCATTCCATCGGTGTCCTGGGCAGCATTTGATCCCGCACACGTCGCCGCGAGTGCCGACGCCGTCGCGGCGCTGGTGCGCGGGCTTGACGTCTTCGAGTCGGTCGATATCGTCCAGGCCGGCATTGGGCCGAGCAGCACCGGCAGCGGCACGGAGCTGGGGCAGCCGGCGATATTGGCGTCGCGCGCAGCCCGCCATGGCCGGCCGACGGTTTTGCTCTATGCCCACCACGACGTACAGCCCCCAGGCAAGGACGAAGATTGGGAGTCCGATCCGTTTACGCCTACGGTGCGCGGAGACCGCCTGTACGGGCGAGGAGCTGCCGACGACAAGGCCGGCGTCATGGCCCACGTCGCGTCCATCCGCGCTCTCGTCGCGGCAGTCGGTCCCGACTTCGACCTGGGAATAGCACTGTTTATCGAGGGGGAAGAGGAATTCGGCAGCCGCTCTTTTGCCACTTTCCTCGATGAGAACCGCGAGGCCCTGCGCGGAGACGTGATCATCGTGGCCGATTCGAACAACTGGGACATCAACACGCCCGCCATAACGACGGCCCTTCGCGGTAATGTCACACTCCGGCTGACCGTGCGCACCCTCGCGCACGCCTCACACTCCGGCATGTTCGGCGGAGCAGTCCCCGATGCCATGCTCGCCACCATCAAGCTGCTCTCCACCCTCTATCACGAAGACGGTTCGGTGTCCGTCGCCGGCCTCACCAGCATCGATGTTCCTACCCCGGGTTATTCGGAGGATCAGCTGCGGGCAGAAACTGGCCTATTGCCCGGCGTCAGCCCGATCGGCCACGGCTCTATCCTGAGCCGAATCTGGTCGCAGCCAGCTCTCACAGTGACGGGAATCGACGCTCCGACCGTCGACAACGCCTCCAATACACTCACCCCGGCGGTGACGGTTCGGCTCAGCACGCGGATCGCCCCCGGACAATCCGCCGTGCACGCCGCCACAGCGATTGAGACGCACCTTCGGGAGAACGCGCCGTTCGGCGCGGTTGTTGAGATCGACGATGTGGATACCGGCGAGCCCTTTCTCGTTGATACCAGCGGATGGGCCGTGACCGAGGCTCGTTCCGCCATGACGGATGCCTGGGGTGTTCCTCCAGTCGACATCGGTGTCGGTGGGTCAATCCCGTTTATCGCCGATCTGGTGCGGGTCTTTCCGGCCGCCCAGATTCTCGTGACCGGGGTCGAAGACCCGGATTCCCGGGCCCACAGCCCGAATGAGTCTCTGCACCTGGGCGTCTTCAAACGGGCCGTACTGAGCGAGGCCTTCCTGCTGGGCAGCTTGAATGACCGCACCGGCCACTGAGTAAACACCGCGTCAGCGAACGAAGATCAGAGGAATTCCGACAGCGAGGGAATGCCCCCGGCGACTTTATGGTTGACGAAGGTAGGATTTATGACATCGCAATCTATGAGATCGCACCGTGCGTGACTGCGTAAACCGAGGAGAAGCATGACCGACACCATGACCGAAACAGTCAGCACTGCTGACACCGCCCATGTCCCAGCTGCTGCGCATGGCGTCGGACTCACCGATACGGCCGCGCTCAAGGTCCGCAGCCTGCTGACTCAGGAAGGACGCGAAGACCTTCGTCTGCGCGTCGCCGTCCAGCCCGGCGGTTGCTCCGGCCTGATCTACCAGCTCTACTTCGACGAGCGCATGCTCGAGGGTGACGCCGTCGTTGATTTCGATGGAGTGGGCGTCGTCGTCGACAAGATGAGCGTTCCCTATCTTGACGGAGCCTCAATCAATTTCGAGGACACGATCGAGAAGCAGGGCTTCACCATCGACAACCCAAACGCTGGCGGCAGCTGCGCCTGTGGAGACTCTTTCCACTAACAGAAAGTGCTTCAGCGGGCGTTCGTCCCGGACTGATCACGGGGACATCATCATCTCGATGATGTCCCCGTTTTTTTCTGCCCAAAATTCCCCGAATCATCCGAATTAGTACCGTCACGAGACAGTCATTCGAACAAATCGTGTATGACCCGCCCCGGAGTGCACTTCGCGTGCGCTCTCGCGGAGTAAGCTAGGAATCGATCAAAGCGCTTCCAGAGAAGCGTCCTCGAATCTCCCGAAAGGTCCCCCGGTGCGCAATAATCACCGCCTTCGTTGGGCTGCCATCCCGCTCGCAGCGACGTTAGCCGTTGTACTGGCAGGATGCACGCAAGCCCAGCTCCACGGTTTCCTGCCCGGTTTTGAAGAAGAGGGCGAAACGGCGGTGACCAATCACACCGACCGTATCGCGGGTCTATGGACCACTTCCTGGATCGTGCTCCTGATCGTGGGTCTCATCACGTGGGGTCTCATTATCTGGACGATCGTCGTGTATCGACGTCGGAAGGGCCAGACCGGCCTCCCGGTTCAGCTGCGGTACAACATGCCGATCGAAATCTTCTACACCGTCGTACCGCTCATCCTCGTCATCGGCTTCTTCGCCTTCACTGTGCGCGACCAAGTCGCCATCGAGGCGCGCTATGACAATCCCGATGTGACTATTGGAGTTCAAGCCAAGCAGTGGGCTTGGGACTTCAACTACGTTGACGAAAACGTCTACTCGCCCGGCATTCAGGGCCAGCTTGATCCCAACGGCGAAACCGGTGCGATCAATCAGTCGGAACTTCCCGTTCTGGTGCTTCCGGTCAATAAGACCATTGAAATAGCACTCGAATCCCGCGACGTCATCCACTCCTTCTGGGTCATCGACTTCCTGTACAAGAAAGACATCATTCCGGACCGGACCAACTACATGTCGGTCACCCCGGAGCGCATCGGGACGTTCGCGGGCAAGTGTGCCGAGCTCTGCGGTGAATACCACTCCCTCATGCTCTTCAACGTCAAGGTCGTCTCGCAATCTGACTACGACACGTACATCGCGTCCCTGCGTACTGCGGGTAACGTCGGCCAACTCGACAACCAGTTCGACCGCAATCAGAATCAGCCGGGTACCAGTGCCCCGACGGCTCCGGAGGGCAACTAAGCCATGACTACGACCATCGCACCTCCCGAGTCACGCCCAGCCGCACCGGTCTCGACGTCGGCAGAGCGCAAGGGCAACGTGCTTGTCAGGTGGATAACTTCCACTGACCATAAGGTCATCGGGTACATGTACCTGATTACTTCCTTCATCTATTTCTGCCTCGGTGGCGTCATGGCACTCATTATTCGTGCCCAGCTGTTCGCTCCCGGGCTCGACGTGGTGCAGACGAAGGAACAGTACAACCAGCTCTTCACGATGCACGGCACGATTATGCTCCTGATGTTTGCAACGCCGCTCTTCTTCGGCTTTGCAAACTTCTTGATCCCCTTGCAAATCGGCGCTCCCGACGTTGCTTTCCCCAGGCTCAATGCGCTCGCCTACTGGTTCTTCAACTTCGGAAGCCTCATCGCCGTGGCCGGGTTCCTCACCCCTCAGGGCGCGGCATCCTTTGGCTGGTTCGCCTACCAGCCGCTAGCCAGCACCACGTTCTCGCCGGGAGTTGGTGGGAACCTGTGGATGGTCGGGCTCGGGCTTTCCGGATTCGGCACCATTCTCGGTTCCGTGAACTTCATCACGACCATCATCACCATGCGCGCTCCGGGCATGACGATGTGGCGGATGCCGGTATTCACGTGGAACACCCTCATCACGTCCCTGCTCGCACTCATGGTTTTCCCGGTTCTTGCGGCTGCCATGCTTGCTGCCGCGTCCGACCGCATCTTCGGATCGCACATCTACGACCCCGCAAACGGCGGCGCCATCCTCTGGCAACACTTGTTCTGGTTCTTCGGTCATCCCGAGGTCTACATCATCGCACTGCCATTCTTCGGCATCGTCTCCGAGGTCTTCCCGGTCTTCAGCCGCAAGCCGATGTTCGGCTACAAAACGCTCATTTACGCGACCATTTCGATCGCGGCCCTATCTGTATCGGTCTGGGCGCACCACATGTACGTCACCGGTTCGGTGCTGCTCCCGTTCTTCTCGCTCATGACCATGCTTATCGCCGTGCCGACCGGGGTGAAGATCTTCAACTGGATCGGCACCATGTGGCGAGGATCGATCACTTTCGAAACACCCATGATCTGGGCCATCGGCTTTCTTGTTACGTTCACCTTCGGTGGACTCACGGGTGTCATCCTGGCATCGCCGCCGCTCGACTTCCACGTGTCGGACACGTACTTCGTCGTCGCGCACTTCCACTACGTGGTCTTCGGCACCGTGGTCTTTGCAATGTTCAGTGGGTTCTACTTCTGGTGGCCCAAGTGGACCGGCAAGATGCTCAACGAAAGCCTTGGAAAATGGCACTTCTGGCTGCTCTTCATCGGTTTCCACACCACCTTCCTCATCCAGCACTGGCTCGGTGTCATGGGGATGCCTCGCCGATATGCAACGTATTCACCGGAAGACGGTTTCACCTGGATGAACCAGGTGTCCACCGTCGGTGCAATGGTCCTTGCCGTTTCGATGATTCCGTTCTTCCTGAACGTGTACATCACGGCGCGCAAGGCCCCGTTGGTAACCGTGAACGACCCGTGGGGCTATGGCTCATCACTGGAGTGGGCAACTTCCTGCCCGCCCCCACGCCACAACTTCACGTCTATTCCTCGAATCCGCTCTGAGCGGCCGGCGTTCGACTTGAACCACCCCGAAGCCGGCCTACCCGTCGGCATCGGCCCGGGTAAAGATGCCCCCGACGCGTCGGTTTACGACATCGACTCGAATCGGGTTAAATAAATGAAAACCAATGCAAACCTTCTCTGGGTCCTCACCGTATTCTTCGTCATCGTGACGTTTGTATACATTGTGTGGAACCTGTTGGACCACGGCGCGGTCGAGTGGGCGGGTACATTCATGCTCGGCCTGACGGCAGTGCTCATGGCATTCGTCGCCTTCTACCTCGGTAAAGTACATGCAGCTCAAGGTGGTGAGCTACCGGAAGACCGTCTCGATGGCAATATCGATGATGGTGATCCAGAGATGGGCTTCTTTAGCCCCTGGAGCTGGTGGCCCATTTTCCTGGCAGCATCAACGGCCCTGCTCTTCCTCGGTTTGGCCGTCGGCTACTGGATTTGCTTCATCGGTTTGGGTATCGGCCTCGTGGCCCTTAGCGGCTGGGTTTACGAGTACTACCGCGGTATGTTCGCTCGCTGAGCACACGACACATTCGATACCGATCTTCCTTATGGAAGGTCGGTATCGTCGTTTAACGTGTCGGTAGCATCACGTCACGCGCACGTCCGGTGCCGGGGGACAGGTGTGACGCTCGGTCTGGCGATCCTTGAATGGCTCAAGGCCGGGTATCCGAAACTTCTCTCCGCCGCAGGCGACACGCCGTTACGGATGTCGGCTCAGTCGCTTGGTGCGGAGTGTGGCGGTCAATTCTGCACGGAGACCGGGTTGTGTCTGCACGTACAGCGCGCTGTGGACGGTCTCGTGTGTTACCTGCAGGTGCTCGTTCACCCAGTCGCGGCCGGCGTGTTCGAGCGAATACGAGACGCTCAGCTGGGGCCGCGCGGTATCCGCTCGAGCCGCCATTGCGCAGTAGTTCTCGCCAAACGGTGGAAACGGGCCCGTCCACTTCGGCGGCGATCGGCGGCAGCGACCGATGTTCGGCAAGACGGCGCGAGATGCTCTCGCGTCCACCGACGACAAACGCAACGCCGATCGTGGCACCGTCACCCGTGGCTCCGTCCCGGCCGACTGCTTGAGCCACATCCCTTGAGCCATGTCAGCGCTTGAGCCATGTCAGCGCTTGAGCCACAGACAGGCAGTAGACCTGAACATACCGGTCAGTGCTGCGGATTGTCTCAGTGATGTACCCGACGCCCACGCCGTGAAGAACGCCATCCGTTGCTCCGGTGGCTGTGGTTTCCGTCCCCTTTTCACTCCTCCGACTACTAAGCACATTAGGAGGCCGCTCGGCCACACCGTTGCAGCGACACTTTGAAACTCTCGGCGATACTGGCCCTATTTTCAGTCGGCGTTAACAGACCTCGATGCCGCGGCCCGCCTCGTGATCAAGCCGCGACGTCGTGCCCGAGATGGCAGCATAATCGCCCTAAAGCCGGCAGAACCTGTCATAACTCATCACCGCCTGCGCTTGACCGGATGCGCTTGACCGGATGCGCCAACTTATTCTTGATGCGGTACCTAACCACTTCAATCGCCCAACCGGGCGATGGCGCCCACCCGCACAACAGGTGGAACCCACGAAAACCACTATTTCCTCAGCGTCGCCGAAAGCCAAAAATATCGAACGCGAACGTGACGACTCGATCCATTCCCACCGGGTCCACCCCGGCCGAGCCCGCGTGATGCGCGGATGGACCCATGCCAATGAGCGACGTCACCTCCGAAGGCGTCAGCTCAACGGTACGGCCGAGCTGTTCGTGCATCTCGAGACTAAACCAGGCGGCGAGACTAGCCGTCAAATGAGCAGCCTTATCAGCTTGCATTTCTACAGCGAGGCCCGACTCCCGAAGCTCTTGCAGATGGCTCGGTTGTGGAACGACGACCAGCAACAAACCATCCGCTCGAAGCACGCGGGCGAATTCGGCCGCATTGCGCGGAGAAAAAATGTTCAGAATGATATCCGCGGCGCCATCGCGCACAGGGAGCGGCGACCACACATCCGCTACTAGCCCCTCAATGCGATCACGCGACCGGATGGTACGGCCCACGGCAGTGGGGGAGAGGTCCATTCCCAGCGCCCGTACATCGTCTCCTGAGGGCAGCGCCGCCCCTAGATAGTAGCCCGTACCGCAGCCCACATCGAGGATGTACTTGGGCGCCTCATCGGCCACGATGTGCCGGATGGCGTCACGGAGTGGTGCGTACCACCCCGCGACGAGAAACCTATCTCGGGCGTCCAGCATGGCGGCGCTATCACCAATGAATTTACGCGGTCCGGCAAGCAGGTTGACAAAGCCTCGCCTATTCACGTCGAAGGAATGCCCGTTGTCACAGTCCAGCAAAAGCTCGCCGCTGCGACGTAACGGCAGAAAACAGTTCGGGCACCGAAGCCACTCCGATAGCGTCTGGAGTGACATCGATGCCCGATCTGCTGGGTGTGATTTACTTATCAGTGATTTCTGCAGGGTGATCGCCGTGGGCCCGACTCAGTTCTGTCTGCGTGACCGGAGTGATCCGGTCCTCGAAGAACCAGCGGGACAGGCCTGCACGTACCTTCTCGACCGGCCCGATCTTACCTTGGGCATTGGGTCGCAGCATAAGCGGCTTGAAGTCGCTGTAACTGACCAACTTCCAGCGCTCGTACTCATCAACGGGCTGGTGCACCTCGACGAACTCGCCGCCGGGAAGCCGAACGATCCGACCTGATTCATAACCGTGCAGCACGATTTCACGGTCCTTCTTCTGCAAGGCCAGGCAAACCCGCTTGGTGATGAAGAAGGCGAGGAACGGGCCGAGCAACGTGGTCACCTGGAGCGTGTGGATGACACCTTCCATAGTGAGGTGGAAGTGCGTCGCCATGATGTCCGACGAGGCTGCTGACCAGAGCGACGCGTAAAATGTCACACCAGCCGCGCCGATAGCGGTGCGGGTTGGAGCGTTACGCGGACGATCGAGAACGTGGTGTTCCCGCTTGTCTCCGGTGATCCACGCTTCAATGAAGGGGTAGACCATAACGGTCACGATGAACAGACCCACCACAATCAGTACGACCATGATGTTGAGCGAGTAGGTGTGGTTGAGCCAGACGAACTCCCAACCGCTCGGAATCAAACGCATGGCGCCGTCGGCGAAGCCGATGTACCAGTCGGGCTGGGTACCCGCCGACACCGGTGAAGGGTCGTACGGTCCGTAATTCCAGATCGGATTGATCGTGAACAGCGACGCGATGAGCATGACGACACCGAAAACGATGAAGAAGAACCCGCCAGCCTTGGCGGCGTACACCGGGAGGACAGGGTAACCGACCACGTTCTGGTTGGTGTGGCCAGCTGCCGGGTACTGCGTGTGCTTGTGCACGACGACGAACAGGAGGTGCATGGCAATCAGCGCGACAATGATGGCCGGCAGCAGCAAGATGTGCAGCGAGTACAGCCGACCGACGATGTCAGTGCCAGGGAATTCTCCACCGAAGAGCAAGAATGAGACCCAGGTTCCCACAACCGGAATACCCTTGATCAGGCCATCGATGATCCGCAGGCCGTTACCCGAGAGCAAATCGTCGGGAAGAGAGTAGCCGGTGAAACCTTCGGCCATGGCCAGAATGAAGAGGATGAAACCGATCACCCAGTTGAGCTCACGCGGTTTCCGGAACGCACCCGTGAAGTAGATGCGCAGCATGTGCAACCCGATGGCTGCAACGAAGAGCAGCGCTGCCCAATGGTGGACCTGACGCATGAGAAGGCCACCGCGAATGTCAAACGAGATATCCATTGTGGACGACATTGCAACGGACATCGGAATGCCCTTGAGTGGGGCATACGAACCGTCATAGACGACTTCGGCCATCGATGCCTGGTAAAAGAATGTCAGGAATGATCCCGACAGCAGGATGATGACAAAGCTGTACAGCGCCACTTCTCCTAAGAGAAACGACCAGTGGTCAGGGAAAATCTTGCGACCAAGTTCCTTGACTGCGCCCGAAATGCTCGTTCGTTCGTCAATGTAGTTGGCCGCGGAGGCGGTGAAACCTCCAGACTTCTTCGCCCCGACGGCTTGGTCATCAGCGGACTCGCGGGTGATTATCGTTGTCATGCTCGCTCCCAGAAACTCGGGCCGACTGGTTCAGTAAAATCGCTTTGCGCGATTAGGTAGCCCTCAGCGTCCACGGCAATCGGGAGCTGCGGTAGTGCCCGCTTGGCCGGTCCGAAGATGACCTTGCAGTGGTTCTCAACGTCAAACTGCGACTGGTGGCACGGGCAAAGCAGGTGGTGCGTTTGCTGTTCATAAAGTGCGACCGGGCAGCCAACGTGGGTGCAGATCTTAGAGTATGCAACGATGCCATCATACGACCAAGACTTGCGGTCTTCCTGCTCGATGAGGTCACTTGGATCCATTCGAATGAGCAGAACAGCGGCTTTAGCCTTCTCTTCCAAACGACCGTGGCCCATTTCGGACAAGCCCTCGGGAATGACGTGGAACGACGATCCGAGCGTGACGTCCGCTGCTTTGATAGGGGTTCCACTCGGGTCCATCGTGAGACGGACGCCTTTTTTCCACAGGGTCTCGTGGAGCAGGGCTACCGGGTCCTGGTCCATTGGGCCAAGGCCACGAAACAAGACGACGGCCGGCAGCGGGAAGACGACGAGGGCACCGATCAGGCTGTTCCGAATGAGCGTACGGCGGCCAAAGCCTGATTCCTCATTGGCCTGCTGAAAGATCTCGACGGCGCGGGCACGAACCGGTTCAGTTCCCCGAACGGGATGGCGTTCGTCAACACCCTCGTGATCGCTCATCAGGGCCTTGCCCCAGTGCACGGCTCCGATACCGATCGCCAACAGGGCGAGAGTGAGGCCGAGTCCGATGAAAAGATTGTTCAGTCGTACGGATCCGGGATCCTCGGCAACGATCGGAAAAGCCATGTACGCGGCGATCGCGAAAACACTACCCACGATGGACACGTAGAACAGCGTATAGACGGTGCGCTCAGCCTTGCGTTCTTCCTTGTGATCAAGGTCGGTGATACGCGGGCGGTGCGGCGGGAACCCTGGATTGACCAGGGCATCCCGTGTAACGACGGCTGTGCTTGCGGCGGATGTCGCGAGCTGCGCGCCAGGCGAGTCGGCGGCGGTTACGTCTTCCGCGCCGTTATCGTCCTTGGCCATTGTTCTCCTTTGTGGGCTGTGTAAATGCTGTGCACTGTGGTGCTCCGTGGCGTCCGATCGATTCCGAACGTCACGTCAAGACCGAAAAACGCGGCCTAGTTTGATTTCGCGGTGATCCACACGGTGAGGGCCACGATTGCACCCAGGCCAAAGATCCAGATGAAGAGGCCTTCCGCTACCGGCCCCAAAGACCCGAGAGCCAATCCGCCTGGAGACGGGTTGTCCTCGACGTACTTCAGGTAGGTGATAATGTCCCGCTTGTCTTCAGGCGTCATGTTCATATCGTTGAAGACCGGCATGTTTTGCGGGCCGGTAAGCATGGCCTCGTAGATGTGCTGGGCCGATACGTTCTCGATCGCGGGGGCAAACTTACCTTCGGTCAACGCGCCACCGGCACCGGCAACGTTGTGGCACATGGCGCAGTTAATGCGAAAGAGTTCGGCACCCGCCGAAGCATCTCCGGAAGCTTTGACCAAGTCGGCGGAGGGAATGGCAGGGCCGGGAGCAAGCGAAGCGACGTAAGCGGCCAGCGCGGCGGTCTGCTCGGCGGTGAACTGAACCGGCTTCTTCTGTGCCTGCGGACCTTGCATCTGCATCGGCATGCGACCGGTACCGACCTGGAAGTCAACCGAGGCTGCTCCAACTCCGATCAGGCTGGGACCTTCTGACGATCCCTGAGCACTAAGCCCATGGCATGTGGCGCAGTTGGCAGCGAAGAGCTTTTCACCCTGGTCGATGGTCTGCTGGGAGGAGGCATCCGTTGTCGCAACGGCAGTGCTGGTGCTGAAGGCGACATAGGCGCCTCCAGTGAAGAGCAGTCCGACGGCAATGAGCGCGACACTGGCGAGAGGATTGCGACGTCCGGTTTTGTGTGGCCGACGTGCGCGAGGGGTTTTGATCTTGGTCATGCTGAAGTAGTCCGCTCCCGTTTCTAAGTATTAATTCTATTTAAGAACGTAGATGACCAGGAAGAGCCCGATCCAGACGACGTCGACGAAGTGCCAGTAGTAAGAGACCACGATGGCACTGGTGGCTTCCTTGTGGCCGAAGTTCTTGACCGCGAAGCCGCGCCCAATGACAAGAAGGAAGGCGAGTAGGCCAGCGGTCACGTGAATCCCGTGGAAGCCAGTCGTGATGTAGAACGCCGAACCGTAGGCGTTCGATGAAAGGGAAACACCCTCTGAGACCAAAGTGGCATATTCGAACACTTGGCCGGTGACGAAGATCGCACCCAAGGCATAGGTGAGGAAGAACCACTCGACCATGCCCCACTCACTCGGCTTCCAACCGGTAGAACGCGCCTGCAGCCGTTCAGCGGCAAACACTCCGAATTGGCAGGTCACCGAGGACGACACCAAGATCAGCGTGTTGATCAACGCGAAGGTGACGTTGTGCTTGTCGGCCTCGAAAAGCCAGAGCTCGGAGGAGGTTGAACGCAGCGTGAAGTAGATTGCGAACAGACCCGCGAAAAACATCACCTCGCTGCCCAACCACACAATGGTGCCCACAGCCACGCTGTTGGGCCGGTTCACGACGGGCGCACTCGCCGTCTGAGTAATTGAGGTGCTGGTCACCCTTCTATTATGGCCGATAATCCCACAGGTTTTTCTCATTCGGGCGTGTAATTGAGAGTTTCTACCCGCTGGGAGTCTGCTAATTCAGCGCACGAACGGCGTAAATTCGGGGGAGTTGCGCTCGTTCTCCTATGATCGGAATCATGCTTGAATCGCAGTCTTGGCCTAACATACTGAATTCCCTCTTGGAGGGACGGGATCTGAGCGTGGCGGATGCTGCCTGGAGCATGGAACAGATCATGCTCGGGGAGGCTTCCCCGTCCCAACTCGGCGCTTTCCTAGTGGCGCTGCGTGCAAAAGGGGAGACCGTCGACGAAATTGTTGGATTTCGTGATGCAATTCTCGAGCAGGCGGTTGCCCTGCCGGTCAACCCCATGGCCCTCGACATCGTTGGAACCGGGGGCGACAAGTTCAATACCGTTAACATTTCGACCATGGCCTCGATCGTCTGCGCGGCAGCGGGTGTGCCGGTAGTCAAGCACGGTAACCGCGCCGCCAGTTCCGCTTCCGGATCGTCCGACGTTCTCGGAGAATTGGGGATTGACCTGTCGCGGGACGCGACGCGTGTGGCCCAGGTATTCAAGGAGACCGGGATCACCTTTGCCTTTGCTGCGGCTTTTCATCCTGGTTTTCGCCACGTGGCCCTAACTCGCAAAGAGTTGGGTATTCCCACCGTATTCAACTACCTCGGTCCACTGTGCAATCCGGCGCGGCCCGAGGCATCCGCCGTCGGCGTGGCCGACCTTGATCGGGTGCCGCTCTTCGTTGGGGTGTTTCAAACTCGCGGTGCAACGGCCCTGGTCTTTCGGGGGGATGATGGCCTCGACGAAATGACGACAACCGGGCACAGCCACGTTTGGGAAGTGTCGCGCGGCCTGGTGACCGAACACGACATCGACCCGCGGGACCTCGGCATCCATCGAGCACAGATTCGCGATCTGGTCGGCGGTTCGCCTCAGCACAACGCGGATGTCGTGCACTCCGTCCTCGCCGGAGAGCCTGGTCCCATTCGCGACATTGTTTTGCTCAATGCCGCAGCCGGGTTGGTGGCCTTCGACCTGGCCAATGACGCGTCTCAAGTGCAAGTGGCGATATTGGACCGCTTCCGCAATAAGGTGGCCGTGGCCGCCGAAGCCATTGACTCCGGTGTGGCCACGGCCAAATTATCAGCGTGGATTGCGGCAACCGAGGCCTGAAATCGAGGCCGCCGTGCGGTTGAGGCTCACTAGAGAACGTCCTCGTCGACCCACCCGAAAGTCTTCGTGACCGCTTTTTTCCAGTTGCGCAGCTGGCGGTTGCGTTCGGTTGAGTCCATCTGTGGCGTCCACCGGCTGTCTTCCTGCCAGTTGGTGCGCAGTTCGTCGAGCCCCGCCCAGAAGCCCACCGCGAGACCAGCAGCATAGGCTGCACCCAACGCTGTCGTTTCCGCAACGACTGGGCGAACCACGGGAACGCCGAGGATGTCCGCCTGAAACTGCATGAGGAGGTTGTTGGCGATCATCCCGCCGTCGACCTTGATCTCCGTGAGGGGAACACCCGAGTCAGCATTGACCGCATCGATGACCTCCCGCGTCTGGAACGCCGTCGCTTCCAATGCTGCGCGTGCTATGTGGCCTCTGTTTACAAATCGGGTGAGACCGACCAAGGCACCGCGCGCGTCGGAGCGCCAGTACGGCGCAAACAATCCCGAAAACGCTGGTACAAAGTATGCACCGCCGTTGTCATCGACGGTTTTTGCCAGATCCTCAATCTCGGAGGCCGAGCTGATCATGCCAAGATTGTCGCGCATCCACTGCACCAAGGCGCCCGTCACGGCGATGGATCCCTCCAGGGCGTAGTGCGGGGCATCGTCGCCGAGTTTGTACCCCACAGTCGTGAGAAGTCCGTTCTTGGAATGCACAATCTCGGTACCCGTGTTGAAGATCAGGAAATTCCCGGTGCCGTACGTGTTTTTGGCTTCGCCTTGGTCAAACGCCGCCTGACCAAAGGTCGCGGCCTGCTGGTCACCGAGGATGCCGGCGATGGGAACCTCACGCAGCAGGCTCGAGGTGTGTGCGGTGCCGTACACCTCCGACGACGATCGGATCGAGGGCAGCATCGACTTGGGCACGTCGAAAATAGCGAGAATCTCGTCGTCCCATTGCAAGGTTTCCAGATCCATGAGCAGGGTACGGCTAGCGTTGGTAACGTCGGTAGCGTGTACGCCGCCGTCCACTCCGCCGGTGAGGTTCCACAACACCCAGGAGTCCGTTGTTCCAAAGAGCAGGTCGCCGGCATCGGCCTTGGCCCTGGCGCCTTCGACGTTCTCCAGGATCCATACTATTTTCGTGCCGGAGAAGTAGGTGGCCAAGGGCAACCCAACCTTTTTCTTGAACCGTTCGACGCCTCCGTCGCCGGCGAGGCGGTCGACGATGGGCTGGGTGCGGGTGTCCTGCCACACGATCGCGTTGTAGACGGGAACACCGGTCGTCTTGTCCCACACCACGGCTGTTTCTCGCTGGTTTGTGATGCCGATGGCCCTGATGTCGTGCCGTGTGAGGTTCGCCTTGGACAATGCCTGCCCGATCACTTCGCGGGTGTTGTCCCAAATTTCTTTCGGGTCGTGTTCAACCCAGCCGGCCTGGGGAAAAATCTGTTCGTGTTCGAGTTGCCCGGTCGACACGATTGATCCGGCCCTGTCAAAGATAATGGCCCGAGAACTGGTCGTTCCCTGGTCGATCGCGAGAATGTAATCAGTCATTGCTGCGTGTCCTCCCTGTGCGTGTGTGTGAAGTTCAGCTGTGGTCGCATGACAACGGGCCCATCCGTTCACGGGACGGGCCCGTTCGTTCGTTCAAATCAAGTGGCCAACAAGGGCAGCAGAATCAGCGCAGCCCAGCCGGCGAGCAGGCCACCGATGATTGGCCCGACGACGGGCACCCAGGAGTAGGCCCAGTCAGAGCTTCCCTTGCCTTTGATCGGCAGGATGAAGTGGGCGATGCGTGGACCGAGGTCCCGAGCCGGATTGATGGCGTAACCGGTCGGACCACCGAGGGAAGCGCCGATCGCAATAACCAGGATGGCGACGGGAAGCGCCCCGAGACTCGCCAAACCGCCACTGACTCCCTGCCGGTCCCCACCGAAGGCGATAACGACGAAAACCAGCACGAAGGTGCCGATGATCTCGGTGACCAGGTTCCAGCCGTACGAGCGGATGGCTGGCCCGGTCGAGAAGACCCCGAGTTTGTTAGCCGGGTCTGGTTCGGCGTCGAAGTGCTGTTTGTAAGCAAGCCAGCAGGCGATGGCACCGAGAATGGCGCCGAGCATTTGGGCCCCGATGTAGACCAACACGGAGACCGGGTTGATGGGAACTCCCATCCCGAAGCTCTCCGCGTTGTTGGCGACGAGACCTAGAGTAACGGCCGGGTTAAGGTGCGCCCCCGAGCGGTAGGCGACGATGACACCGGCGAACACCGCAAAGCCCCAGCCGATGGTCACCATGAGGAACCCACCTCCGAGGCCCTTGTTTTTGGCCAAAGCGACGTTGGCAACCACGCCGGTTCCGAGGAGAACCAGCATCGCAGTGCCCACGACCTCCGAGACGAATACAGCTCCGATATTTTCCACGAGAACCTTTCTGGTCAGGCAAGGGATGCTGCAGCTCCCCTCTGCGGTGAGCGGACGGACATAACATAGCGCGGGGCGTCACGAAGGGGAATAGGCCAGGCGAGTTCGCCCTGACTCTTACTGATCGTGGTAAGACCGCGTATGTTGGGCGTGGGAAAATGCGCTTGGGCGAAGCACCCGAATGAATCCGTGGCACCACCGAGTGAATGGCTGGTCATGAAGAAGCTCATCAACGATCCGAAGAATGTCGTCAATGAGGCCGTCGCCGGGTTCGAGGTGGCGCACGCCGACATTGTGCGGGTCTCGCACGATCCGGTTTTCATTGTGCGCGCGGATGCGCCGCTGCGCGGCAAGGTCGGAATCGTCAGTGGAGGCGGCAGCGGACACGAACCAATGCACGGAGGATTTGTCGGATTCGGAATGCTGGATGCCGCCGTTCCCGGTCCCGTTTTCACCTCGCCAACACCGGACCCCATCCTGGCAGCGACACAGGCCGTCGACGGTGGAGCGGGAGTGCTCCACATCGTCAAGAACTACACCGGCGACGTGCTGAATTTTGAGACCGCTGCTGATCTTGCAGCCGCTGATGGCATCCAGGTTCGCACGGTCATCATCAATGACGATGTCGCCGTCAAAGACTCGCTGTACACGGCCGGGCGCCGCGGGGTTGCCGGAACGGTCCTCGTTGAGAAGATTGCCGGAGCTGCCGCTGAGCGCGGAGATGACCTGGATGCCGTGGTCGCCGTGGCCGAGAAGGTGAATTCCCGCGTGCGCACCATGGGCGTCGCACTCACCCCGTGCGTCGTGCCGCACGCGGGGGAACCGAGTTTCACCCTGGCCGACGATGAAATCGAAATCGGCATTGGCATCCACGGCGAGCCGGGGCGAGCGCGGATCAAGCTCGAGCCCGCCAACGCCATCGTGGACCGGCTACTCGGCCCCATTCTCGAGGACCTGCCATTTGCCAGCGGCGACAAGGTGCTCCTGCTCGTCAACGGTATGGGCGGCACACCACAGATTGAGCTGTACATCGTGTTCCGCCGGGCCGCCGAAGTTCTGCAGGAGCGCGGCATCGCAGTCGCCCGGAGCCTGGTCGGCAATTACACGACGAGCCTCGAGATGGCGGGAGCATCGATCTCCGTTCTGAAACTCGACGACGAGCTCACGGCACTGTGGGACGCACCGGTGCAGACGTCCGCGCTACGGTGGGGACGGTAGAAGGAGATTCAATGACCCCCAACGACGAACCTGGCGCAGTTGTCGGTGACGCCGCCCTCGCCAACGCAGCGCTCCGGCTGGACGCTGGCTGGACTATTCGCTGGATTCGGCGAAGCGCCGAGGTACTCGCAGTCAACCGTGCCGCCCTGAACACCCTCGACCGCGACATCGGCGACGGCGACCACGGGGAGAACATGGATCGTGGATTTCAGGCGATCCTGCCCAAGCTCGAAGAACTTACCGACGAGACAACGCCCGGGGCCGTGTTGAAACTCGTCGCCACAACCCTGATCTCAACGGTGGGCGGCGCTGCCGGTCCGTTGTACGGCACAGCCTTTCTCAAAGCCGCCGGTGCTGTCGGGGCGGCGCAATCGTTGGATGCGACCGCACTGGTCGCCCTGCTGACGGCGGCGCGGGACGGCATCGTGCTGCGGGGCAAAGCAGTGGAGGGTGATAAGACTATGATCGACGCCTGGACGCCGGCGGTGAACGCGGCGTCGGCCGCGCAGACGGCGGGCTCACCCGTTGGCACCGTCCTGATGGCCGCAGCAGACGCTGCAGCGCAAGGCGCGCAGTCTACCGAGCCACTGGTAGCACGCAAGGGACGGGCGAGTTATCTCGGAGAGCGAGCGATCGGCCACCGAGACCCGGGCTCCCAGTCGACGTCATTGCTGCTGCGCGCCGCGGCCGACCTGATGTCGCAACGTTGATGGCGGTGGTATCCGCTAAACGAGTTGGTATCATTTTCGTTTCGCACAGCGAGAAGATCGCGACGGGCTTAGTCGAACTGGCGCGTCAAATGGCACCGACGGTGCGTCTTGTCGCCGCGGGTGGAACAGATTCCGGTGGAATCGGTACGAGCTTTGAGAAGATCAGCGCCGGAATCAGCGCCGCGAACGCTGGTGCCGGGGTGGTGATCTTGTGCGATCTCGGTTCGGCCATCCTGACCGCGGAAACAGTGCGCGATTTTCTCGAGGAGGCCGAGCAAGACCAGGTGCGAATTGTCGACGCGCCCTTCGTCGAAGGTGGGGTGGCTGCGGCGGTGGCCGCAGAAACCGGGGGAGACCTCGACGAGGTAGTGGCGGCGGCGCAGTCAGCGCTGCATGTGATGAGTGAAGCCACGCCGGCGATCCGGCCTCCCGTTGCGACCGGGGTGTCACGCACGGTGATCCTCATCAACAAGGACGGTCTTCACGCACGGCCAGCCGCAGAATTCGTCAACCTCGCGAGCACATTCTCAGTTCCGATCAGCGTGAACGGCACGGACGCCCGCAGTCTGCTGAGCATCATGTCGCTCGGCCTGGCCCGGGGGAGCAGCGTGCAACTCACGTCGACAGACCCCGCGGCTGGACCGGCGATCAACGCCCTCGCGGACTTGCTGGAATCAGGCTTCGGCGAGCAGTGAGCCGTCGTCGCTTACTTGAGGAAAACTCCTAGCAGTTCCGTGTCTTATTGTCCAATCCGGCGTATCGTAATGGCATGATTCAGGACAGGAACACCTCAAAAGGTTCGGAAGAGCCCGCCACGACCAATGCACAGGCGTGCCCCATCTGCGGCCATGCCATGCACGAACACACCATTGATCATTCCACCCGAAATACCGTGGTCAACTGCCCGGTTGCCCATCCGGGAGCGTGGGACCGCGATGCCTTCGAACCGGTCAATGAATTTGGCATGGTCATACACCAGACACGTACCTAACTCGTCAGGGCAACTTGGCGCCGCGGGAGTGCGGGACAAACGGCCCAGAACCGGGCGAAATGATCGGCCGGGCGCGATCGAGGCCGTCTCGCGTAGCACGTCAGGTACGTAAATCCATCTTCGGCCCCAGCCATTTCGATTGAGGAAGCCCGCTGTCGCAGGCTACGGTGCGAGGCCCAGTTGTTCGAGCATGCCCTGTTGGTCGCTGCTGCCCCACCGCTCTACAAGTTTCTCGTTCTCGAACCGGCTGATCTGCATGCCACGGACCGACATCGTTTTACCGCTGGCGGAGTGGCCCATGAAGGGCCCCTGGTGGGTACCGGTGAGCGTATAGGCAAATGCGACGTCGGTGTCGTTTGCGACAAGGCGCTCGACTTCGATGTGCAGGTCCGGGAAAGCGGCAATCATCTCGCCGAAGAATGCTTTGTAGCCTGCTGGGCCCGGGCCTTGACCTGGCGCAGGGTCGTTATCGACTGCATCTTCGGCCACGAGGTCGTCCAGAAGATCAAGTTCTCCGCTGTTCACGGCTTCACCGAACTTCTGCTGTGCGGCGATATTCGCATCTTTACTCATGTGTTCACTCTTTTCGTGGGGTTTGACATGGATTGTTCTATGTAGGTGTTGGGTGGCCGAACCCCGGCTAACGCTCAGCGTTTCGCCGGCAGCAGGAGCTATAGGATCAGGCCGAAAAAAGCGTCAGCTCCTGCACGCTGCCGCACGGCCACGACCCCAAAAGAGACGACGAGGATTTGCGCGTTGGATTCTGCCCGCCAGCGCGCACCCTTTTCGGTTTCGCTATTTGGCGAGGAAGGCGAGTACGTGCCGGTTCCATTCCTCCCGATGTGAAACGGTCAGACCGTGCGGGGCACCTTCGATCACCACGAGTTCGCTGTCGGAAATGGCTGCGTGAGTACGCTTTCCACTGACCTCGAATGGCACGATCGTGTCGGAGTCGCCGTGTATTACCAAGGTCGGTACGGTAATTTTCGACAGATCATCGCGGAAGTCTGTCGTAGCGAATGCGGCCGTGCAGTCGAGTGTGCCTTTAGGCGAGGCCATTTCGGCCAGATTACGGTTGTACGCAATTTGCTCGGAACTGACCTTCGGCTTATTGACCAACGAGGGCTTTCCGGCAGTGAAGAACATCTGAACAAATTCATGCAGGAATGCCGGGCGGTCTTCGGTCAAGCCGTCGTGAAACCACTGTGCCAGTTCGGCATCGACACCTCCATCAGGATTATCATCCGATTTCCAGAGGTACGGCGGTACTGCGCTGGCGAAGACGAGCTTCGCGATGCGGTCGGTGCCGTATGTTCCCACGTAACGAGCGACCTCGCCGCCACCCATTGAAAATCCAATAAGAGTGACGTCTCGCAGGTCGAGGGCATCAAGAACGGCCTTCAAGTCGGCGGCAAACGTGTCATAGTCGTACCCGTTCCACGGCTGAGATGACTGGCCGAACCCGCGGCGATCGTATGTGATGACTCTGCAACCGGCGTCGACCAGCGCGGGTACCTGACCTTCCCAGGACCTGCTGCTGAGTGGCCAGCCGTGAATCAGTACAACGGGCTTGCCGGCACCGACGTCTTGATAGTGCAGTTCGACATCAGGCCCGTTTTGACCAGGGACGGTAATGAAAGGCATGGGCTCTCCTCGCAATCGTTGATGGTTCGTTGGAGGTTACGGAGTTTGTGCCTCTTAGACAATCGAGGTTCGCTGGGAAATCGCTGAAACGATGGTATGGGGGGATCCGGTCGAACCGCGGTATTTCGCTGGTTTGTAGGTTGAGACGGATGACGCATCAGCTAACCAATACCGCCAAGGGAAGTTGGTCGCATCTCCGCCGGGCCCGCTGACGCCAACGCGGGGTCCGGTTTGGTGCGTTAAAATCACACCGTCATCCGGAATGAAGAACTTCCACTGTCCGCCGAAAAGATCGTCACCGTCGTTGTCCAGGGTTGCTCCGAAGCTTTGGGCAACGCAGCCGGGGCCTCGCGCCAAACCCTTATCCAGGAGAGGAACCTTTCGTGGCTTGCTTTCTCGCCGGATTCGGGCAATGTCGGAACCCTCTATCACGTCTCCCGCCCTAATGAGACAACCGTATGGCTGGCCGGGTTGTCCAGCGACGAGGTTGAGAGCGTGGTGCATTCCATAGGTGAAGTAGCAGTACAGGTGGCCGGCGGGGCCGAACATTGTCCTATTCCGATTCGTCTCGCCCCGATAACTGTGCGCGCCGGGGTCGCGTTCCCCCGCATACGCCTCAACCTCGGTAATTCGAATGGCCACAGTGCCATCGTCATCGGTGTGTTGAAGGATGCAGCCGAGAATTTCCGGCGCAACATGGAGCACCTCGCGGGAAAAGAACCCTCGGTCCGCTAAATGAAAGCCATTGAGAACACTCATCTGGTCAGCGTATCGACGCGCGGTGAGAAGCGATCGCCCAAGTCGTTGAGTGAATCTGGGAAGTCCACGTGCCAGAACAGCAGTGCCAACTCACGACGCGGATCCGCGGCGAGGATCTACGGTGAGTCATGGGCGTGTCGACGAGCACTCGCTAACCGAGGAGTTCGTCAACGTAGCACCAACGCCACAATTCCCGTGGCTCGGCGCTGCACATGATGGGGTGGCCGGACTCTTGGAAGTGCCTGGTCGCGTGCTGACCGACGGATGAATCGCAGCACCCCACGTTGCCGCAGATTAGGCACATCCGAAGGTGTACTGGGCTGGTGCCTTCGCGCACACAGTCGCTGCATTCCGCATCCGGCGGTACCGGATGCTCACCGACTGCTCGTAAGTGCTCACAGCCGCCGGCGCCCAGAGGCACTCCAGAGGTGTCGGGCTTGGTCGCGGGATGAGTTTCGGCGCTGAAGTCGATGCTCAGGTCGTCGGGCGAGGTATCCAACATAGATTCCTCAACATCGAGCATCTCAAGCACTTCGCTGATCACCTCGTGGGCATATTCGCCCGAATGGCGCAGTTTCAGAACCTTGGCGCGCTCAGCGTCGAGCATGGCCAGCCGCAACTGTACATAGCGCTTACTGGGAGTGCGGTCTGCAAGCTCTGAACGTCCGAGGCGCTCCCAGGCCGCCCGGTTGCGTTCCTGTGTGCGGCGTTCGAGCATGTCGAGTACCTCCGGTGGATCGTCGGGCCGGGCGTGCCGGCGCAGGTTTGCTATCCCCGCGGCGGTGGCCTGATCCGTGAGCGCGGCCTGGCTGAGCGCATCCGCTTTGGTATCTGGACCGCGTACCCCCAGGATACGAACCAGCCACGGCAGGCTCAGGCCCTGCACGACCAGGGTTCCGGCCACCACCCCTAGAGCCGCGAGAACGAGGACGGGACGGTGTGCGACGTCTTCGGGCAGGGCGAACACGGCAGCCAGGGTGACCACACCGCGCATGCCGGCCCACGACACGATGGCGGGCAACTGCCAGGGTGGTGCGGGGTCGGCCTTTCGAATTTTGGGGAACAGGCGGGGGAGATAAATTGCCGGGAACACCCAAATCGGGCGCAACAAGAGAACCGCAACGAGTATGACAGCGCAGGCACCCCAAATGCGCCCGGCACCCAGTGAGTCGCCCGAGGTCGCTTCAATGATCGATCGCACTTGTAACCCGATCAGCAGGAAAACAGAGTTCTCAAGCAGGAACTGCACCGTGGCCCAGTTGCTGCGCTGGCTCAGTCGCGACGCGCCACCCGGCATAGCGGGCGTCTTGGTGCCGATCACCAGGCCAGCCACAACGACAGCCAACACGCCAGATGCGTTGATCTCCTCGGCTGGAATGTAGGCCACGAACGGGGCTGCTAGCGACATGGACGTGTTTATGGCTACATTGCGCACGCGTTTTCGGATCTGCAGCAGGAGCCATGCAGCGATCAGGCCGATCACGACACCGCCAACGGCAGCAAAAGCAAGATCTGACGCCACTTGCCAGACAGTGACACTGCCACCAATGGCAGCGATCGCCGTGCGAAGAAGTACCAGAGCGGTCGCATCGTTGACCAGCGACTCACCTTCCAGAAGACTCACTACCCGGCGCGGGAGCCCAACTCGGCGCGCAATTGTAGTCGCCGCCACCGCATCCGGGGGAGCCACCACCGCCCCCAGGGCGAACGCCGCTGCCAGGGGAATTTCCGGGATCAGCCACCAGACGATGAGGCCGATGGCCACGGTACCGAAAATGACATAACCGACCGACAGCAGGCCGATGGAGCGCAGGTTGGTGCGGAACTCGACCAGGGAGGTACGGATGGCGGCTGCGTACAGCAACGGAGGAAGAATTCCCACCAGCACCAGTTCCGGATCCAACTGGACCGCCGGAATAAACGGCAGGTACGAGCCGACGACACCGACAACCACCAGCAGCAGCGGAACAGACAAGTTCAAGCGTCTCGCGAGGGCGCTGGCGGCGCAGACAACGACGACGAGAGTGAGCAGAGCGAGTGAAACATCCATTTTTTCCGCCAAGGGTTTCTGGGGCTGGACTACGGCAAGATATGTCCAGCGGCAGTGAAGATGCGATACCACTCTCCCCGAGTAAGAGCGATATCAGACCCCACGGCCGAATCGAGAAGGTGCCGAACGCTGGTCGTTCCGAGCACTACCTGCATGTGGGCAGGATGACGGGTGATCCAGGCGACGGCGATGGCAGCCGGGGGAGCGTCATAGGTTCGAGCAAGGTCATCGATGACATCGTTCAACGCGGAGTAGTTTTCTCGATCGTTCAGAAAAATACCATCGAAGAAACCCTTCTGAAACGGCGACCATGCCTGCAGCGTGATGTTGTTGAGTCGGCAGTAATCGAGAATGCCGTTGTCCCGGTCGATGGACTGGTCGAGGCCGGCCATGTTGGCCGACATGCCGGCGGCGATAAGTGGCGCGTGCGTGATGCTGAGTTGTACCTGATTCACGATGAGCGGCTGGGCCACCGAGCGTTTCAGCAGCTCGATCTGCCCCGGGGTGTGATTGCTGACGCCGAAATTGAGCACTTTTCCCGCGTCGTGCAAGACGTTGAAAGCTTCAGCGACCTCGTCGGGTTCCACGAGGGCGTCCGGGCGGTGCAGCAGCAGCATGTCGAGATAGTCGGTCTTCAACGCCGTGAGGGATTCGTCGACGGACCCAAGGATGTGCTCCTTGGAGAAGTCCCAGAAGCCGGATCGAATGCCGACTTTTGACTGGATGGCCACTCGTGCCCGATCTTCTGCCGAAAACGTCACCGCGTCCCCGAAACGACGCTCGCATTCGTGGGGGGTGCTGCCATACACGTCGGCGTGATCGAAGAAGTTTATGCCGGCGTCCCGGGAGGCCCCAACCAGGGATCGGATCTCTTCGTCGCCGAGGGGAACGATCCGCATCAGCCCGAGAACGATGTTCGAGACTTCCAAGTGGGTATTCGGTAACGTCATTGTCTTCATGCCTCCAGTCTGGGTGCAGACGAGTCAGAACAACAACTCATCACCTGATTGAACGCAACCGGAACGTTATCTGCGGTCTGCGGTCGGCCCAGAGCAACAACATCGGCGGTGAAAAATCTTGTCTGCGGCTGAAGGCACGCTAGTTGTGGGCTCTACTTGGGCTGGGAGTCGAGGTTGCTTTGAAGCAGCGCGGGCCAGGTAATGGTAGACGATTATCGACTTATTGACATAATGTGCATTATCGGTCACATGGTGAAAGCTGTATAACCGTGTTTATTGCTGCGCGCCGGCTGCACTCACCGGTCTGGCTCGAGGGCTCTTGACCCGTCTAAAATTCGGCAGGCGGGGTCGATACGTAGTGCACGCGCAGACCGAGTGTGTTGAGGTGCCCACGAAGCTCCGGTGCGAGTTCGGCATTGACGATCACGTCGTCGAAGTCGGCCAGGTCAGCCACGTGGTACAGCCCCTTAGCCTCGAACTTGCTGTCGTCTAGCAGCAGAACCTTGCGGTCGGCCCGAGTGAGCAAGGCTCGTTTCGTTTCAGCGGCCGCGGCATCCGGGTGAAAGAGAGCATCATTCTTTAACGCAGTCGTCGACACGAAAACCACGTCGGCAGAGACGCGACTGAGTTGTTCGACCACGATGGCGCCAAGAAACGAGTCTGTCTCGTGCACGTATTGTCCGCCGAGGCCCACGAGCGAGATCTGCGGATGCATCTGCGTCAGTTCGCGCATCAGCCCAAGCGCGTGGGTAACCACCGCACTCGGGGCGCGCTCGGCGAGGTGGCCGAGCATAGCTGCGACCGTAGTGGAGTCATCGAAGGCGACAACGTCGCCGGTCCGGATCAGCAGGGCTGCCTCTGCGGCGAGAGCCTTCTTGAGACCGACCCGGGTGGCCCGGCGCAGGCGGACATCCTGCTCGGCAAACGGATGCGGTTTTGCACGCGCCCCGCCCCGCACGCGTTCGATGAGCCCCTCGCGGGACAGGAGATCAAGGTCACGGTGGATAGTCATGGCGCTGACCCGGAAGGTCTCGACAAGCTTTTCTAGTCGCACGGGACCGTTCGCCTCGATGTGGCGCACCAGTTCACTACGCCGCACCGGACCGGTGAGGCCGTCGCGCGTGAGGGAATCCCGCGAAGGGGAAGCGTCGTCGGTGACGTCGGCAAACTTCATGATCGCCAGCATAGATGCCCTGAGGCGTGTTGTTAAATCGATATGTTCAATTTCCTGACTCGTAACAGATTGCATGTTAAATAAGTGAGACTATGTGTTAGTTTTGGGGCGCTCGATCTCTGGACCATCGTAAGGACGCGAAGAATGGCACCTCAGGCTCTCACCCACCCAGGCACCCACCCAAGCACCCACCCAAGCACCGCAGCAGGCGCGACCAACGTCCTCGCCCGGCCCAGGCTGCTCGACCGACTCGGACTCCCCCGCCCACTGCTCTGGGGCTACGTCGGACTGGCGCTGTTCATGGTCGGTGACGGTGTCGAGACCAATATTCTTGCGCCATTCCTCACCGGCGACCACGGCTTCAGCATCCCCCTCGTCGGCACGCTCGTCACCGTCTACGGCGTGGCCGTCGCCATCGCCGCGTTCCTCTCCGCCGCTCTCTCTGACCTCTGGGGCCCGCGCCGCGTCATGATGATCGGCGCCGGTATCTGGGTCGTCTTCAACCTGCTTTTTCTCACCGTCGCCCTCACCTCGAGCAACATCATGCTCATCTTCGTCACCTACGGCCTGCGCGGCTTTGGCTACCCTTTTTTCGCCTACGGGTTCCTGGTCTGGATCACCGCAACAGCCAACCCCAGGCACCTCGCGAGCTCCATCGGCTGGTTCTACGTGGCTTTCACCGCCGGACTTCCCACCCTCGGCGCGCTCGTTGCGACCGGCGCCCTCGACATCTTTCATCTCTCGATGTATCAAACCCTCTGGGTCTCCCTCGTGCTCGTCGTCAGCGGGGCCGTCGTCGCCTTTATCGGTGTCAAGGATAAGACCGGTCGCAAGCCCCTCGTCGACAATCCCTCGGAGGTCGTCACAGTCCTGTCCTACGGGCTCAAACTTCTCGCCACCAAACCGAGGGTGCTGCTCGTTATGCTCACCCGCATGATCAACTCGATCCCCACCTATGGCATGGCAATCTTCTTCCCGGCCCTGTTCGTGGATCGGTTCGGCTGGTCGATCGGCCAATTCCTGATTCTCACCACCGTGATCTACGCGGTGAACATTCCCTTCAACCTCGTCTTCGGCGCGCTCGGCGACCGCTTCGGCTGGAGCCGCACCGTCACCTGGTTCGGCGCCGTGCTCTGCGCCGTATCTATGATCGGCCTCTACGTCGTACCCGTCTACGCCATCGGTCAGGGCTGGCCGTTCGCCTACGGCCTCACCCTCCTCGTCGGGGCGATTTTTGGAATCGGCCTCGCCGGGTTTGTGCCACTGTCCGCGATCGCCGTGTCGCTCGCCCCGCAGCAGCCCGGGGCGGCAATGAGCTCCTACAACCTCGGCATCGGCGCGGCCGTGTTCGCCGGCCCGCTCCTGGTGGCACTGCTCTACGGCCCCCTCGGCGCACTCGGACTCGTGGTGCTCTTTGCCGCGCTGTACCTTGTGGCCGCTGTGATGGCCTCCGTCTTGCGGGGAACGCAGCCTGGCTTCCACGGTGTGCCCGCTCGCATTCCATTTGATGACGCTCGATTGAATTGAGACCCACATGACCACACTCACCACTCCCCCTTTTTTCACCGGCCTCACCCTCACCACGGAGTCCCTACCCGCCCTCGCCGCCACCGTGCGTGTTCCGTCCTACGACCGCACCGGATTGACGGCGGGCATCATGCACTTCGGTGTCGGCGGGTTTCACCGGGCGCATCAGGCACTCATGATCGACGACCTGCTCAGCCAGGGCCTGGCCCGCGATTGGGCCATTTGCGGAGTCGGCGTGCTGGCCGGTGACGCGCGCATGCGGGACGTCTTAGCCGCTCAGGATGGCCTCTATACGTTGGTCGAAAAGCACGCCGACGGGCATCTGGAGGGCCGCGTCATCGGATCGATCATCGACTTTATGTTCGCCCCCGACGACGTCGATGCTGTCATCGAGCGGATGGCTAGCCCCGAGGTAAAGATCGTCTCACTCACCGTGACCGAGGGCGGCTATAACATCAACCCTGTGACCGGGGCTTTCGACCTCGGCAACTCACAGGTGCAGGCCGACCTGGCGCCCGGCGCCGCACCAGCCACAGTCTTTGGCATCACCGTTGAGGCTCTGCGTCGCCGGCGCGACCGCGGAGTGCCCCCCTTCACGGTCATGTCCTGCGACAACCTGCAGAACAACGGTGAGGTTGCCCACCGTACCTTCATAGCGTTCGCAACCGCCCGCGACGCCGAACTGGCCGCCTGGATCGACGAACACGTACGTTTCCCGAACAGTATGGTCGACCGCATCACCCCCAGCACGACAGACGAGGATCGCGCTCTCGTCGCCGCGACCTTCGGTGTGCTGGACGCCTGGCCCGTGGTCTGCGAGCCCTTCTTCCAATGGGTCCTACAGGACTCCTTCACCGACGGTCGACCACCGTACGAGCACGTGCGCACCCAGCTCGTCGCCGACGTTGAGCCCTACGAGCTCATGAAGCTGCGTTTGTTGAATGCCAGCCATCAAGGCCTGTGCTATTTCGCGCACCTGTGCGGCTACCGACTCGTGCACGACGCTGCGGCTGATCCGCTGATCGCCGGCTTCCTTCGCGCCTACATGGACCGCGAGGGCTCCCCCACGCTCAAGCCGGTACCCGGCATAGACCTCGAAGCCTACAAAGACGAGCTCATCGCTCGGTTCTCGAACCCAGGCGTACGCGACACCGTCGCGCGGCTCTGCAACGAGTCCTCCGACCGGATCCCGAAGTGGCTCGTGCCGGTGATCGTCGACCAGCTCGCGGCTGGTCGTTCGGTGCAACTGTCAGCGGCGATCGTGGCCAGCTGGGCCCGCTACGCGGAAGGAACGGATGAACAGGGCCAGCCTATCGAGGTCGCCGACCGTCTCAGGGAACGTGTTATGAACAACGCTGCCGGATTCGCCTCCGACCGGCATTCCTTCCTGCGCGACCGGGACCTGTTTGCTGATCTCGTCGACGACACGACGTTTGTCGCGGCCTACGACCGGGCGCTTGAGCTGCTGCACACGGTCGGTGCCCGCGAAACGCTGGTCGCGCTCCTCGCGTAACCTGCTGGAGTGCCGGTTGGACTACACAGTCGGGGGCTTAGCACCAACGTAGGCCGCGAGGTGCTCGCCGGTGAGGGACGAACGCGCGGCCACGAGGTCAGCAGGCGTTCCCTCAAAGACGATTCGGCCGCCGTCGTGACCTGCGCCCGGGCCGAGGTCGATGATCCAGTCGGCGTGCGCCATGACGGCTTGATGGTGCTCGATGACGATGACCGACTTCCCGGAATCGACGAGCCGATCGAGCAGGCCGAGCAGATTCTCGACGTCGGCCAAGTGCAGACCGGCGGTGGGCTCGTCCAGAACATACACCTCACCTTTTTCGGCCATGTGCGTGGCGAGCTTCAGCCGCTGGCGTTCGCCGCCGGACAAGGTCGGCAACTGTTGGCCGAGGCTGAGATAGCCGAGCCCGACATCGGCGAGTCGGCCCAGGATCGCATGAGCTGCCGGGGTTCGTGCCAAGCCCGTTCCAAAGAATTCCCCAGCCTCGGTCACCGACATCGCCAGCACCTCACTAATGTCGCGTCCCGCGAGGTGGTACTTCAAAACGGATGCTTCGAAACGCTTTCCTTCGCATACCTCACAGGGTATTGCGACGCCGGCCAGCACGCCCAAGTCGGTGTAGATGACGCCTGCGCCGTTACAGTTGGGGCACGCTCCCTCTGAGTTGAAGCTGAACAGCGCCGGTTTGACCCCGTTGGCCATGGCAAAGGCCCTGCGGATCGGTTCAAGCATCCCCGTGTATGTCGCCGGGTTGCTGCGTCTGGAGCCCCTGATCCCGCCCTGGTCAATAGAGACCACTCCGTCGCGGCCCGTCACCGAACTCTGGATCAGTGAACTCTTGCCCGACCCGGCCACGCCGGTCAACACGGTCAGCACACCGAGCGGGATGTCCACATCGACGTTCTGCAGGTTGTGGGCGGTGGCGCCGCGAACCTGCAATACCCCGGCAGGTCTGCGCACGCTCGGTTTCACCGTCGCACGGTCGTCGAGGTGCCGGCCGGTCACGGTATCGCTCGATCGAAGACCGGCCAGGGTGCCCTCGAACACAATGACGCCACCATCCGATCCCGCTCCTGGGCCGAGGTCGACGACGTGGTCGGCGATCGCGATCATCTCCGGCTTATGCTCGACAACGAGCACGGTGTTGCCCTTGTCACGCAGCTGGAGCAGCAGGCTATTCATTCGCTGGATGTCGTGCGGATGCAGGCCGATCGTCGGCTCATCGAAGACGTACGTGACATCCGTGAGGGACGAGCCGAGGTGGCGGATCATCTTGGTGCGCTGGGCCTCACCGCCGGAGAGCGTGCCGGAGGGGCGGTCGAGCGAGAGGTAGCCCAGCCCGATCTCGACAAAAGATTTGAGCAGGCGCTGTAACGACTCCAATAGCGGTTCGACGGAGGCATCACTCAGACCTCCCACCCACTCGACGAGGTCGCTGATCTGCATCGCGCAGGCATCGGCGATGCTGTTTTCGCCAATCTTCGACGATCGGGCCCCCGCGCTGAGTCGGGTCCCGTCGCAGTCGGGGCAGACGGTGAAAGTCACCGCCCGTTCCACAAAAGCTCGGATGTGCGGTTGCAGCGAGTCGAGGTCTTTGGAGAGCATCGATTTCTGGATCTTGGGGATCAGCCCCTCGTAAGTGAGGTTGATACCGTCAACCTTGATCTTGGTCGGCTCCTTGCGGAGTAGGTCATTTAGCTCCCGGTCAGTGAAGTCCTTGACCGGTTTATGGGGGTCGAAGAAGCCACAACCGTTGAAGATGCGGCCGAACCAGCCGTCCATGCTGTAGCCGGGGATGGTGAGCGCGCCGTCGATAAGAGACTTAGTGTCGTCGTAGAGCGCGGTCAGGTCGATGTCGTTGACCGCGCCACTGCCCTCGCAGCGTGCGCACATTCCGCCGGTGATGCTAAAGCTGCGCCGTTCCTTGAACGTCTGTTCGCCGCGTTTGATCGAAACGGCACCCGCGCCGCTGATCGAGGCGACGTTGAAGGAGTATGCCTGCGGAGAGCCGATGTGCGGCTGGCCGAGCCTGCTGAAGAGGATGCGCAGGAGCGCGTTTGCATCGGTGGCGGTTCCGACGGTCGACCGCGCGTTGGCACCCATTCGTTCTTGGTCGACGATGATCGTCGTTGTCAACCCGTCGAGTAGATCGACGTCTGGCCGGGCGAGGGCCGGCATGAACCCCTGCACAAACGTGCTGTACGTTTCGTTGATCATGCGCTGAGACTCGGCGGCGATGGTGCCAAACACCAGCGAGCTTTTACCCGAGCCGGACACGCCGGTGAACACGGTCAGCCGGCGCTTCGGAATCTGCAGGCTGACGTTCTTGAGATTGTTCTCGCGGGCACCGTGCACGCGGATCAGGTCGTGGCTGTCCGCGATTTTCGGTTCAGGTGACGGGGTGTCCGTTTTCATGGTCGTGGTCATCGAATCTCCTGTGATTGGTGGCACTGGGCAGAAATCGGGCCCACCAATCCAGAATAATCTCGAACCGTTCTAAACGGTGCCGTGGGCGACCGGTACGGCTGAGGTCGTGGTTCTCCCCCGGAAAGATGACCAGTTCGGCCTGAACTCCGCCGCGTTTGAGCGCCGTATAGTAGCGCTCACCCTGCGACAACGGGCAACGCAGATCCTGCGCGGAATGGAGAACGAGGGTCGGGGTTTTCACCTGGCCGACCAGGAACTGCGGACTTTGGCTCCGCACCAGGTCAGCATCCGTTCCTGCATACTCGTCACCGAAGAAATCGCCGATGTCACTCGTCCCGACAAATGCGTCGGGATCGAGAAAACCGCGTTCCACGATGGCGGCGGCAAATCGGTGGTCGTGCGCGATCGTCCAGGCGGTCAAATAGCCGCCGTAGGACCCACCCATGATGCCGACGCGCTGCGCATCGAGGACGGGCTCGGCTTCGAGGGCACCGTCGAGAAAGTCCAACACGTCAGCGAGGTCCAGGGTACCCATACGCTGGCGGATGGCGCGCCCATGGGCTTCGCCATAACCGGATGATCCGCGCGGGTTGCAGAGAACCACCGCATAGCCCGCATCGACGTAGACCTGGGTCTCATCGAGGAGCGCTTCGGTGTACTGGGCGTACGGGCCTCCGTGGATGGTCAGGAGCACCGGGTGCGGGCCCGGCCCTGGTGGGGTGTGCACAAAGCCGTGCACCGGGTAGCCGTCTCGCCCGGTGATGGTGAGTTCGATGCCCATCGCCAGGCCGGTCGAGCGAAGGTGCACGGAGAAATCGGTGAGGCGTTTGGGTTCGGTGTGCGGCATTGGCGTGCCGAGGGGGTACGTGTGCACGAGAACGAGCTCACCGGACGTACCGGGGGTCTGCACGGCGACGACCACAGATTCGCCGGTGGCGCCCACTGCGGTCGCGACGGTTGCTCCGCAGTCGAGTGGCTCCACGTGCCCGTCGTGGTGCACCCGAACCAGATCGACGCGGCCGCGACTGCCTCGGAGCACGAGTACGGAACCGTCCGCCAGCACAGTGATATCCCCGGTCGCCTCCAGATCGAGTAGATCCTGGTCGGTCTGGTGCGGGTCGGTGACGCGTATCGGTGCTGAACCATCAATCAGGAATCCGCTGCGGTACAGTGCGCTTACCCGTCCGACGAAATCTCGGCCGGTCGTACCCATGTCGGTGGCGAGTAGCCAGAGAGTACCGTCATCGGCGCAGGCGAGAGTCGAAATACTCAGGTTCTCAGCCGAACGCACGACGGTACGAACCGGAGCGATCATTTCCTCCGCCAGGGTGGCTTCTTCGTCGCGGCTGAGGTTGAGTTCGATGACTTCGCTGCGCAGGTCGTTGTCGCGGCCGGTATGACGCGCCGAGATGGTGAGGAGCCTGGACCCGTCAGCCGCAAAGGCCAGGCCGAAGTGGTCGAAATCCCCCTCGGTCACCCGGCGCGCGATCGGAAGTCCGGACGAAAGGCTGGCCCGCACCGGAAGAATGGGATTCTCCCCGGCATCCCGTGGGTTTTTGGGCTCAGCGCGAGTTGTATCGGCCGTGACAGGAACGGGTGCGGGCGTCGGTTCGCCCCAGACATCGGGCACCACGGCCAGGAACACGTGCACGCGTCGGTCGTTGGTGTATCCGACCCCGTTCGATCGGTAACGCAGGGTATCGATGCGGCGGGCCGGTTCTGAGTCCGCTGACAAGCCGACGACCGTACCGTATCGTCCGGGTTCGGGAACCCGAGCCAAAAAGGCGATCCGGCTACCGTGTGGATGCCACCGAAAATCGGTCACGCCGAGAACCGCGTCGGTCATTGCCAGGGGCTCGCCCCCGGCCGCATCGACAACGTGCAACTGTGCGCTACCGCCGGCATCGGCCCTGAGAAAAGCGATCAGGCTGCCATCCGGGGAAAACCGGGGTGCCGAGTCCCGAAAGCCGCGGGTGATGCGGCGCGGAGCCGGCTCCCCCGCCAGCGCGACGGTCCAGAGCTGGCCGACGTAGTCATCCGCTGCGAAGTCGGCGTTCACCCGCGAGAATACCGCCCGCGACCCATCGGGGTGGATCGTCGGGCGCGAGACGGTATAGAGCAACGGAAGATCGGCAGCTTTCATTGCTTTCTCACTTTCTATTCGCCGGTAAACCCGGTCGTGTCGCCGACCAATCGGGTATTTCCGACCGGGACCGGATCCACCGCGGCCGAGACGATCTCCGCCGCGAACTCGCTGACGTTGTATAGGCGTCCCGCTGCCTCTTTGCGAGCGTTCAGGGCGCCCGGGTTGGACCGTTCGAGCAGCGTTGCCGTGATGGTGCCCTCGATCATGTCGCCGGAGACGACCACGAATCCGATCCCGGACTGTTCGAGTTCGGGAATGACAGCGCGCAGGGCGTCTTCGCCCGCGCGCTTGCTGTGGGCGACCGGCTCATACTCCGGCATGGTGCTTGTCGTCTTGATAAAGTGCGCCTGGTGGCTGGTGACAAAGACAACCCGGGAATCGTCGCCGAGCAGCGGGATGGCCCCATTCAACAAGTTGACTTGGGCATCGCGATTGAGCTTGATGGCGTAGTCAGCGGCCATACCACTTTCCATACCGCCCGATGCGTTCATCACGAGAATGTCGAGGCCCCCGTACTCGGACCTGATGGTCGCGAACATCGCGGCAACCGATACCGGGTCGGTCAAGTCGGCGCCGACCGTGATAGCCTCCCCGCCGGCGGCGCGAATGGCATCGGCGAGTTTGTTCGCTCGCGCCTCTTTATTACGGTAATTAATGACGACTCGCGCTCCGGCCTGAGCAAAATACCCGACAGTATCGGCGCCGATACCGCGGGAAGAGCCGGTGACGAGTACGCGCTTGCCCTCGAGTGATCCTGCTGCAAGTGGATTGGTCACGCATGCTCCTCTGATTAATCAACTTAATTCCGTGATGAAGTGCGACCTGATCGGCCACTACCTACTCTTTCGACCTTATCAACAAGCCTCAGTCGCTCCCTCGGCGTGTTGAACCCGGTACCTGCTAGTTTCGAGGTGAAACCGAATGTGGAAGGTGTCACACATGGTCGACCTGACCGACTATCTCTGGATTTTGTGGCTCGTGTTCATTCTCGTGGCCATCACCATCGAACTGCTGAGCTTGGAATTCACCTTCCTGATGATCTCCATCGGCAGTCTGGGCGGTTTGGCTGCCAACTTGCTCGGACTGGACTGGTGGTTGCAGATCGTGGTAGCCGGTGGGTTGTCGGTGCTTTTGCTTTTGACCATCCGCCCCTTCTTACTGCGAGCCCTTCGCAAGGGGGGCGATCCGGCGCTCAGCAACATCGCCGCGCTGATTGGAATGACCGGCCGTGTCATGTCGACGGTCACCGAAACCGGGGGGCTCGTGAAACTGGCCAACGGCGAAACCTGGACCGCTCGTCTTCTGCCGGCCCACCCCGATAACGACGCCGGTTTCCGTTCTGGTGTCGAGCCCGGCCAGCCGGTCACCGTGCACCTCATCGAGGGCTCCACCGCCGTCGTCATCTTCGCCGAAAGGACCCAGAACAATGCTTGACCCCGCAGCTTTTATCGGTCAGATCTTCGTGATTGCCCTCCTCGCGGTGTTGGCGGTGTTCGTCATCGTCATCCTCGTGCGGGCCATTCGCATCATTCCCCAGGGCAACGCCGGGGTAGTGGAGCGCCTCGGCAAGTACCACAAGACGCTGCTTCCCGGTTTGAATCTTCTGGTGCCGTTCGTCGACCGGGTGCGGCCGCTTCTCGACATTCGCGAGCAGGTGGTGTCTTTTCCGCCACAGCCGGTGATCACCGAGGATAATCTCGTCGTGTCCATCGATACCGTCGTCTACTTTCAGGTGACGGATGCCCGCGCCGCTACCTACGAGATCAATAACTACCTCGGTGCGGTCGAACAGCTCACCACGACCACCCTCCGTAACGTGGTCGGCGGGTTGAACCTCGAAGAGGCTCTGACCAGCCGCGACAACATCAACAGCCAGTTGCGCATCGTGCTCGACGAAGCCACCGGCAAATGGGGCATCCGGGTGGGTCGAGTCGAGCTCAAAGCAATCGAGCCACCTCACTCCATCCAGGATTCGATGGAAAAGCAGATGCGAGCCGAACGCGACCGTCGCGCCCTCATCCTGACGGCGGAGGGTACCAAGCAGTCCGCGATTCTCACCGCCGAAGGAGCGCGCCAGGCGGCGATCCTCGAGGCTGAGGGTGACGCCAAAGCTGCGGTATTGCGCGCGCAGGGTGAGGCCGAAGCCATCACCACCGTGTTCAAGGCCATTCATGACGGAGATCCAGATCCGAAGCTGCTCGCCTACCAGTACCTGCTGACGCTACCCAAGCTGGCCGAAGGCAGCGCCAACAAGCTCTGGATCGTGCCGAGCGAACTGACCGAGGCGATGAAGGGTATCGGCAGTGCTTTTGGTGCGAATACTCAAAGCCCAAAAACGGCGGCGTCCGCTGCACCGGCGGCATCCGCTTCTACGGCCACGGCTGCAGCAGCGCAGCAGGCCTAGTCGGTGGCCGAGAGCGCACAGTCCATCTTTCTGGCAGCACCGCATCCCCGGGTTTTCGCTCACCGCGGTCTGGCACGGGAGGCGCCGGAAAATTCCTTGCTCGCCTTCCTGAAGGCCCTGGCGGGCGGGGCCACCCATCTCGAAACCGACGTGCACGTATCGCTTGACGGCGTGGCTGTGATCAGCCATGACCCCGACTTGACTGCGCTCGGACGCGATATTCGCATCGACCAGCTGACCATGCCTGAGTTGAGGCGCATCAACCGGGGCTTTGGACAATCGTTCACGTCCCTCGCCGATGCCCTCCAAGCGTTTCCATCGGCACTGTTCAATATCGACATCAAGACAGATGCCGCGGCTGAGCCGGCCGCACAGGCCATTCGTGACCAGCGAGCCACGGCTCGAGTCCTGGTGACCTCGTTCAACGACTCGCGTCGCCGCCGCGTGGTCGACCTGCTGCCCGGTGTGGTTTCCTCCGCGTCGTCGTCGCTCGTGGCGCGGGCCGTGGCGGCGACGAATCTGGGCCTGACCTCCCTCGTTCGCAAAACGCTCGCGGGCTGCGTCGCCGTGCAAGTACCCGAGCGGGCGGGACCAATTCGAATCGTCACACCGCGTTTCATCGCGATGATGCACAGGGTGGACGTCGAGGTGCACGTATGGACCATCAACGACCCGATGGACATGGTTCGACTCTTCGATCTGGGAGTTGACGGTATCGTGACAGATCGCACGGATCTCGCTGTCAAAGCTGCTACTCTCAGAATCTGAGAATTACCTCCCAGAACAGGGGGTCTGGGAAGGTTTATACCCAGCTTGATGGTTTAGAACTATGTAAGTATCGCGATCGAAATGTGATCGCGCGCGAGAGGAGACCACACTATGGCTGACCGCAGTTTGCGTGGCATGAGATTGGGCGCACAAAGCCTTCAAAGCGAAGAAGGCGTCACCTTCTCCCCCCGGGTTACTCATACCTACCGGTGTGAAACGTGTGGGCGCGAGACGGTGATGATTTTTTCGGCCGATGCCGAGGCTCCGGACGAGTGGGAATGCAAGTACTGTGCCAGGACGGCGACCCGACTGGTCGACTCCCTGCCGGTGACCGTTGACCACTCCGATGAGAAAATTGCCCGGACCCACTGGGACATGTTGTTGGAACGCCGCTCCAGAGATGAACTCGAAGAGTTGCTCGAAGAGCGCCTCTCGGTGTTGCGTCTGCGCCGTGGTGGCCAGCAGAAGATCGGCGCCTAACCGCCGGTCACACCCGCACGACCCCGCACTTTGTGCCGGGGTCGTTGTTGGTTAACAGGTCGGTTCTGGTCAACGGTGTCGGCGATGCCGAGCGGATCGCGCGCACAGGGCCAATCCGGCCAAACCCAGCCCCGAGACGAGCCATTCGAGTCCACGGCCGGCCACTATCGCTGGTGTGATGGTGTCGCTGAGCGGAACGGTCTGCACCATGGCTCCCGACGTAAAGGTCAAAAGGCTATCGAGCGTCGCCCCATCGGGGGTGATGATCGCGCTCGAGCCGACGGTTGAGATATTGACGACCGTACGGCTGGTCTCCATCGCGCGCAGCCGGGCGATGGCCAGCTGCTGCACGCTCTCATCGGTGTGCCCGAAATCGGCGTTGTTGGTTTGGGCGAGAATAACGCGGGCTCCGTCGTCGATCATTTCGTGTACCAGCTGATCGTCGGCGATGTCGAAACAGATCGCTATTCCAGCCAGAACTCCGTTGATGTCAAAAATATTGTCTCGGGTGCCGATGCCGTAATCCCGGCCGATGAGGTCGATCAGGTCCGGAGCGAATGGTCGCCAGAAAGCCCGATCCGGCATGTATTCGGCAAACGGCACCGGGTGCACCTTGTCATAGACATCGACGGCGCCGCGGCCGGCCTCCCAGAGCAGCGAGCTGTTGTAGTAGGTGTCATCGGGCTTGGTGATAGTGCCGGTGATGAGAGGGGCGTCCATTTCGGTACTGATGTAGTCGAGCACTTGCGCGGCTGCCTGCGAGCGCGTGGGGTCGATGTCACTCGAGTTCTCCGGCCAGACCACGAAATCGACCTTCTCGCCGATCAGAGGCAGGGTGGCCGACGTGTGGTCCTGCAGAATCTGACCCGGCGAATAATCGGCAAACAGACCGGCATCCGCGTTTCCCTGCACCGCGGCGAGGCGAACCTCGCCGTTCTGGGTAGTCGGCCATGCCGGGACGATGAGGACTACTGCGACGGCGCCGACGGCGATGCCCGTGCGCAGCGTGCGCGCCAGCTCCGGTTCGCGGAATAGTTGTACGGCGAGAGCACTGAGCCAGACCAGGATAAAGCTCAGGCCGGACAGGCCTACCCAGGCCACGAGCGGACCAAACGGACTCTCCGACTGTGACAGGGCAACCCGGCCCCAGGCAAAGCCGCCGTAGGGCCAGACCGCGCTGATTGCCTCCCTAGCCGTCCACAAACCGGCCACGATAACCGGCACAACGCCGAGACGCCCCCAGACACTCGGCCAGACCCGAGGGCCATGCCGGAGGACGACGGCGGTCAAGCCGAGCCCCACGGCGAAAAACAGGCTCTCCAACCCGCCGAGTGCAAACCACGGCACGAGACCGAGGTACAGGGTGATCCAGAAGATATGAATCAGCCAAAACGATAATCCGGCGACCAGTCCCACGAGCAGTCCCGTCGCCAGGCTGCGACCGAGCAGAGCCAGAAGCATGAGCGCGACCCCCACCGGCGCAAGGTACCACCAGTCGCGATCCGGAAAACCGGCGTCTAGAACCGCGCCGGCTCCGGCCGCGACGACAAGAGCCGCCCACAGCGGCAGGCTGAACGCGCGCTCATTCCCCCACATGGTGGATTCAGGCCACCGAGGAGTAGGCCACGATACCGCGGCGGATCGCATCCATGGCGCTACGAGCGGTCGGCCCGACCCGTCCGGCGCCGGCAATGCTGAGTTGGTCGAGCAGGTCGATGGTCTGTTTGGTCCAACGCACGAAATCACCGGCAGCCATCTCGGCCTCATAAAGTACATCGGCGAGCGATGCGCCGCGAGCCCACTTCCACATGGCGAGGCTCAGGCCCACCGCGAGCGGATTACTCCCGGGAAGCTTGTGATCCCGCTCCACGTCGTCGATGCGGCTCCACAACTCCTGAGTTTCGTCGAGGGCCGGTCTGAACGGTCCCTTGGGCAGGTACCGAGCGTCGATCAGGCCTTCTTCACGCCTCGGCTCGAAGACCAACGCACAGGCCATCGCGGCGAGGCTCGCGGCATCGAGTTCGTTCCACAGACCTCGGCGCAGAGACTCCGCGACCAGGAGGTCCCTTTCCGCGTAGATTCGACGCAGGATGCGTCCGCTCTCGCTGAGCTCGACAACGCCGTTGGCATTCGATTCGAGGTAGCCGTAGCCGAGCAGGACGTCTGTCACGCGATCGAAGACACGGGCGATGGCTCCGGTGCGCTGTGATATTTGCTGGTTGAGGGCATCCGTTTGGCGTTTGAGCTTGAACCAGCGTTCTGCCCAGCGGGAGTGCGCCTCTCGATCAGGACAGTGGTGGCAGCCGTGGGCGCGCATCTGCTTGCGTAAGCTCGTCACCTCACGCTGGCGTTTGTCACGTTCACCGCGCAGGGAATTGTCGGCTTTGACACCCTCGCGTTCCACCTCAGTGAGCCGTCGACGAATGGCCGAGTACTCTTCGAAGTCGCCTAGGTTGCAGGTCATGCTCGCCTTGAACCCGGCTAGGGATTCTTCTTGCTGGCGCACAGACCGGGCCAGATCGACGACGGCCCGATCGGCCTGAAACTGGGCGAACGACGACTCGAGCACACCGCGCGTGCGTGTGACGCCGAACTGGTCGATGAGGTTGACGGCCATATTGTACGTGGGCTTGAAGCTGGAATTCAGCGGATACGTACGCCGGGAGGCGAGCGAGGCCACCGCCTGCGGATCCAGTCCCTGCGCCCATTGAATGACCGAGTGCCCGAGGGTGTCGATTCCGCGGCGACCGGCCCGACCCGTTAGCTGGGTGTACTCCCCCGGGGTGATCGGCACGCGGGCTTCGCCGTTGAACTTCTCCAGTTTGTCAAGAACGACCGTGCGGGCGGGCATGTTGATTCCGAGGGCCAGCGTTTCGGTGGCAAAGACAGCCTTGACAAGCTTTTTCTGGAAAAGTTCTTCAACGACCTCCTTGAATGCCGGCAGCAGACCGGCGTGGTGCGCGGCGACACCGCGTTCGAGTCCGTCGAGCCACTCGAAGTAGCCGAGCACGCCGAGGTCTTCGTCGAGCAGAGTGCGGCATCGATCGTCAACGATCTGACGAATTTCATCCCGCTCGTGTTCCTCTGTCAGACGTATCCCCGAGCGGAGCACTTGCCGCACGGCCTGGTCGCAGCCGACCCGGCTGAAGATGAAGAAAATAGCCGGCAGCAGGTGTTTGCCATCGAGCATGCGCACGATATCGCCGCGATCCATTCGGCCGGCGTCGACCTGTGCTCGTTGCTTGTCGTGACCCCGGTAACCGCCCGCGGATGAGCCACCCTGACGACCAGAACCGCGACCACGCCCACCGGCCGAGCGCCCGCCGGCGTGCGCCAACCGAACGAGTTCGGGATTGACCCGATGCGCGCCGATCAGTCCGGACGAATCGAACAGATCGAGCATATTGTTCTTGACCAGCACGTGCTGTTCCAGCGGAACCGGCCGCTCTTCAGAAACGATCACGTCAGTCTCACCGCGAACTGCCTGCAACCAGTCGCCGAATTCCTCGGCGTTCGACACGGTCGCGCTGAGTGACACCATGCGCACCGGCTGCGGCAAATGGATGATCACTTCTTCCCACACGGCACCACGAAAGCGATCCGCAAGGTAGTGCACCTCGTCCATCACCACGAAAGCGAGATCGGTGAGTAAGTCGGAATCGGCGTAGAGCATATTGCGGAGCACCTCGGTCGTCATGACCACGATGCGTGCCCCCGGGTTGACGTTGCTGTCCCCGGTGAGCAACCCAACCTGGTCCGCACCGTACTCAGCAACGAACTCCTGAAATTTCTGATTGCTGAGCGCCTTCATGGGCGCGGTATAAAAAACCTTCGCCCGCGACTGCTGCATTGCCAGGTAGATGGCAAATTCGGCGACGATGGTTTTGCCTGCTCCGGTCGGCGCAGCAACAAGCACGCTGTTGCCGGCCTCCAGGCACGCGCAAGCCTCACGCTGGAACGGATCGAGATCGAATTTGAGGCCGCGATCAAAAGCCAGCAACTTCGGTTGGCTTGCCCGGGTGCGCGCGGCCGAGTACCGTTCGGCCGGCGATTGCGTGTGCGTCACGTGATCCTTAACAATTGCTACAAATGACTCTCAGCAGAGACTAGAGCGCGAATTCTTTCTCGAAAGCCAGCACTTTCTTAGCCGCTCGGCGATCGTGCAGCCAAGCGATGCCGTAGGCGGCAAAGTACAACATGACCATGGGAATGGCCAGCAAGAACATCGAGACGACGTCAGCGGCGGGAGTCGCGATCGCTGTGAAGAGAACGATGACCAAAATTGCAATCCGCCAGGATTTGATGATCGACGCCGCGCTGATCACGCCGGCGAAGTTGAGCAGCACAATGAAGACCGGCAGCACGAAGGCAATGCCGATCGCCACGACGAGTTTGAGTACGAAGTCGAAATAACCTTGCGCATTGATGAAGGCCGAGTCCTCGGTGGGCGCGAAACTCGTCATGAGCTCGACCACGTGAGGCAGTACAACCCAGCCCGCCGCACAGCCAGCCAGAAACAGGGGAATGGCCGTCAAGAGAAACCCGAACGTGTATTTCTTCTCGGTTCGGGTCAGACCGGGAACCAAAAAAGCAAAGACCTGATAAAGCCACACCGGGCTGGAAACTATGAGTCCGACGTAGAGTGAGATTTTGAGTTTGAGATCGAAAGCGCTCGTTATGTCGGGGTAATTGATCTGGGCGTTGCGATGCTGCGCATTGATGATGGCGTAGATCGGCTCTCGCAATTGATCCCAGACGAAATCGGAGAGGAACCAACCAGCAACGGCACCGATCAGGAGACCGGCTGCAGCCAGATAGAGGCGCTTGCGCAGTTCGATCAGATGCTGCCCCAGCGACATCTTTCCCGCTTCGGTCGTACTCCGCCCAGCACGGACCATTCGCGGCTAAGGCTTCGAGGCGGGGTCGGCCGGGCCGGGCGTGGTCGGAAGGGACGTCTTCGACACGTCGTCACCCGTTGTGCTCTTCGGCCGCGGTGCGGCGTTGGGATCAGGGTCGACAGTGTCGGACTTGATCTCGCTCTTGAAGATCTTCATGGACTGCCCCAGGCTGCGTGCGAGTCCGGGAAGCTTTGGCGCACCGAAAAGGAGCAGTACGACGACGAGGATGATCAAAAAGTGCCATCCGGTCAAATTTTGCAGCATGAGGGTGTGTCCTCTGTGTTAGCTAGCGGGCGTTTGGAATCAGTTTACCCCGCACGATCCGCGCATCGCGACGCACCTGTCTCCGGTGCGCGCGGTCAGCGCGATTCTGCTCGACATTCCGGAGCAACACAGCCGAGTCCGAGAATACGGCGGGGATAAACGAGGCGCAGGCCGACGGCACATCGAGGTCCACCGAGGAAACTTGATCGTTGAGGGCTTCGAGAGCTCGCAGAGTTGTGACGGCTTTGCGGTAGAGCGCCACCGCGCACCAAATGAGGACCACAAAAAGACCGGCCACCAGAACGCCCCAGATAAGCAACCACGACCACCACGGCATCCGCTAACCCACATCCACCCGGGGCTGATTGTCGCCGGAGTACTGCGCCAGTCCGGCTGCGGCCCAGTCGAAAACCACCTTGCGTGACTCTGCCGGTTGAAGCACGGTGACAATGCCGGCGAGGCCGGTGACGAGACGTTTGAGCACGTGGGCATGGGCGACGCGCAGGGTGGTGCGCGTGCGCGCGCCTGTTCCGACCACTTCGGACCCCTCGGGTCGGTAGTCGGCCAGCAACGGCAGCGCCGCGGTAGGGAGCTCGAGTCGCACATTAACGTCGTCGCTGGACGGCTGGAACAGGGTGTCCGGCAGCAGCAAGTCCACAGTGTGCGAACTGCGCGGTGCGGCGGTGACGCGAGGGTCGGTCATCCGGTCAAGACGGAAGGTTCGCACGGCTTCGCGAAGGTGGCACCAACCCCGGAGGTACCAGTCGCTGTCGACGGATTCAATGCGCAAGGGATCGACGAGGCGGTGTTCCTGGTCGCCACGCGCATTGAGATAGTCGAACTCGACCTGCATTCCTGTACTGAGGGCAGCCTGCACAATATCGCGAGTCGCGCCGGCATCGCGCTGCGCGACAGCGACCTGGGTGGGTGGCGCCGATGAGCCGCGCGTCAACTTCGCCATCAACGACGCGATCGCATCGGTGTCGGCGTTGTGCGGCAGGGCACACAGGTACTGCAGTCCGGCGATGAGTGCTGCGGCCTCGCGTGCGGAGAATCGCGGGGAGTCATCGATGGCGACCTGATGGGTAAGTACGATTCGATCATTGGTTTCGAATTCGTCCCAGAGAATGTCGAACAGGTCACCGTGCAGGTATTGACGTGTTTCCCCAGGAATTCCAGACAGCGCGATGAGGCTGACCAGTGTGCGCACTCGTTCCGCTGACAGTCCGAAGTGCTCGCCCACCTCGGTGACGGTGACTGGCCCTTGATCGATCAAGTACGGAACGAGGGAGAGTAAGAGGGTGAGCTGGTCTCCGGCGACTCGAGGCTGGCTGACTGGCTGGGAGGTCTGCGCATGCAGCGGACTCGGCCGGCGGCGCTGTGCGCGGCCGGGTGGGAACGCGGGGAGAGCGGTGGCATGAGCGTCACGCGCGGCAACCAGTCGATCGCGCACTGCGGCGCGTAACGCGAGTGGGCTCTCGACGAACACTTCGGGGCCGAACCCGGCCAGTTCGTCGGCGAGGATGTTCAAGTCGGTGAAATGCAGGGTGCGCTCGAGCGTCACTGGATGGTCTGGCTGGGCCGCGGGGCACTGAGCCGCCTGGCGCGCGGCGAGCCGCACTGCGGCGTCGGATCCTGACACCACGACGATGTGGGCGACATTACTCGCCCACAGGGCGTCGAGTTCACAGAGAGCGCGTGCACTATCGGTCGTGTTGCCCGCTGCTTCGTCGCCAATAGAAGTCGGAGTGGAGTTTGCGAGCACCGTCACCGTGCCCACGATGCGAGCCAGCAGGAAGGTGCGCGGTGCGCGAGCGACCTCATCCGTTGCGTAGAGGTGCCAGCGGCCTTCGTGCTGCACCAACGCACGTGGAGCAACCTCGCGACGGACCGGCTTGGTCTCCCCCGGTTTGAGGTAGAGAAATGCCACGATCTGCGCTCGATCGAGGGCTTTGCTCAACGGTTCGAAGCTCAGGTCGTGCGTGCGTAACGATGGCGCGTAGCCCAGGACCGGTTCGCTCGATTCGACACCGAGGGAGTTCAACTTCATCAGGGCCCGGCGGGATTCCCCGGACAATGATCCTTCCCGCCAGACCGTGCCAGCGAGTTTGAGTAGGGATACCTCATCGGAAGTGAAGCTCACGTCGGCGGGTAGGTCGTACAGACCCTTCGGAATTCGATACCGCAAAAAGTGATTGCTGCCCGGATCGTCGGGCGATTCAAGTGTTTCGAGCGGAATTCCCAATTCCCGGATGTCATCCTTGTCTCGCTCGAACTGGCGCTCCAGACTCTCATTCGAGCCGGCGGACGAGAATCGCTGACGGTAACCCTGCACGTTCGCGAGAATGTCGGCCTTGGTCAGCCCTGTTTCCGTTGCCACGAGCGCGAGGACCAAGCTGAACAGCCGTTCGGGGGCCGTGACCAGCAACGGCTTGACCTCGGTCGCGCTTTTTGGAGGTTCCGACTCTGGCGGGGTAGACATGCGGGCCAGCCGACCTAGTCGACGCCGAGAATATCGACGACGAAAACGAGTGTGGAACCGGCCGGAATAGTGGCATCCACTGCGTCACCGTAGGCTTGGTCGGGAGGAATGACAGCGACGATCTGTGAACCGACCGTCTGTCCAATGAGCGCTGTTGCCAAGCCGGGGATCACCGCGTTGGGGACCATTTGAACGGGGCTTCCGTTGGTCCAGGTCGACACGAAGCTTGTCTTTTCCTTCCACAGCACGCCGGCGAGATTCACCGTGACCGTCGACCCCTCCTTGACCTTGTCGCCGGCACCCTGCTTCAGCACACCCATTTCGAGCGTGGTGGGAGCGTCCCCGTTGGGGACGACTATGCCCGGGACGCCGTTTTCATCGAGCACCACGGAGGGAAGGCCATTGGCCACGATCTGGTTAGCTCCGTCAGCTCGCGGCAGATATGCCTTCACGATGTCAACGACAACCACTACAGCATCCGTCGTTCCAAGTTGAAGCTGCTCGCTACCGCCGGCCGGACCGAACCCATCATCCGGGGAAATGACGACTGCGATGCGCTCACCTTCGCGGGCGCACAGCAGGCCGGCGACTATTCCGGGAAGAGTAGTGTCGGCGAGGGCAATGGGAAAGGCAACGCTGCCGTCGAACGGAGCTTGTTGAATGGCAGCGCCGGTCGTTCCGTTATACATGGTCATGAAGGCGGAGATCATCTGGCCGGCTTCGAGCTTCTCACCGGAACCTTCGATGATTTGCGTGCGTTGAGTAGTCGACGACTTGAGCGGTGTCGGAAAGCTGACGTCGGGCGCCGAACCGAAGTCGCCGGAGGTCGAGATCAACGCCGAGGCCGCACCGGACGTGGCCGCGGTTTCGCAGGAGGTCCCGGCCGTGCCGGGGACGGCGCAGGCGGTCAATGCCGTCATCACGAGGCCGGCGGTGACGATCAGCGCGGATGCTTTGCGCACAAGTCCTTCTTTCGGTACGGGGTTGCTGCAGCATGAATCTGCTGCGCGAGTGTGAGGTTGGTGCGGGTGTGTCTGGGTCCAGGCGGTTGCGGTCTCGACGCAGTTCAACCGAAATGGGCCGGGCCCTATCCTAACCGGCGTCGAGGTCGCGAGCCTTGGAAAGCTCGGCGCTCGCGCCAGCGGCCCGCACGCGTTTGCGCATGACTTTGGAGCTGACGTTGCGTTCACCGAGCGCTCCCGGGGTCCAGGCCTCGACATCCGCGTCGCTGAAGTCCGTCTTGGACGGACGTCGCTTCAGCTCGGGGAGGATTGTATCGGGGGCGAGCCGACGTGCGGTGATCAGGAACCCGGTGTGACCGATCATGCGGTGGTCGGGACGCACTGCGAGTCCCTCCACGTGCCAACCGCGGATCATCGTTTCATGGGAATCCGGATTGGTATAGAAACCGGTGCCGCGGATGGCCTCGGCCACACGGGACAATTGCGTCACCGTGGCGACGTAGCACAGCAGCACTCCTCCGGGCTTGAGAGCTTCGGAGACGACGCCCAGGCATTCCCAGGGCGCGAGCATGTCGAGGACCACCCGGTCGACACTCTGCGGCGGCATGGTGTCGGGCAGCGTCTCGGCAAGGTCGCCCAGGGTGATGGTCCAGTTCTGCGGATCATTCCCGAGGAAGGTAGCGATGTTGTCGCGAGCGACGTCGGCGAATTCTTCGCGCCGTTCAAAGGATGCAAGACGGCCGGCCGGCCCGATTGCGCGCAGCAGCCAGAGCGACAGCGCCCCGGAACCAACGCCGGCCTCAACCACGGTGGCACCGGGAAAGATATCGGCTTGCGCCAGAATTTGGGCTGCGTCCTTGGGGTAGATGATGGCTGCACCGCGCGGCATGCTCATCACGAAGTCCACCAAAAGCGGCCGCAGCGCCAGGTGCTCAACTCCAACGTTGTTGGTGACGACCGACCCGTCGGGCTGCCCGATGATGTCGTCGTGCGCGAGAATGCCGCGGTGGGTGTGGAAGGTCAGGCTTTCCTGAAGGGTGATGGTGTTCATCCGCCCCTTGGGCCCGGTGAGTTGCACCCGGTCGCCGACACGAAAAAGTCCGCTGTTTTGAATGACCTGGTTGCTGCTCATGCGAGTGGTGCGCTTTCGTTTCGGGCGGCCCCGGTAGGAGCGAGAAGATGAACGGGAGAGAGCTCGTCGGAACGTTTCGATTGGTGATATAACGCGGCGATATCGTGGATCGTGCGCCCGTCGAGCGTCGGCCAGCGCGTGTAGAGCACGCTCTTCGGCAGGTCGATCTGGTGGGGAACGGCGATGGTGATCGTGCCGGCGGCAACAGCGGATTCGACACCCGGCACGGAATCCTCGATCGCGATGCACGTTGCCGGATCCACGCCGAGTTGCTTGGCGGCGACCAGATACGGATCAGGATGCGGCTTGCTGTTTTCGACCATATCGCCGGCGACGACGACGTCGAATGCTGCGAAATCGATGAGGTCGATGATCTGGCGCGCCATGCGCTCCACCGACATCGTGACGAGTGCGGTCGGAACGCCGGCGGCTTTCAGCTGCCGTAAAAGCTCACGAGATCCTGGACGCCAGGGAATCCCGTGTTCGGCCAGCTGCTGCTGCACCCGGTCGGTGAGGCGGGCGACAATGGCGTCCGCGGTGAGATCGACGCCTCGTGCTTGCAGAATTGCCGCGGAATTCCACAATCCTGATCCGATCAGCAACATTCCGTCTTCGTGAGTCCAGACACCGCCGAACTCGGCCATGAGCTCGGTCTCGGCACGCATCCAGTACGGTTCGGTGTCGACGATCGTGCCGTCCATGTCCCACAGGACGGCGGCGGGCAGAGAAGCGGGCAAGGGCAGGGGCGGAGAAAAAACATTCACGGGGTTCAAGTGTAGGGCCACCGCCTATCCTTGATGAAGGCCCTTCATATGGGAGGCCGAAGAATTGAGGATATAAACGGTGACTGACGGTAATGGGTTTCTGGGCGGACGGCTGCTCGTCGTCGCTTTCGAAGGCTGGAACGACGCCGGAGAAGCCGCGACGGGAGCGGTTCGTGCATTGAAAGAATTACTCGACGTTGAGAAGATCACCGAGGTCGACCCGGAGTTGTACTTCGACTACCAGTTCAACCGGCCGACCGTGTCAACGAACGAGGCTGGCGTGCGTACTCTCGGTTGGCCGGGAGCGATCATGTACGGTCCGAAGACCCCCGGGACACTGGGCGTGCCGCTGGCGGACGACGCCGAGCTGCGGGTCAGTGGAACGAACGCGGGCAATATCTTTCTACTGATCGGTACGGAGCCGTCCCGCAGTTGGAAGAGCTTCGCCGCGGAGATACTCGACGCGGCCCTGGCCGCCGACGTCAGCGGCGTCGTCTTTTTGGGCGCCATGCTGGCCGACGTTCCACATACCCGCCCCATCTCTATTTTCGTCTCGAGTGATAACGCGCAGGTGCGGGCCGAACTGCAAATTGAGCGCAGTAATTATGAGGGACCGGTCGGCATACTGAGCGTGTTGTCCGATGCCGCCGAGACGGTGGGAATTCCCACCCTGTCGATTTGGGCATCCGTGCCCCACTATGTGCATAACGCTCCATCGCCCAAGGCGATGCTCGCATTGATCGACAAGCTCGAAGAGGTCATAGATGTGGTCATCCCCCGCGGCGCGCTCGTGACCGAGGCGGCTGAGTGGGAAACCGGTATTGATGTCTTAGCAGGCGAAGACGAGGACATGGCCGCGTACATCGCCCAGCTGGAACAGGCCAGAGACACCGTCGACTCACCAGAGGCAAGCGGCGAGGCGATCGCTCAGGAATTCGAGAAGTACCTGCGCAGGCGCGGCACCGACGGGCGCGACGGGCGCGCAGACGGCCGGCCCGATGGTCCCGGAAGCCGACCCGACGGGCCACGGCACTAGGAACGCAGCGGGTCAGCCGCAGACGACGCTCGGCTCTATAGAGCCACGCCGAGCAGCGCACTGATGGCACGATTCACCAGGCTCACGTCATCGAGCTGACCGGCGGCCGCGTCGTCGACGAGCTTCAGAGCCTCGGGGGTGTTCAGGTCGTGGCGGAGTGCGAGGCGCAGGGACTGCACGAGTGAAGCAGCCGTTCCAGAAGCCTCCCTGCTGGCAGTGTTTTTGGCTGCGGAAACAGCCGAAGCGCCGAAGGCTGCAGACCACACGGAGAGGCGCGCGATAGCCTCCTCAAGGAGCGCGTCGGTCCATTCCCAGTCGGTGCGATAGTGGCGGGCCAACAGGGCCAGGCGAATCGCACGCGGGTCAATTCCTTGAGCGCGTAGTCCGGAGACTAGAACAAGATTACCGAGCGACTTGCTCATCTTTTCGCCCTGATAGGCGACCATGCCGGTGTGGCTGTAGACCCCGGCAAGCGGATGTCCGGACAACGCCTGCGCATGCCCAGCGCTCATGTCGTGGTGCGGAAAGATCAGGTCAGATCCGCCCCCCTGTACGGTGAAATCTATGCCCAGTTCTTTGAGGGCGATCACCGAACACTCAATGTGCCAGCCTGGTCGCCCGGCTCCGACCGGAGACTCCCACGCCGGTTCCCCCGAACGGGCAGCCTTCCAGAGTAGCGGATCGAGTGGGTCGCGTTTGCCCGCCCGGTCGGGGTCTCCCCCGCGCTCGGCGAATAGGCGCAGCATGCTGTCGAGGTCGAGGTTGCTCTCGTCACCGAGCGCCCAGCCGGTACTGGCTTCGGCGGCACGAATGTCGAAGTATAGATCGACGGCGTTCGTTCCGTCTGCTTCGGCGATGGCGTCGGCGGTCGGTACCGGATAGGCGAGTCCCGCCTCCTGCAAGAGGGCCACGGCGGCGGCTATCTCGTCGATGACCTCGGTCACGGCAACGAAATCATTCGGCGGAATGATGCCCAGAGCCTTCATGTCGGTGCGGAAGAGTTCAACCTGTGATTCGGCCAGGTCACGCCAGTGGACGCCGGTGGCGGTCGCCCGCTCTAGGAGCGGGTCATCGACATCCGTCACATTTTGGGCGTAGTGCACGCGAAAACCGGCGTCGATCCAGACCCGCTGGAGGGTGTCGAAAGCGAGGTACGTGTTGGCATGGCCAATGTGGGTCGCATCGTAGGGCGTGATGCCGCAAACGTAGAGTCGGGCTGAATCGAGCGGCTCGGCCAGCACCAGACTGTCGGTTTTTGTGTCGTGGAGCCAGGGTGCATTCGACTCGCCGGGGACAGAGACAATTTCGGGTCGTTCCCATGCACGCATGCTTCAAGCCTAGCTTCCATGCGGTGGTGGGTTTGCGAACCGTCGTCGATGCGGTGACAGCTTCGCGAACCGATTAGGCGGAGATAACGTTCGTTCCGAGGAGCACGAACAGCACGATACCCAGCAGGATGCGATAGATCACGAACGGCAGAAAACTCCGTCGCGAAATGTAGTTCATAAAGAACGCGATCACGGCTAGGCCCACAACGAAGGCGACGATAGTGGCCACCAGAATTTCGAGCGGTCCAAAAATTTCAGGAGTGCACGTGGTTGCGCCCGCCAAACAGGGATCGGCGACGGACTTGTACACCTGGTAGAAGCCGCTGCCGAGCACGGCGGGAATGGCCAGCAGGAAAGCATAGCGGGCCGCTGCTGCGCGTTCGTAGCCGAGGAACAGGCCGGCAGTGATGGTACCGCCCGATCGTGATACGCCGGGGATGAGTGCGAGCGCCTGCGCGAATCCGTAGATTACGCCGTGACCGACGGTGATGTCCTGCAGTCGGCGCCTTTTGGCGCCGACATGGTCGGCGATACCGAGCAGAATACCGAAGGTGATGAGCATGGTCGCGGTGAGCCAGAGGGAGCGCAGCACGGTTTCAATCTGGTTTTGGAACAGCAGACCGAGGATGATGATCGGAAGCGATCCCAGAATGATCAGCCAGCCCATACGGGCATCCGGATCTTTGCGGGACACTCGGCCGGTGAGCGATTTTGCCCACTGGCCGATGATGCGCACGATATCGCGCCAAAAGAAGATGACGACAGCAGCTTCAGTGCCAATCTGGGTGATGGCCGTGAATCGGGCACCCGGGTCATCACCGGTGCCGAGAAACTGGCCGGCGATCGTGATGTGCGCACTCGACGACACGGGAAGGAACTCGGTCAACCCCTGAACGAGGCCCAGAATGATCGCATTCAGAAAGTCCACGCGCCGCGCTTTCTTGGATTACTTAAAATACTCAGGGAACCCGTGCCCGACGGGCTCGGGCGGCACTTCACAGCTTCAATATTGTGACAGCAGGTCCGTCAAAACCTGCCTGCCAAACACTAGTGCGTCGAGCGGTACCCGCTCATCCACTCCGTGGAACATCGCAGGAAAGTCCAAGTCCCCCGGGAGGCGAAGGGGCGCAAAACCGTAGCCTTTGATACCCAGGGTGCTGAGCGCTTTATTGTCCGTTCCCGCCGATAGCAGGTACGGGAGCACCGGCGCGCCGGGGTCATGGCGCTCCAGGGTGCTCACGACCGCTTCGATCAGCGGCCCACTGAATTCAGTCTCCAGACCGATATCGCGGTGCATGGTGATGATTTCGATGTCAGCGCCGACAATCTCCTGAATCTGGGAGAGTACGAGATCTTCCTCGCCTGGCAGCGCGCGGATATCAATGAGGGCCTCTGCCGTGTCGGGGATGACGTTGTGCTTGTAGCCAGCCGTGAGGCCGGTCGGGTTGGTCGTCGTGCGCAGGCTGGCCTGGATGAAGCCGGAGGCCGTGCCGGTCGCCAGAGCGAGCTCGTCCGGGCCGACCCGTTGCGGGTCAACCTCGAGAATGCGGGCGATTTCGCCGAGAAGTTGTTCGGTCGTGTCGGTCAGGCGAATGGGCCATTCGTAACGCCCGAGTTTCGCCACGGCCTCGGCGAGCCGAGTGACGGCGTTGTTGGGGTGCATTCGGGAGCCGTGGCCGGCCTCGCCACGGGCAACCAGCTTGACCCAGATCAGCGCTTTCTCCCCGGTTTGCAGGAGGTAGGCACGTTGACCGCCGAGCGTTATGGAGTATCCGCCCACCTCACTGATCGCCTCAGTGGCTCCGTCAAACAAGTGTGGATGTTCGCGAACGAGAAAGTGCGAGCCGAGCACGCCGCCGGCCTCCTCGTCGGCGAAAAAGGCGATGACGAGGTCGCGCTCTGGCGCACCATTGGCACTGATCACGTCCTGCAGAGAGGCCAAAATCATAGCGTCCATATTTTTCATATCCACAGCGCCGCGCCCCCACAGCAGGCCATCCGAGATGACGCCGCCGAACGGGTCGACACTCCAGTTCGCCGCATCGGCCGGAACAACATCAAGATGACCGTGCACGACCAGAGCCGGCCGGGCGGCGTCGCGACCCTTGACCCGGGCGATAACGCTGGTTCGGCCGGGTTCGGAATCGAAGAGTTCGGGCACGAGGCCGAGGCCTCGCAGCTTCTCGGCGACGTATTCTGCGGCCTCCGTTTCGCCGTTTGAACGGCCTGCACCATAGTTCGTGGTGTCGAAGCGGATGAGATCACGCGCGATTTCGGCGGTCAGGTCAAGTTTTTGAGGATGACCTGCGGGTGAGATTCCGGCTGAATCAGCGGATTTTGCGGCCGGGTGCACGTTCGAAATGGAAGGCATGTTCAAACGCTACCCGTCGTCGCCGGGGGGAGGCGACACAACGCCGGTTCTAATCCGTGCTAAGTTATTACCTCGGCAGCCGGTTCATCCGGAGGCCGTTTCACCCAGTCCGGGTGGCGGAATTGGTAGACGCGCTGGCTTGAGGTGCCAGTGCCCGTTAAGGGCGTGTGGGTTCAATTCCCATCTCGGACACGGAGATTTCTTTCGGGAGATCAACGAGGACTGGTTGAGACAGTTCATAAGGCCGGATCCCCTGGATCCGGCCTTATCTCGTTCAGCCATCGCCCAATTGTCGGGTGGATCGTCACGACAAGATGTCCTTGGTCACGAACCTGCTGTATGCCAACGCCCCGAAAACTGCCAGGTAACAGACCTGCACGATTGCATTCTGGCCGAACGAGCTGAGGTCGAGTGGCTGCCGGAGCAGATCGGCGAAACCGAGCCAGTAGTGGCTGAACAGCCACGGATGCAGCCAAGACAGTTGCGGAATGACATCGAGGATCTGTGCGACGACGGAGACCACGATCGTCGCCGCCATCGCCCCCACGGGAACATCGGTGAGCGTGGAGATGAACAGCCCGATCATCGACAAGCCGAGCAAGGATACGGTGACATAGGCGGCCACCAGCAACGACCGCCATAGCGACTCGGTCACGCTGATGGTGTCGCCCGACAAGAGCGTGACCGGTCCGACCGGGAACAGGGCTGCCCCGATGAGCGTGCCCGACACGGTGAGGGTCAGCGTCGCCACGAGGCTGAACAGGGCCGCGCCCGCGTATTTGACCAATAACAGCCGTACCCGGCCTGCTGGCGCCACCAGCAGGTAGCGCAGGGTACCGAGGCCGGCTTCCCCGGCAATCGTGTCTCCGGCCACCACACCGATGGTAAGCGGCAGAAACAGCGGGATGGCGACGACCATCGCAGTGAAGCCGACGAACAGGCCGTTTTGGGTCACCCGATCAAGAAACGGTGGTCCCTCCCCCGGGGCCAGCGTGGACGACGACAGACGAACGGCGACGGCGAGCAGTACCGGGATCAGCGCCACGGCGACCAACATGGCCCAGGTCCGTCGACGGCGAAACAGCACGGAAATTTCGGAACCGAGCAGGTCCCAGCCAGCCCCGCGGCGTATCGGGTTATCGCTGCGGCCCGTTGCTGGCAGAACATCACTGGACGACATCGAAACCCTCCCCGGTCAGTGCGACAAAGCGTTCTTCGAGGCTCGGTTCCTCGATGGCGAAGCCGCGAATACGCACCCCATCGGCGACGAGGGCCGTCACGATGGCCTCGGGCTGCCAGTGGGTACCGACGAGCGGCGCGAGCACGACCGGGTCAGCATCATCGAGCACGCGGATCGCGGGCTCTAGCCCCAGGTTGCTGAGCACGCGGATCGCTCCCGGGGCATCCGGTGTGCGCACCCGCACCCGGGTTTCACCGACCTGCCGCAGCGCGGCCAGCGTGCCCTGGGCAACGAGGCGGCCAGCACTCATCACGGCGGCATGCGTGCACATCTGCTCGACCTCGGCGAGCAAATGGCTTGAGACGAAGACTGTCGTACCCTCTGCGGCCAGTGAGCGAACGAGGCTGCGCACCTCCCGTGTGCCCTGGGGGTCGAGGCCGTTCGTGGGTTCATCGAGCACGAGCAGCTGCCGCGGGAGCATCAGGGCGTTGGCGATGCCGAGCCGCTGCTTCATGCCGAGCGAATACGCGTGTACCTTCTTGTCGGCGGCATGGGAGAGCCCGACCCGTTCGAGGGCCCGCTGCACCCGAGCACGGCGCGTGCCACTCGGCGCGCGCCGGTCGGCGGTGTCGAGGCGGCGTAGGTTCGCCGCTCCGGAAAGGAAGGGGTAGAACGCCGGTCCTTCGACCAGGGCGCCTACTTGGGGCAACACCTCGTGCAGTCGGGCGGGCATGCTGTGGCCGAGCACGGTGATTGTGCCGCTGGTTGCCTGGGTGAGTGCCAGCAGCATGCGAATGCTGGTGGTTTTGCCCGAACCGTTCGGACCCAGGAAGCCGAAGACCGAGCCGCGGGGAACCGCAAGGTCGATGCCATTCACGGCGGTTTGCGTGCCGAACCGCTTGGTGAGGCCCCGGCTTTCGATCGCGAGGTCGAGAGCCGGGGTGTCGCCGGTCACAGTGTGATGCGCCTCACTGAGGTGACGGTCACTGAGGTGACGGTCACTGTGGTGACGGTCACTCTGCGGCGGCCTGGAGCTGGGCGAGCGGAACCGCGCCGGCGAATACCCGCCCGTCCGTGGCCAGGAACACCGTCATGAGGGACGTTGTCAGGGCGCGACCTCCGGCGACACCAGTGGTCAGCTGGTCGATCAGGGGGTTGTTGCCGAGCTCGGCCGGTACAGCGGCGGCGGGAACCTCGACGATACTGGACCAGCCGCTTCCCGTGACACGGGGCAGTTCAGCTACTGTCGGGCTCTGCGCCCCCGAGTGGTCACCGGCAGCGTGATCGGGCAGGGCCGGTAGGGCCTGCTCCGTCACCGTGGCGTTGGCCGGCGGCACGAAATCGAACCGGTCAGCGTCGGGAGCGGCAAAATCAAGCGCGGTGAAGCCGACCTGCAGTGCCGGTGCGCTCTGGCCCTCGGCCATCACGACCACCTGGACTGGCAGACCTGTCTCAGAGTCGACCGCGATCGAGACGGATGCGACGAGGCTGTCCGCTGCTTTCGGCGTGAGCACCAACTGGTACACACTGCGTCCAGCGACCCGGGCGTCCGTGCCGACCGACACCGTCGTACTCGGGTCCAGCTCGCTGAGAAATCGATCGGCAACCTGCGCCGGGGTCGAGAGGTCGGTGGGAAGTTCCGACTTGAGCTCGGCAAACTTCAACTCGGCAGTAGCAGCGAGATCGGCCGGCACGCTCATGTGGGTCGCTGCGTTGCTGCTCGAGTCGTACAGCCAGACATCGTTCCCGTTGTGCACGACGTCACGCTCAGCCATGCGGTCCTTGATCTGCACGCGAGACTTGTTTTCGCCACCGACGTAGACCCGGAACTCGTGGGAGCCGCTGAGCAATTCGAGTGCCGTGCTCAGTGCCCCGGTGGTTGACGTTGCCGGGACGAGGTCGGTCGCGCCTTCCGGCATGGACTCGGTCATGGATTTCTGCATGGATTTAGTCATGCCCGCACTCAAATCCAGCGTGGGAAGACCGAGATCAGACGATTGGGAGACCGTTCCGGAGAAGGTCGACACCGTGCTGTCGTTCACCAGGAGGAGAACCTGCTCGGGTGTCTTATCGGGAAGATCGACGGCGGCACCGGCCTGGAACGGTACGGCTATCACCGCGGCGACAACGACCGCCGGTACGACGACGGCGGGGAGCCATTTGAGAGAATTGCGAGACACGATCAACGCCTTGGTGCATTCGGATTCATACGGAGATCGTACGCCTTGGGCGTGCGCATCGGCGGTGAGATCAGCGTATTTTCAGGTGCCGGTAGGAGATCAGACGGCTGTGCTCTGGCCAGGAGCCTCATCGGTGATTCCAATGAATTGACTGCCGATCCCGTCGCACTCGGTGCGGCCGAATCCGGCGGCTGGCTCAGGCAGCTCGTCGAAGCCGTGGTTCGAGCAACTGATATACGTGAACGTCGGCCACCATTTTTTCGGGCGTACGGCTTCGGTGTACCCACAAATCGTGCAAGTGAGCTGCACCCACACCGGCTTCTTGCCGGTGCGATTGGTGCGCGACTGCAGCAGCCAGACCGGCGGCTCGGCCTCGAGTTTAGCCAGCTGGCCCTCGCTTACACGCGAGGGAATACCGTGACGTGCCGCCATTTCCAGCGGGATATCCAGGCGCAGTGCTACTTCTCGTCGCGTAATCATCATAGATAACGATAAGTGCTGGCATGGGCGGGTGCAGCATCCGCTTTTCGCACGATGCCGAAATCTCTTCCGCCTCTCGTGGGAGAATGGCGAAATGTCAATTCCCGTGTCCCCACTCGGACTTCTCCTCGACGTCGACGGCCCGATTGCGAGCCCGCTCACGCGCACCATTTCAACGCCGAGCATCCCGGCCGATCTGATCACACTGGCGGCCGGACACGTGCCGATCGCGTTCATCACCGGGAGGTCAGCCGACTTTATTCGCGAGCAGGTGATCGCCCCGCTCGTGCACGCCGGACTGCCGGAGACCTTTCGGATGTACGGCGTCTGCGAGAAGGGCGCGGTGTGGTTTCCGATCGGACCGAACGGCATGGGGGACGTCGTCGTCGATCAGAGCGTTGCCTTGCCGGTGGCGGTCATTGACGCGGTGCGCCAGCTGGTCTCTGACTCGTTCGCAGCCGAGATGTTCTTTGACGAGACCAAGCAGGCGATGATCTCGGTCGAACAGCGCACCGATGTGAGCCATGCCGACTTTCTCGCCCGCCAATCCGAATTCAACGAGGCAGCCTTCGCCATCTTGGTGGAACACGGCCTCGGTGTGCAATTCGACGATCGCCGGTCGCCCGACGAATTCGGTCGGATTCCATTTCGAATCGACGCCACGATCATCTCAACCGATATCGAGTCGGTCACGCTCGACAAGGACCATGCCGCGAAACGTGCCCTTGCCTACTTCGCGGCGAGCGGTCCATTGCCCCGGTTGTGGCGATCAATGGGCGATTCCCGCAGTGACTATCGCATGGCTGATCACCTGTACGAAGCCGGCTACGACGTCACCCACGTTGACGTGCGCCCGTCCGATGGCATTCTTGATCGGCCATATCCGGTGATCGTGATCGGTGACCAGATCCACGATGAGGCCGGGGCCACATTTCTGCGCTACTGGGTCGACAAGCTGGCCCTGCGCTCGTAATCTCGAAATGCCTAGGTATTTACGAAACGGATGCCGTTGAGCAGGGTGCTGCGCAGCTCGAAGACCTTTTCGAAGCTTCCGCGCTCCATGCCGGCTAATCCCTCGCGCAGCACGCCGACGAGCCGCGATCGCGGAATCACAATGATCATCGGCCGTCGGCCACGCTTGGGCAGCGATACCGGTTCGTCAAGGGCTCCGTCAGGCAGCACGACGATAAGCGCGGTGAAGCGGACTTTCAATGCGCGGCTGAGTGAGCGGGCGGCATCCTCGAACTGGTGGATCGGGCGATCCTCCGCCGGCAGTTCGTCGCCGACCAATTCGCCGCGGCGCAGCTGCACGGGTGCGCCCCAGTCTTCGGACAAGATGCCGAACAATCCAGCCGGGCCGAGGACGATGTGGTCAAGTTTGTCGGTCTGACTACCGGTGTCGATGTCGTGCCACGCGGTGAAACCGATACCGAGATTGGCCACGAGCTGGGCTGTAGCTTCCTCTGCCAGCGCTTTGGCGAGGCAGTGCCGTACAAGTTTCGGGGCGCTCCGGATGAGCGCGGGGGCGTACGGGTCGTCGATGACCGTGCCGCGGCCAGCCCATTCGCGCACGAGATCGAGATATCTCAGGCGCGCCTGACCACCAGGATGACCGTGCATGCGGGTTTTCAGGCTGGATTTCGTGGCGGAGCCGCGGGCGGCGGAAGCGGCGTAGGCATCCGTGGGAGCGACCTGCTCGGGGTCGCCGAAGCGCCGACGATCGTAGTCGGCCCGGTTCTGTGGACTTCCCACACGTTCCCAGGCGAGCTGCACGGCATGAAATCTGCTCGCGCTGCCGCCGACATCGGGATGGGTCTGGCGCAACAACAGTCGATAGGCGCGACGTAACTCATTCTCGGTCGCGGTCGGACTCACTCCGAGGACCTCGTAGGGGGTGGATGCGGCCGGGCTGTCTAGCATCCTGGGCGGGACCTTTCCATGTTTGAAGACAATCAATGCGAAATCGATCGAAAATCAACAATACCGTGCGATTCTGATACCGCGCCGAGGGAGAGCTGAGTGGGTGACGGGCCATTATGTGCCACGATCAGCCTGTGTCCATTCCACTCGCGCACCTGCACCGGTATAGTACCCGTTTGGTCGTCATGCTCGTGGCCGGACTTATCGTCGGGGTTACGGCTGGTCTCTCGGGCGATTGGGTTCTCGCTGTAATACTCGGCTGGGGTGCTGCCTGCGTCACCTACATTGGTTGGGTCTGGATTGTCATCAGCCGCCAGGATGCCGACGCGACGGCCCAGCACGCTACTCGCGAAGATCCGTCACGGGTCGTTTCAGAATTTCTCATTCTGCTGGCCGGACTCGCGAGTCTCGGCGCGATCGTCGTTTTACTACTCGGGACGACGGCGACCTTGAGTGCCCAGCGCGGCTTTCTCGCCGCAGTGGCCATTGCCAGCGTCGCCCTGTCCTGGGTGCTGGTGCACACACTGTTTACCCTGCGCTACGCCTCGCTGTATTACAGTCGCTCTCCCGGCGGCATCGACTTCAATCAGCCCGAACCGCCGCGGTATACCGACTTCGCCTACCTGGCCTTCACGATTGGCATGACCTACCAGGTCTCGGACACAAGCATCCGGAATCACTCGCTGCGGATGGCGACGCTCCAGCATGCGCTGCTGTCATTTCCGTACGGATCGGTGATTTTGGCTACGCTGATCAATCTCGTAGCGGGATTCCTACACTGAATGCTGCAGCCGGCGCGCTCAGGCGAGCCGATCGGGGCTTAGTTGCGCAGCAGGTGGAACGGGATTGCCATGGCGATGGCCACGCACAGGATTCCCGCAATGAAAATCGGTGCCATCAGGGCCGTGACCGAGAAAGCCAGGCCAAACAGCCAAAAACCGAAAACGAAAATCGCAAACGCGACGACGAAGGCGACGATGTTCATGGGTGTTCCTTTCACGGCAGCGCCTACGTAATTTCGCCAGGCACTGAGTTGAGCGTTCTGCTTATTCGTACTGCTTCGAGCGTACCGGTTGGGGCCCGATGCAATTACATCGAAGCGTTGGTGATCGGCTCGATCAGTTCAGGGCCGTTCCCGGTCACCCGGCCGACCTCATGAAAATTGAGCGATTCTACGACTATCCGGGAGGCTGCGGCGGCGGCATCCACGAGACCTTGGTCACCCTCGGTGGCCGGATCCAACCACTGGTCCCACCACTCCTCCGGCAGGGCAACCGGTGTGCGGTCGTGGATCTGCGCGAGCGGACCTTGGGCACTGGTCGTCAGGATGGTTGCGGACAACACCCAGCGCGCCGGATCGCTGTCAACGGCAGCCGGGTTCTTCCACCAGGAATACAGACCAGCGAGAGCGAGCGGAAGACCATCATCGGATTGAATGAAGTACGGGGTCTTTACGGTCCCCTCGGTGTGCCACTCGAAGTAACCCGTCGCCGGGACCAGAGCGCGCCGCGACCGCACGGACATCGTGAAGGTCGGCTTCTCGGCGGCCGTTTCTGCCCGTGCATTGAAGGTCGGAAATTTCGACGTCGACTCCGTCGCGAAAGATGGAATCAATGACCAGCGTGCTGATTCCAATCGACGCACAGGGGGGTCGGTTTTGGCCGATTCAAGCACGATCGGAATCTGTTCAGTCGGCCGGATATTCCAGGACGGTTCCGGCAGATTCTCACCCTCATGTTCGATATCGAACATCGCAGCCAGATCGGGCGCAGAATCGGTAATAACGAGTCGACCACACATACAGTCAGAATACCGCGTCATGCCGGGCGACCTCACGGACTTCCGCTAGCGTCGATGCAATGGACGAACGTTACAGTGCAGACGTGCTCTCTCCCGGGTGGCGCGACGCGGGACGCATCATTATTCCAACCCAGGAAGCTGTCCGGGACTTGGTTGTCGAAGAAACAGGCACAGGATTTTGTGGTGCCGTCATTCGCGTGGAAAGAAAGATCGTCACACTCGAAGACAGGCATGGCAAGCTGCGACTGTTTCCGCTCGGCTCCGGTTTTCTGATCGACGGACGCCCCGTCACACTGGTCGCACCGACCATGGCGGCCGCCCTGGGCCGGGTACGCACGGCTTCAGGTTCGACGGCCGTGCCCGATGCGCCTGCTCGCGTCGCGCGCGCCAGTCGCATCTTTGTCGAGGGGCGCCACGACGCCGAGCTGGTGGAAAAGGTCTGGGGCGCCGATCTGCGCATCGAAGGTGTCGTCGTGGAATATATCGAGGGGGTCGACAACCTCGACGAGATCCTCCGCGAATTCCGTCCGACCTCTGCACGTCGCGTCGGCGTATTGGTAGACCACCTCGTGCCTGGATCCAAGGAGAGTCGCGTCGCGGAAGCCGTGGCGCGCGGCCCGTTCGCGGCAAATGTTCTCGTAGTGGGGCATCCGTTCGTCGACGTGTGGCAATCGGTAAAACCCGCACGGATCGGCCTCAAAGCCTGGCCCGACGTACCGCGGAGCATCGAATGGAAACACGGCATCTGCGACGCGCTTGGCTGGCCGCACGAGGAACAGGCCGATATCGCCCGGGCCTGGCAGCGAATTCTCGGCCGCGTGCGCACCTTTGCCGATCTGGAACCGCAACTATTAGGGCGCGTGGAGCATTTGATCGACTTCGTGACAGCCGAATGACACGCCGTAACCAGTTTCGGTCAACGGGTGCCCGGGGCCTCGCCGAGCAGTGGTCGCCCCGGAGTTCACGTGAATTCTTCCGTAGAATTAACACTTTCGTGTCAAAAAGGCTGGGAACTTTGAAACCGTCCAGACTTGTGGGCTAGTGTTGGACTCGAAGTTGTAGTGCTTGCACGTCTTAAACGCACCGATTGCGATTCACTTGAATCGCGGTTGATGCGCCACATTCCTTTCGGAAGCGGACGACGAATACCGCGACGAACGGTCCCGACAGTCGGGGCCGGTCTAACACTCCTGGAGGAGTTTTACAAATGGCAACAGGTACCGTGAAATGGTTCAACGCTGAAAAGGGCTTCGGCTTTATCGCACCCGACGACGGAAGCGCCGATGTTTTCGCGCACTACTCCGCGATCGCGTCGAATGGCTACAAGTCCCTCGATGAGAACCAGAAGGTCGAGTTCGAGGTAACCCAGGGCCCCAAGGGTCCTCAGGCCGAGAACATCCGCGCCCTCTAAATAGAGCTTGCGAAGAACGCCTCCCGCTTACGCGGGGGGCGTTCTTGTTTTAAGCGGTTGGTACACCAGCATGCTGTCGTTGTGGCTTGGTCGCCCTACTTCACCAGGTCTTGCCAGCCGTCGCCGTCGACGTACTCGAAGATCAGGTTTGTCTCGGTGTGAGCGACGGCCGGATGCTCCGCAAGGTGTTCCAGCACGAAGTCACGCAGATGAGAGGCATCCGCTGCGGCAACGTGCAGCAGATAGTCATCGGCACCTGCGGTGTGGAACAGCCCGATCACGCCCGGCCAGTGCGGGGCCGCGTTACGAAAGTCATCGATCTGCACCCTGGCGTGTTTGGCCAACCGCACCGAGATAAGGGCCTGCAGGCTGGCACCGAGCGCAGCCAGGTCGATATTGGCCCGATAGCCACGAATATGGCCGAGCTGTTGTAAACGTCGCAGGCGCAGGGACACAGTGGACTCGGCGACACCGATTTCGCTTGCCAGAGCAGCTCCCGACGCTCGCGCATTGACCGATAGTGCTCGCAGCAGTGCGCGGTCAACCCGGTCGAGTTCCGGCTTCTTCGATTCCATCAACAGACTCCCTTGTTACTAAGGAGTTTATGCGATTCGAGCAAATGAATTGCAAGGGTCTGCATCGACACAAGCAGAAGAGCACAGCATCTGCTCCTGCATGGCTGTGTCGTCACCGTCGTCTCCGTCGTCACATCGTGAAACTCATGCTGTGCATGCCGGGATGGCCGCCGCTAGCTGCGCCCGAGGCGGCGGCGCAGCAGGTCGATGCGCATCTGCAGCTGGGTGACGCTGGCCTGAGCGACGGCCGGGCCGCCGCACAACCGACGAAGTTCGGCATGAATCATTCCGTGGGGTTCATTGGCGAGTTTGGACCACATGCCGACCAGGCTCGACAGCAGTGTGCGCTGTTCCTTGAGCGTGCGATACAAGGGCGGCGGTTCAAGCGGGGCGATCTCGCCCGTCACCGGGTCTTTACGTTTGTCAGATGACCGTTTGGACTGGCGTGACTGGCGTTGCCGCAGCAACTCCGACACTTGTTCCGGTTCGAGCAGGCCAGGGATGCCGATGAAATCGAATTCTTCATCGGTGCCGGGTTCGGCGAGTTCTCCGAACTCGTCACCGTCGAACATGACCATGTCGAAGGTCGCCTGCGAGTCCAGTGCCTGCCAGGTGAAGTCGTCCAGGCCAAGATCATCTGAGGCCTTGTCCTCCTTGTTCGCCGCTGCGACCATGGCATCTTCGGGGTTATACATGCCGTCATCGCCGTCTTCACGGTTGCTGCGGTCGAGGGCGTGATCGCGTTCTAATTCGAGCGCGTTGGCGAGGCTGAGCAGCCCGGGAACGTTGGGCAGAAAAATGGATGCCGTCTCACCACGTCGCCGGGCTCGCACGAATCGGCCGATCGCCTGGGCAAAGTACAGCGGGGTTGCCGCACTGGTTGCGTACACGCCGACGGCCAGGCGTGGCACATCCACGCCCTCCGACACCATGCGCACGGCGACCATCCACCGACGGGTGTTCTTGGAGAACTCGTCGATGCGGTCGCTCGCCTCCTTCTCGTCGGAGAGCACGATGGTGACCGGCTCGCCGCAAATGTCCTCGAGAATGACAGCGTAGGCACGTGCGGCAGTCTGGTCGGTGGCAATGACGAGACCACCGGCATCCGGAATGCCGTGCCGCACCTCGGTCAGGCGAGAGTTCGCGGCGCGCAATACCGACGGAATCCATTGCCCGGTGGGCTCGAGCGCGGTGCGCCAGGCCTGGCTGGTGATGTCCTTGGTATTGCCCTCGCCGAGCTTGGCTTCCATTTCATCACCGGCCCTGGTGCGCCACTTCATGTGCCCGGCGTAAACCATGAACATCACCGGGCGAACCACGCCATCGGCGAGGGCGCGCCCATAGCCGTAGGCATAATCGCTCTGCGACATGCGGATGCCGTGCTTGTCCGGCAGGTAACTGACGAAGGGGATCGGTGAAGTGTCCGAGCGAAACGGCGTCCCGGTCAGCGAGAGGCGCCTGGTGGCCGGGCCGAAGGCCTCCCGGATCGCGTCGCCCCAGCTCAGGGCATCTCCCCCGTGGTGAATCTCGTCGAGGATGACAAGGGTGCGACTCGACTCGGTGAGCTGTTTGTGCAAGGCGGCGCGAGCGGCTACCTGCGCGTAAGTCACGACGACCCCGTGATAGTGGCTGCCGTAGCTGCGATCGGCGTTCTTGAACATTGGATCGAGACGAATCCCTGCTCGCGCTGCGGCGTCCGCCCACTGATTCTTGAGATGCTCGGTCGGCGCCACTACCGTGATGCGATCAATCGTGCGTCGGGAGCGCAGTTCCGCAGCCAGTCGCAGGGCGAAGGTGGTCTTGCCGGCACCCGGTGTGGCTGCGGCCAGAAAGTCCCGAGGTTCGTGCACGAAATAGGCTTCCAGAGCTTCAGCCTGCCAGGCACGCAGCTTGCCGGCTGTACCCCAGGCCGCGCGTTCTGGGAATGACGGCGATAGGTGTTCGGCTGCACTTGTTCCCTGCGCGGGACCGAAAACCGATGGAGTATTCACTTCTTGCAAACCTACCAAAGCCCACCGACGTTCGCGTTCGCATCGGTCGGTTCGACCCAAGACTGGGAGTTCCGACAGAATGGATCGATGACGAAGCAACAGCATCCATGGTCGCGCTACGTCGCTCTTGGCGATTCGTTCACCGAGGGCATTGGCGATCCCGAACAGCAGAGCCCCGGCGGGCATCGTGGCTGGGCAGATCGGGTTGCCGAGATTCTCAGTGACGGCACCGACGATTTCGCCTATGCCAACCTCGCGGTCCGTGGCAAACTCCTTCGGCAGATTGCCGATGAACAGATCGAACCTGCCCTCGCGCTACGACCCGACCTGATCACCATCTCGGCTGGCGGTAACGACGTGATTCGACCAGGGACCGACCCTGATTCCATTGCAGCGCGCTTGGACGCGGCGATTTCCCGGCTGACGCACTATGGCGCGACAGTCGTGCTGTTCACCGGCGCGGATGTGGGCTTCTCCCCTGTTTTTCGCAGCATTCGCGGTAAGGTCGCCATCTACAACGAAAACATTCGGGCGATCGCCACCAAGTACGACTGCATCGTGGCCGACATGTGGCAGTTGACCGAGATTCAGGACCCTCGCATGTGGGCTCCGGACCGGCTGCATCTCAACGCACTCGGACATCACACAGTCGCGCGCATGGTGCTGCAGACCCTCAACGTGACGAGTTCCCTCGCACCCAGCGAACCGGAGCCCATGCCGGGCACCACGTGGCGTCAGGCGCGCACGGAAGACCTTGTCTGGGCGCGGGAATACCTTGTGCCCTGGGTCCTGCGCCGGGTGCGCCACCAATCCTCCGGCGACCACGTGCTGCCCAAACGACCAGACGCCGGCCCTTTCACCCTGCCGCCGGTTTGACCGCTTGTGCCGGCGCCGTACGTTCCTGATTAGGTGAGTCCGGATTAGGTGAGTCCGGATTAGGTGAGTCCGGATGGGGTGAGTCGGGATGGCGCGGCGAGGTCAGCCGGCGGCGAGCTCGCCGGGGTTTCCCATGCGCCAGGCCGGGCCGGGATCCGTGAGGGTGTGCTGCAATTCAAGCGGCACGGTCACCGTAGTCGGCGATGTGGTACCGATCGTGAAGGACACCTCGCCCACCTCGTCGCCGGCCCGGCCGAGTTGCACGTCCTTGGCCGTAGCGGTGCCCGCGATCGGCGAGTCCGACCAGACCAAAACGGATGCCGCCCGCTCGGCGACGATGTCGCTCACGTCACCCCACGGTGTCGTGTAGCTGCCGAACACGGCGCCGTCTTCGGCCAGGACGACCTCGTGAAAGCCAGGCTGGACGCTCTCGATCAGCGCGGCAATCGCAGAATTGAGCTCGGCGTGCGTGTCCCCCCCGAGAACAACACCGACAAGGGTGACCGCGTGGGTGCCGATAGTGAAATCGGTCGAGAACAACAGGCAGGCACCGGCAACATCCGTTGTGCCCGTCTTGATGCCGTCGACGCCATCTCGGCCGAGCATCTTGTTCGTGTTGATAATGGTTCCGATGACCGGCAGGACCGCCGACGGGAGAGCGACGATTTCGGCGAGGGCCGGGTGGCCGACGACGAGCTTGCCGATCTCCACCAGGTCGGCCAGGCTGCTCACGCTCGACGCGGAGAGACCGCTCGTATCCGCGATCCTGGTCTGGGTCAGGGTCTTGTCGGCCAGCCAGGTTTTCGCCGCCGCCAGGTAGTTGTCCACGGATCCGTACGCCCACACCGCGAGGGAAGACGCATAGTTGTTGGCCGACGGCAGCAGCATTGCCTCAAAAGCCTCACGTTGCGTGAGCACCATCCCCGAGACGACGGGTGCCACCGAACCGTTCTCGGCGAGCGCGTCGTAGTACCTGTCCACGTCGGCGTCGGTGAAGGTGATGTCGGGTCCGTCATCGCCTGCACCGAGTGGCTTGGCATCAAGGACGACCAGAGCTGTCACCATTTTTGCAATGCTCGCGATCGGCACCGTGTCTTCCTGGCCGGTCGAGGCCAGAACACCGGGAAAACCGACCGCGCCGATAGCGCTCGCGCCGAAGGCCGGCCAGGCCGGTGCAGCCGCCGGTTGGGAGAGCGCGTCCGGCTGCACGATCGACGCGGCGCTACCCGGTACGGGAGCCAGGTTGGTGGCGCCAACGTAGCCGATTCCCCCCAGTACAACGAGGAGAATGCTGAAGACGGCCAGTCTTCGGCGCCGGAGGAGGACACGCCGGGAGGGAGACATTCGTTCAGCCTAACTTCTTCGCGGCGTGCAGCCGGCCCGCCGAGTTCACGAGCGAATTCGCAGGGCGTAGAGCGCAACCGCGCTCGCCGAGGCGACATTGAGTGAGTCGACGCCGTGCAACATGGGAATCGTCACGACCGTGTCGGCGGCAGCCAAAGCGTGTTGACTGAGTCCATCGCCCTCCGCGCCGAGGATGATGGCAAGCCGTTCGGGCGCCGCCTCGGCGAATACGTCGAGAGAGACCGCGTTGTCGGCCAGCGCCAGGGCGGCCAGGTGAAACCCCGCGGCATGCAACAGCGGGGTGGCCACGCTCCACTCCGGCAGGCGAGTCCACGGTACCTGCAGCACCGTGCCCATGCTCACGCGCACGCTTCGCCGGTAGAGCGGGTCCGCGCAGCGTGGGGTGATCAGCACGGCATCGGCACCGAGCCCGGCAACCGAACGAAAAATGGCGCCGACGTTCGTGTGGTCGACGATGTCTTCAAGGATCACAATGCGGCGGGCACTCGTCAGCAGCGCTTCGACCGGTTCCAGCGCCGGACGGTGCATGGCGGCGAGCGCTCCGCGGTGCAGGTTGTAGCCGGTGAGCTGCTCCAGCACGCCAGGCTCACCCACATAAACCGGCACGTCGGGCCAGTCGACCAGCAAACGCGCGGCGTCTGGCATCCACTGTTCCTGAATCAGCAAGGACCGGGGCCGATGCCCGGCGTTCAGGGCCCGCGCGATCACCTTGGGTGACTCAGCGATATATAGCCCGCCGGCCGGTTCGAGAACCCGCCGGAGGGCGACATCGGTCAACCGCGAATAGTCGGCGAGACCCGCACTGGACAGGTCGGTAATGCGGGTGATCTGCACGAAGTAGTGCCTTCCGAGACGAGTTACTGACCTCAAGCCTGACAGGTAGGTAGTCAAACAGGAAAACAGACGAGTTTAGAATCAGGTAACGGGTATCTTGATCAGCTCGTCCGCCCATCTCTGCGCGAAGGGAGCACCGATGACAGCCGACTCGGCCCGGCCCACCGAAACGGCGCCTGGCGACGCGCTCGAGCCCACCGGCGTTCCCGATGCCGCCGCTGTGCTCGCCTTGGCGGTCGCCGTCGACTCCGAGCGGGCAGTGGATGCTGTAGCCACCCTGCTCCGCGGCAAACGTGCCGCCGTACTCACCGGCGCTGGCCTCAGCACCGATTCCGGTATTCCGGACTATCGCGGCGCGGGGGCGCCGATCCGCACTCCGATGACCTTTCAGACCTTCGTCGCCGATGACCGATCGCGCAAACGCTATTGGGCTGGCAGCCATTTGGGCTGGCGAGTGTTCCGCCAGGCTGAACCCAACCTCGGGCATCGCTCGCTGGTGCAGTTGGAAAACGCCGGGGCCATCGCCGGCATCATCACCCAGAACGTGGATGGCCTGCATACCCGCGCCGGCTCACGCCATGTCGTCGAACTGCACGGCTCCCTCGACCAGGTGATTTGTCTGGCCTGTGGCCAGGCGTTCGGCCGGGACAGCATCGCTGCCAGGCTCGAAACCGACAATCCCGTGCTCCGCCACCCGGAAAGCATCCGCATAGCTCCCGACGGCGATGCCGACGTGGGAAATATCGATGACTTCGTCGTGCCGAACTGCACGGTTTGCGGGGGCATGCTCAAGCCAAACGTTGTCTTCTTCGGTGAGCTCGTTCCCACGGAAACATTTCTCGAGGCATCCGCTGTGATCCAGGGTGCCGACGCCCTCGTCGTGGCAGGATCTTCGCTGGCCGTGAATTCCGGCATCCGCCTGGTGGAACAGGCTCGCCGGCGCAGGCTGCCCATCATTGTCATCAACCGCGGTGTCACCAAGGGTGATGGGCGTGCGCTGCACAAACTCGAAGCCGGTACCTCCGAAACCCTCGCCGCCTTGACCGAACGACTGCTGGGCTGACCGTTCGTGTCCGCCCGGCGAAGCACCGATCCGACTGGTGAATCACGCACGACCGTTTTCTCCATCGTGCGCCACGGCCAGACCGATTGGAATCTGCACCACCGTATTCAAGGTCGCACGGATATCCCGCTCAACGCTGCTGGGCGGGCCGAGGCTGTTGCAGCGGCGGCGGGCCTGCGGAACCGACACTGGAATGCGATAGCGACCAGCCCGCTGCTGCGCGCCGCTGAATCGGCCACAATCATTGCCACGGAACTCGGACTGGACGAACCCGTCGTGATTCCCTCCCTGACCGAACGCCACCATGGCGCCATCGAGGGGCTCACCTTCACTGAGCGCCAGCACCGGTTTCCCGACGGTGTGGCCGTTCCTGGCCTCGAAACCCGCCGCGACGTCGTCGACCGAGTGCTCGCAGCGCTGGCGGGATTGGCCGTCGGGCGCGCCGGGCAGTCCGTTCTGATACTGAGCCATGGCGGGATTATTGGTACGTTGCTGCGTCACCTCACCGACGGCGACCGACCGCGTCACGGCGAGTTCATTGCCAATGGCTCGGTGCACGATTTTCGGTGGGCAAACGATCAGCTATCACTGACCCACTTCGATGCGACGATCCGATCGCCCGGCGATCGTGGCGAGGCTGTCGCGCCGCCGTTGCCCTGACCCTACGACGCCTGGCCGTACGGAGTTGCCATGTCGGCGACAATGGCAGAGTCTCCCGTTCCGGGACGTGAAATGACGAGTCGCGATACCCGCTACGCGATGGGTTTTGTCCCTTCCAACACCCCGAGCAGCGTGCGGGCCGACGCCGCCCAGGTGAACCGAACGGCCTGCTCGATCGAGAGAGCGGATCGCGCCTCCCACTCCCCCGGAAGCGCCAGGCGACGCACGGCTGCCGCGATTGCATCAGCACTGCGCGGATCGAAGTACAGCGCGGCAGCTCCGCCGATCTCACGAAAGATCGCAATATCACTGACCACGACGGGAATACCAAGGCTCATCGCCTCAACCAGGGGAATTCCGAAACCCTCATCGAGCGAGGCGGTCACGAGCGCCGTCGCCGAGCGCACCAGGCGGCGATACTGCTCATCGGTCACCCCATCATGAAAGACCAGCCGAGCTTGCGTTGCCAAACGGGTCAGCCGTGTTCGTTCCGTCGGCGAAACCCGGCTGAGCAGGTGCAGTTCGTGGTCTGGCAGGTCAGCCAAAGCCTTGACCAGCGTGTCGAGGTTCTTGTACGGCATGAACGACCCCATGTAAATCAGGCGAGTCGTTTCCGGGATACTCCGGTGGGTAGGGGCGCCGGGAACGGGGTCGGCGGCGTTCGGCACCACGGTGACCGGCCGCCGGGTGAGGTGATGCTCGTTGATCAGTGAACGGGTGGTTTCGGAAACGGTCACAATGCCGTCGGCGCCGTTCAGCAGCATCCGTTGTGGCCAAAAGGAGAGGTGGTAGGCGCGCCAGAGCAGCCGGATCAACGGTGCGAGGTCATGTGGGGGTGTGCGATTGCGGTAATAGATGAGGTCGTGCACGGTCAGAAACAACCGGTATTTGCGGCCCCAGGAACCCATGGTCTGCATGGGGCTGAAGACGACGTCGGGCTGCAGCCGGTTGACCGCGAGGGCGATGAACGGTTCAAGCAGACTGGTCGGGGCACGCACGAGCTGCCAGGGCAGGGCGGGTAGCATCTTCAGCTGGCGGTGGTCACTGATCAGCATGGTGAGCGGATGCAGTCGGCCCAGTTCGGTGACCAGGCCAGCGGTGTATCGGCTGATGCCGTCGTGGTGATCCAGACGCACGTAGCGGCAGTCGACGACAATTCTCATGCTGGTCGGTCCTTCGCGAGAAATTCACGAATGAACTCGGCGGCCGGTTTCGGCTTCTCGTAGTGGATGAGGTGGCCGACCCCGTTGATGACCCGCAGGGTGGCGTTCGGAAACAGCGACTGCAGTCGGTACTGCGCGGTCAGCGGCGTGATGTCGTCTTTGTCGGCCGCGATCAACAGCGTGGGCTGCCGGATGCTCGCAGCGAACTCGCTCACGTCATGACTGACCGAAGCGGCGAACGCCTCCATCACGACTCGACGGTTGGCGAAGACGCTGAAGTACCGGTCGTGCTGATTGTGAATCCAGCGCCGCAGTCCCGGATCACGCGTCTTAGCCATGCTCACGCTCATGATGCGCACGATGGCTCGGTTCTGCAGCAACGCATAGCCCCAGCGATCCGGCAGGCTCGCAGCAGTCCAGTAGTAGAACACGGCCAGTCGGGTCAGCACGCCGCGCGGCCCGGACAGTGCCGGCGCGGCGATTGGATTGACCAGGATGACGTCGTGCGTCACCAGCCCGTCGGCCACGGACGCAGCGACCACGATCGAGCCGAAAGAGTGGCCCAGCACGACCAACCGCCCCACCGGGGCCAACACCTGGACAAATTCCTGAAGCCAGTCGACGTATGCTGCCAACGAGTGCACGCCTCCGGGCAGCGGCGCTGATCCACCGAAACCGGGCAGGTCGGGTGCCACGATACGCAGGTCAGCCGGGTTTGGGCCGTCGCCCAGCAGTTCGGCCACGACCAGTTGCAGACCGTGGTGATCGCCCCGAAACCCGTGAACGAGTACAAGGGTTGTCGGTGCGTTGGGGTTGCCGTAATCCCAATACCGCGTGTCTGTGCGCTGGCGGTCCCTGCCGGGAACGGATGCGGTGGCCTCACGCACGGGGAGGCGCCGTAAAAGCTTGTCGTAGGCAGAAGAAACGATCACCGGCCCTAGTTTAGACGCGACACTTATTCAAGGCTGGACGTGCACCGGGCTGGCCGATCTAGACTCAAGCCATCGAACGCATCGAGAGAGCCCTTTTGCGGGGAAGGAAGGAAAGCCGTGAGCTTTACCGCACCCATTCAGCTGCCCGGTTTGGCCCTCGATCCGCGGTGGTATCGCCGCGCCGTCTTCTATGAGGTAATGGTTCGGTCGTTCGTCGACAGTAATGCCGACGGCTCCGGCGACCTGGCCGGCCTCGTATCGAAGCTCGACTACCTGCAGTGGCTCGGCATCGACGCACTGTGGATTCCTCCGTTCTTCAACTCACCGTTGAAAGACGGCGGCTACGACGTGGCCGACTACCGCACGATTTTGCCGGAATTCGGTACCCTCGAGGAATTCAAAGACCTCGTGACCAAAGCGCACGAACGTAATATGCGCATCGTGATCGATTTTCCACTGAACCACACGTCCGACCAGCACGAATGGTTTCAGCAATCCCGTGAGGACCCTGAGGGGCCCTATGGAGATTTCTACGTTTGGAGCGACACTGACGAGCGGTACCCCAACATTCGCATCATCTTCACTGACACCGAGGAATCGAACTGGGCCTTCGACCCAGTGCGTCGACAGTTCTTCTTCCACCGGTTCTTCTCACACCAGCCCGACCTCAATTTTGAGAACCCGGCCGTACAAGAAGCAATTTTTGATGTCATACGGTTCTGGCTCGATCTTGGTGTCGATGGCTTTCGCCTGGATGCGATTCCGTACCTGTTCGAGTCCGAAGAGGGGAACGGTGAGGGCGAGCCGCCCACCCACGAGTTCGTCAAACGGCTGCGTGCCCTAGTCGATCGGGAATATCCCGGCCGAGTCATGATCGCCGAAGCCAACCAATGGCCGCGCGAGGTTGCCGCGTTCTTCGGCACCGACGATGAACCGGAATGCCACATGGCCTTCGATTTTCCGGTGATGCCGCGAATCTTTTACTCCCTACGCTCCCAGCAGGCCAACGAACTGGTGCGCGTACTCTCCGAAACGACCGACATTCCTCATGGTGCCGGCTGGGGCGTGTTTCTGCGCAACCACGACGAGCTCACCCTCGAAATGGTCAGCGAGGAATACCGCCAGGCCATGTACGGCTGGTATGCCTACGACCCCCGAATGCGCGCCAACATCGGCATTCGCAGACGATTGGCACCCCTACTCGATAACTCCCGAGCGGAACTCGAGCTAGCCCATGCCCTGCTTTTTGCCCTCCCGGGTAGCCCGTTTCTGTACTATGGCGACGAGATCGGCATGGGCGACAATATCTGGTTGCCCGACCGGGATAGCTCCCGTACCCCGATGCAATGGACCCCTGATCGCAATGCCGGTTTCTCCGATGCCGACCCCGGCAAGCTGTTCCTACCAATCGTGCAGTCTCTCGTCTACAACTTCACACAGACCAATGTGGAGTCACAACTTGCCCAATCCGGTTCGCTTTTGCACTGGATTCGCAATGTGATCCACGTACGCAAGGCGCATCCAACCTTCGGGCTCGGCGCGATCCGCGTGCTCAAGACCAACCACGAATCCGTACTCGTATTCATCCGCAACTATGCGGGGTCCGGTTCTATGTTCGGCGACCAGCCGGAAACCGTGATGTGCGTGTTCAGTTTCTCGCACAACCCGGTCGCGTTCACGATCGATGATGTCGACATGGCCGGGACGCGGCTGTACGACTTATTCGGCGGCGCAGTCTTTCCCAGTTTCAATGAAGAAGGCTCACTCACCCTTACGCTCGGGGCGCAGAGTTTTTATTGGTTACACTGCGGCTGACCACGTTGGCCGTTCGCCGGCCCGATCGTGACGAACTCCGGGTGAATGTTCATTGTCGCGATCGTGTGCACCACGTATCCTTGGCGTAAGCAAGCCATCCAAAGCCTGGAGGCCGGTCGTGGCTAAATGGACTAGTACCGAAGACGGTGTCGAGAACGCTGCCCTGTGCGCCCATTTTCTTGAAGCCTTACCCGTGAACGGCGCCGCCGTTTCGGTTTTCGTCGGTGCGGTACCCGAGGCGGTCGTCTGTGCCACCGATCGCCTCGCCGCTCGGCTCGACGAACTGCAGTTCGATCTCGGCGAGGGACCGCGTTGGGAAGCGGCCCGTACGCGACTTCCCGTTTTGGAACCTCGGGTACAAGAGGTAGAGCATCCGTTGTGGCCGGTCTTCCACATGGCCCTGATGGACACGACGGTCAAAGCGCTCTACGTCTTCCCGCTTACTCTCGGCGCGCTCAATGTCGGTATCGTCGAGCTGTACAGCACAACCACGGGAGCACTTGATCGCACGGACCGCGCAAAAGCGTTGGTACTGGCCAACGAGGCCGCCTGGAACCTGCTCGACCATCTGCTTCAAGTGCAGGAGGCCGCTACCGGCGAAACGTCGTTGACGTCTCAAGCGTCCGCGGAGTCCCCACTGTCACGCCGGGAAATTCATCAGGCCACCGGGATGGTATTGGTGCAGATGAACGTCACACCGACGGATGCCCTGCTGCTACTGCGCGCGCACGCCTTCGCCCACGGCAAAACAGTGCGCGCCATTGCAGGCGACGTGGTTGCACGGCGCCTGCAATTCAGCCCGGAAGCCGAAGGCCTGTGAAATAGGCCGCTGCAAATTGATTCGACGTAAATCGAACCGGACACATTCACTCGGCATAGCTGACATATTGTCAGTAAAAGTTCTAGACTCCTTCCATGATCACCATGGCTCGCGCCTCACTGGTGAGCGCCGCCTTCATGAAGTTGACGGACACTCTCGTGGGCGAATATGACGTTCTCGACGTACTCCATACTCTGGTTGAGTCGTGCGTCGAAGTGCTCGACGCCACCGCGGCTGGTCTGCTGTTGGCCGACCCGAGTGGGGAATTACAGGTCGTGGCTTCGACGAGCGAAGAGAGCTACCTCGTGGAGGTTCTGCAGCAGCAGGCTGGCGCGGGTCCGTGTGTGGACTGCTATCTCACCGGCACAGTCGTCACGCTGGGCGATATCGCAGCATGTCAGGACACTTACCCAGATTTTGCAGCCGCCGCGTTGTCTCAGGGATTTCACTCAGTGCACGCCATTCCCATGCGAGTGCACCATCGGGCAATCGGTGCGCTCAACCTCTTTCGCTCTGACACCGGTGACGTCACCCCCGAAGACGCCGCGATCGGCCAGGCCCTGGCCGATGTCGCGACTATCAGTATTTTGCAGGAACGTACCGTGCATGAAGACGCCGTCGTCAATGAACAGTTGCAGCGCGCACTGAACAGTCGCATTCTGATCGAACAGGCCAAGGGAGTCATCGCCCAGGTCAGCATGGTCAACATGGACGAAGCCTTCAAACGACTGCGAGCGGATGCTCGAGCGAACAATCACACCATGCGCGAAAGTGCTGAAAACGTCATCAACCGAAGTGTGCACCTCTAATTCCACTCTGGACCCACGTTCCCCGGCATGCCAAAGCCGAGCACCAGCTGGTGCAGCGGAACGTGTCGGCGGTCGCCCCTAGGGTGGAAGTATGAGCACTTGGAGCGATCATCTCGCCGTATTCGACCTTGAAACTACCGGCATCGATGTAGAAACGTGTCGCATCGTGTCGGCCACTGTCGCCGTTATCGACGCCAGCGGTACGGCCGTGGAGCGCATCGATTGGCTGGTCGATCCGGGCATCGAGATTCCGGTCGGCGCCACCAACGTGCACGGAATCACAACAGAGCATGCCGTGGAGCACGGCCGCATGGCAGCCGAGGCTGTGGCCGAGATCGTCGGTGCGCTCCGTGGTCACCTGAGCGACGGCCTACCGATCGTGGCCTACAACGCCCCCTACGACCTCACCCTGCTCGACCGCGAAGCCCTGCGCTATGGCATCGCTCCCCTGACCTCTCCCAGCCCGGTCGTCGATCCTCTGGTCATCGACAAAGCCGTCGACAAGTATCGAAAGGGTAAGCGCACCCTCGAAGTCACGAGCGCGTTCTACGGAGTCAGCCTGGAAGATGCGCACGATGCCGGAGCCGATGCGATCGCCGCCGGTCGTGTCGCTCAGGCGATCCACCGGGCACACGAAGGTGCTCTACCAACCACTCTCGACGAGATGCACGCCCTGCAGGTCACCTGGTATCGCCAACAGGCCGAAAGCTTTCAGGAGTACATGCGGCGCGGCCGCGATCCCGAGTTTCTAGCCGACACCGCCTGGCCCCAGCGTTGATTCGGTCAGCGTTGATTCGGTAGTTGCTGACCAAGTAGTCGGTGACCAGAAAAGTTATTCGAGCCGAAAACGCTGAACTGGCCCCAATATTCAACTCGGATACCCAACAAAAAAGCGACCAGCCGAAGCTGGTCGCTTTTTTTGTTTGGAGCTAGAGGTATCGCAAAAAACCTGGTGTTATTTGCCGAAGCCCTTGTAGCGTGAGTTGAACTTCTCGACGCGCCCGGCGGAGTCCATGATGCGCTGTTTGCCCGTGTAGAACGGGTGTGATTCGGAGGAGATTTCCACGTCGATGACCGGGTACGTGGTTCCGTCTTCCCACTCGATGGTCTTCTTGCTCGAGACCGTCGACCGGGTCAGGAAGGTCGCACCGGAGGCGAGGTCGCGGAACACGACGGCAGCGTACTCGGGATGAATGTCAGACTTCATGAAGATTTCCTTTTGCACTTCTGGTGAACAGACTTGTAACTGGTCACAGTGCTGTTCGATTGTTGGGCACCGCTCGACGCATACTCAGAGGACGACGACGAGCTGGTTGGCCTGATGGCCAGCCCTTTACCCTAGCAGACCTTGCTTTCAGTAAAAGAGCCTGGGAGTTGAAGTCGTCGTGTCGCGGCGTTCTGTTTAGACAGCGCGCGCCGCGAAGCGGCCGTCGGTCTCGATGAGTTCGATATTCAGGCCGAACGTTTCGCTCAGAGCCGTCTCGGTGAGTGCGGTGCCGATCGGCCCGGCCGAGACGACCTTGCCGCCGGACAGTAGCAGCACGTGAGTGAATCCAAGTGGAATCTCTTCAACGTGGTGGGTGACCATGATGATGGCCGGCGAGTTGGGTTCCTGAGCGAAGCCGCTTAGAAGCTGCAAAAGTGCTTCCCGTGCGCCGAGGTCGAGGCTCGCAGCAGGCTCGTCGAGTAAGAGAATTTCCGGGTCGGTCATGACTGAGCGGGCGATCTGAACCCGCTTCTGTTCTCCATCGCTCAGGGTGCCGAATTCGCGCTCGGCAAGATGATCGAGATTCCATTCCTGCAATACGCGCTGGGCGCGTCGTTCATCGATGGTCTCGTATTCTTCATTCCACCGGCCGGTTACCGAATAGGCCGCAGTCATGACTACGTCGAGGACCTTCTCTTTGGCGGGAACTTTCCGTGCCATGGCCGTCGAGGCAAACCCGATTCTGGGCCGCAGCTCAAAGACATCCGTTCCGCCCAGCGTCTCGTCGAGCACCTCGGCCTGGCCGGCCGACGGATGCATGAAAGCTGCAGCAATCTGTAACAGCGTGGTCTTGCCAGCCCCGTTCGGGCCGAGGATGACCCACCGCTGGTCGTCGTCGACACTCCAATTCACTGAGTCGAGGATGGTAGTGCCACCCCGGACGACCGAGACGTCGGTGAAATGCAAAACGTTGACCATATAGCCATGTTATCGGGCGGCGCCGACGCACAAATACGCCGGGCTCGCCCTAAGACTGAGACCGGCACCACCGACGGGGTGGGTCACAGTACCGACGCATAGATCTCCTGGGTGCGGGTGGCGATTTGGCTCCAGCCGAACTCCTGCTCGGCGCGCAGACGACCAGCGCGTCCCATTTCAGCCGCTCGAGTCGGATCGCTCACCACCTCGGTCAGGATGCGGGCGAGGTCAGCGACGAATTGATCGGGATTCAACGGGGTGCCCGTGCCGTCGGTGAGCTGCTCAATCGGCACCAGACGTCCGGTTTGACCGTCGGCGACAACTTCGGGAATACCACCGGTAGCGGTACCGACGACTGCCAACCCACAGGCCATTGCCTCGAGGTTGACAATTCCGAGCGGTTCGTAAATGGACGGGCACACAAAGACGGTGCCGTGCGTGAGAACCGCGGCGAGCTCTGGTTGGGCGAGAAGTCGGTTGATCCAGACGACCCCCGACCGTTCGCGCTGCAACGCCTCGACGCCAGCGGTCACTTCCGCCAGGATTTGCGGAGTGTCCGGCGCACCGGCACACAGTACGAGCTGCACCTCTGACGGCAGCAACGCGGCGGCGCGTAACAGGTACGGCAGGCCTTTTTGCCGGGTGATGCGACCAACAAAGACGACAGACGGCCGCTCAGGGGCGATTCCCAGCTCCCGTACGACGTCGGCGTCGAGTCTGGGCTTCCAGCGGTCGAGGTCAATACCGTTGTACACGGTGTGCACTCGGCTCTCATCGAGCGCCGGGTAGCTGCGCAGAATGTCGCGCCGCATGCCGTCGCTGACGGCGATCACGGCATCTGCTGCCTCAAAGGCCGTTTTCTCGATCCAGCTGGAGACGCGGTAGCCGCCACCGAGCTGCTCGGCCTTCCACGGTCGCAGGGGTTCGAGGCTGTGGGCCGTGACGACGTGCGGGATTCCGTGCAGCATCTTCGCGAGGTGGCCGGCCGCATTGGCATACCAAGTGTGCGAGTGCACCAGATCGGCGTCAGCGGCGTCTTGAGCCATCTGCAGGTCAACGCCGAGGGTGCCCAGGGTGGCGTTGGCGTTGGCCAGCTGTGCCGGAACGTCGTAGGCAAAGGTGTCGGTGTCCGTGCGGGGTGCACCGAAGCAGCGCACCGACACGTCAATATCTTCGCGAAGTGCTCGCACGAGCTCCATCACGTGAACGCCCGCTCCCCCATAAATCTCCGGAGGGTATTCCTTGGTCATCAGATCCACTCGCATGGAGCAAAGGTAGCGCAGCAGAACCCGACCCACATCCCGCCGTGCAACTCGAGCCGCACGGTTGGCCCTACTCTGTACACATGAAAGCCACGAAAATCTTTGGAATCGTGCTCGCCGGCGGTGAGGGAAAACGGCTGATGCCGCTAACCGAGGACCGGGCCAAGCCAGCGGTCCCCTTTGGGGGGCATTACCGCTTGGTGGATTTCGCCCTGTCCAACCTGATCAATTCGGGCCTCACCCAAGTCGTTGTGCTGACCCAATACAAATCACACAGTCTCGACCGCCACGTCTCCCAGACTTGGCATATGTCCGGTGGATTGTCTAACTCGTACATCGCCTCCGTGCCCGCTCAACAGCGTCTTGGCAAGCGTTGGTTCAGCGGCTCGGCCGATGCGATTTTGCAGAGCCTGAATCTTATTCACGACGAGAAACCCGACATCGTTGTCGTCGTGGGTGCCGACCACGTCTATCGCATGGATTTCAGCCAGATGATCGACGCACACATCGCTTCTGGCCTGTCGGCCACGGTCGCTGCGATTCGCCAGCCTATCGGCTTGGCCGATCAGTTCGGCGTCATTGAAGTGGATCCTGCCACCCCTGATCGGATCTCCGATTTTCGTGAGAAGCCCAAGGATGCCGTCGGGCTTGCCGACGCCCCCCACGAGGTGTTCGCCTCGATGGGTAACTACGTCTTCAACACCGACGCCCTGATCGAGGCGGTACTGCGCGATGGTGAGCGTACCGATTCGAGCCACGACATGGGCGGTGACATCATTCCCGATTTCGTCTCCCGCGGCGAAGCCGGTGTATACGATCTACAACGCAATGTGGTGCCGGGGTCAACCGATCGCGATCGGTACTACTGGCGCGATGTGGGAACGATCGACTCGTTCTTCGAGGCCCACCAGGATCTTATTTCGGCGCTGCCCGTGTTCAACCTGTACAACCACGAATGGCCGATATTCAGCATGCAGTTGAACTCGCCACCGGCTAAATTCGTGCGCGACGGCAAGGGCGCTCTCGGCACCATGATCGACTCGATTGTGTCGCTGGGTTGCGTCATTTCCGGCGCACACATCGAGCGCAGCGTTCTTGGGCCTTGGACCTCGATCGGGTCGGCCTGCGAAGTCATCGACTCGATCGTGTTTGACCGGGTGCAGATTCGACCCGATGCGATCGTGCGACGTGCCATTCTCGACAAGGAAGTCATCGTTGAAGCTGGCGCCACGGTCGGTGTCGATCGTGATCGCGACCTCGCGCGCGGTTTCAGTGTGACCGAATCGGGTATCACCGTGGTCGGTAAGGGAGTGTTCGTTACTCCGTGATCTGCGCTACTGCACCACGCTTTCTGGTCGTGCTCGATGCAGACTCGACCCTGATTCAGGATGAGGTGATCGAACTGTTGGCGGATGCCGCCGGCTCGCGAGATCTCGTTGCCAACGTGACCGAGCGCGCCATGCGCGGCGAAATTGATTTCGCCGACAGCCTGCGCGAGCGAGTTTTGACCCTGGCGGGACTGCCCGACACTGTTTTCACCGAGGTGGGGCAGCGCATCCGCCCAACCGAGGGGGTGCAGGAGCTGATCTCCGGCATTCATGCCGCCGGGGGCCTCGTCGGCGTCGTGTCTGGCGGCTTTCATGAGTTGCTCGACCCCCTCGCGGCCGACCTCAAAGTCGACCATTGGCGGGCGAACCGACTTGAAGTCGAAGCCGGCCGCCTGACCGGGCGGGTCCTCGGACCGATCATCGACGCCGAGGCCAAAGCGGTCGCCCTGCGCGAATGGGCGGCACATGAACGCATCGCCCTGCCGCAGACGGTCGCGGTCGGGGATGGCGCCAACGACCTGCGCATGATGGATGCCGCCGGCCTCGCCGTCGCGTTCAACGCCAAGCCACAGGTCAAGCGTGAGGCCGACCTCGTGATCGACCGGTGCGACCTCAGTCAGGTGCTGCCGTTGCTTGGCCTGCGCGGCTGACGAGGTCCGCGCCCCTCGATTGTTTGCTCAGTGCCCCATTCCCAGGCCGCCATCGACGGGAATAACGGCACCGGAAATGTACCCGGCGTCATCGCTGGCGAGCCAAGTGACGACGCGAGCAACTTCCAATGGAGTGGCAAAACGGCCGGCCGGAATGTTGCGCTTGTAGTCCGCCTGTTGCGCTTCGGGGAGAGCAGCTGTCATGTCGGTTTCGATAAAACCTGGAGCGATGACGTTTGCAGTAATGCCGCGAGCACCGAGCTCGCGTGTGATCGAGCGTGCCAGGCCGATCAGCCCGCTCTTCGATGCCGAATAATTCACCTGTCCCGGTGACCCATAGAGTCCGACCACGCTGGAAATCAACACGATGCGACCGAAACGGGCCTTGAGCATGCCTTTGCTCGCCCTTTTGACCACGCGGAACGCTCCGTTGAGGTTCGTGTCGATCACCGACGTGAAATCATCATCGGACATGCGCATAAGCAGGGTGTCGCGGGTGATTCCGGCGTTCGCAACGACGACCTCAACCGGACCGTATGTCGCCTCAACCTCGGTATACGCGGCGTCGATCGAAGCGGCATCGGTCACGTCGGCGCGCACGGTGAGGCTACCGGCCGGTCCGTGTCCAGACCGCGAAGTCACAGCGACGCGATGGCCCTGGGCGAGAAATTCCTCCGCGATGGCAAACCCGATGCCGCGGTTACCGCCGGTGACGAGCACTGTTCGAGCCGTTGTCATAAAGTTCCTCTTCTGTTGTTCACTCAGCTGCGGGCTGCCGGTGGAGAGTTTTACAAAATACCCGGCAGATTCAAGTTTAAGGCGTGCAAGAATCACGCCACACAGACGTAGGCTGGACGGAGCGGACTATTCCCCGCTGACTAACCCGATCACGAACCCGACGGACCCATGAAGCAGCAGTCGATCACTTCGCTCCCCGCCTCCCCGGAGAGCGAACGACGCAACCGGATGATCAAGTACTCCATTGCGATGGGTGTCCGTATCGTGTGCATTGTGCTGATGCTGTTCGTGCAGGGTTGGTGGCTGCTGCTCTGCGCCATCGGTGCGATCGTGCTCCCTTACTTCGCGGTCGTGGTCGCGAACGTGCACGTTGCGCCGCGCGGAGCCGAAGTATTACGGCCCGGCACCGTCGCAACGTACCGCAACACCGACGACGAGGTTCGGTAATTGTTCGCGCGGCCGCACGGGGCGGTCCGATGATCGGGCTGGGCGCGCCCATGCACACGTCAACCTGCTCGCGCGCAGACTGCCGAAATGAGGGCCATTGGCGCCTCGATTGGCGCAACCCGCGCATCCACTCAGCTGACCGCGTCAAAACTTGGTTGGCCTGCGACGACCATGTCGACTACCTGCGTGAATTTCTCGCCGCCCGTGATTTCCCTCTCACCGTAAGCCCGCTTGCGCTCGGCGGGCCAGAGCGCGCTGGAGATGCGCAATGACGGGCTGGCAATTCGCCTTCAGCCGACGCTGGGCCGGGTATCTGGCACTCGCCATTCTCTTCGCCGTGGTGTGTTCCGGGCTCGGCGTCTGGCAACTCGCCCGGCGTGATGAAGCCCTCACCGAGCTGTTCAAGATCGAATCCAACTTTGACGCGAACCCCGTTCCCGTTGTCGAAGCGCTCCCCGACCTGACGTCCTTCGACGACTCCCAGAAGTGGATGCCGGTGAAGCTCACCGGCACCTACCTCATCGACGAGGAACTGCTCGCGCGCAACCGCCCCCTCAACGTCAATCCCGGCTTTGAGGTGCTGACGCCGCTCTTGCTTTCCGATGGCACGATTTTCATCGTCGACCGCGGTTGGCTGCCGACCGGCCAGGAGCAGGATGCTCCCGACACCGTCCCGGCACCGCCGAGCGGAACTGTCACCGTAGTAGCTCGGCTCAAAGCCGCCGAACCAGACCTGCCCGGTCGCACGGCGAGCGGTAACCAAGTGGCAACGATCAACCTCATGTCTATTGCCGAGCGGCTCAACGCACCGACCTACACCGGTGCATATGGCCTCATGGACTCGGAAAGTCCCGCGCCGAACGAGAAACGCCCGATCGCTGTCGTTAAACCGATCCGCGACGAGGGCCCCCACCTGTCGTACGCCTTCCAGTGGTTTGTGTTCGGTCTGCTCGCCTTCATCGGCCTCGGCTGGGCGCTGCGCGAGGAATACCGCAGCGTGAATGCCGAAGATCCAGAAGAGCGCGCACGCGCCGATGAGCGTGCCCGCAAGCGGGCCGCAAAACCGCGCGACGATGCGGAAATTGAAGATGCGCTGCTCGACCGCCAACTGACCTAGGGCACAAGAAACCTTAGGCGACGTCGCGGCGGTGCTGCGGGCTTTCGGTCGTACCCTGACGTAGTCGTTCCCCGTGCGCGCCGCGCGCGAGCAGTCCACGGTAGACCTCGAGCAGTGACGCAGCCGACCGGGTCCATTTCAGGCCGAGTGCGTGCTCGCGCGCCGCCACCGAAAGCTGCCGCGCCCGCTGCGGATCGGTCAGTAGATGAGTGATCGCCTCGGCCCACACCAGTGGTTCACGCGACTCCAGCACCAGGCCGGTCACCCCGTCAGCAACGGCTTCACGTAGACCGCCGGATGCTGCGGCGATGACGGGCACACCACTCGCGGCAGCTTCAAGAGCAACGAGCCCGTAGGTTTCCGAGTGAGACGGCACGAGCACGAGCCGGGCGCCCCGAAACAGGGCGGTCATATCAACCCGGGACTGTGGACCGATCAGCCCCAGCTGATCAGCGAACCCGACCCGCTCGGCGATCGCACGCAATTCGTCAACGTAGCCGTCGTAGTCGGCCGAAGCCGCGCCTGCGACCAGGAGAGCCGGACGAATGGCCGCCGGCACGGCCGCGACCGCGGCAATGGCCAGGTCGATGCCTTTGAGTGGTTGCAGACGCGCTGCGACAAGAACGTAACCACGGTCATCGACTGGTGCCGCCAGATCAAGCGGCACGCTCGGTGAGAACAAGCTGCTGTCGACACCGGGCGAAACAACAACCGTGCGTTGCACGGCACCGCCCAGCCGACCAGTGATCGTCGCCGCCTCGGACGCACTGATCGCGACGAGTGAATCCGATTCACGGGCCAGCCACGCCTCGCCGAGCATCCGTCCTGGCGATTCGGCACGTTCCCCCGCTGAGAGCGGCGTTAAATCGTTGGCAGCGATGCTGTGGAAGCTTTGTACGTGCGGTACCCCCCACCCCCTGGCTACCGGCAAAGCGGCCATGCCGGAAAACCAGTGATGCGAGTGGACAATGTCCCAGGCCGGTCGCGCCGCCAGCTGGGTCGAAAACTCATCGATCCAATGTTCGTGGTCGCCCTTGTTCAGTGCAGCTGCCGGGCCGGCGTCAAGAAACTCCAGGGTCACACCGGGTAGGAGCTGCATCATCGTCGGCTGATTGGCCGCCGAACGGCGGGTCAGAATGGTCACGGAGTGACCGAGACCTGCAAGAGCTTCGGCTTGATGTCGTACGACGACGTTCATACCGCCAGCATCACCGGCACCGGGATCAGCACCCGGTGAAGTGTGCAGGCACACCAGCGCGATGCGCAGCGATTTGTCGAGGGACAACACACACCCTTCCTGTGAATCGGATCCGATGAGGCGACGCCTAATTAGAGAATCAGTTAGGACAGCTCGATGAGGTCGAGGTAATCCTTGTTCCAGTGGTCTTCCGTACCCTCGGGCATGATCAACACGCGCTCCGGATTGAGGGCCTGCACTGCGCCCTCATCATGGCTCACGAGTACAACAGCACCGGCGTAGTGCGCAAGAGCATCAAGAATTTCCTCGCGGCTGGCCGGGTCGAGGTTGTTAGTCGGCTCGTCCAGCAGCAGCACGTTGGCACCGGAGACGACGATCATGGCCAGGGCAAGACGGGTCTTCTCGCCGCCGGACAGCACACCGGCCGGCTTGTTGGAGTCGTCACCGGTGAACAGGAACGAGCCCAGTACCCGACGGGCTTCCATCTCGGTGATGCTGGGCGAGGAAGAAACCATGTTCTCGAGCACGCTGCGGTTGACGTCGATCGTTTCATGTTCCTGCGCGTAATAGCCGATCCGTAGCCCGTGCCCGGGTTCGATCGAGCCGGTGTCAGATTCGTCGACACCGGCGAGCATGCGCAAGAGGGTAGTCTTTCCGGCCCCGTTGAGGCCGAGGATGACAACCTTGGAGCCGCGGTCGATCGCAAGGTCGACGGCGGTGAAGATTTCCAGCGAACCGTAGCTCTTGGACAGGTCCTTGGCCATCAGCGGGGTTCGACCACACGGTGCCGGCTCGGGAAAGCGCAACTTGGCGACGCGTTCCACGGCGCGCACGGCGTCGAGCCCGGAGAGAAGCTTCTCGGCTCGAGCAACCATCTGGTGGGCAGCGGCGGCCTTGCTGGCCTTAGCGCCAAACCTGGCAGCCTGCAGCTGCAGGGTTGAGGCCTTTTTCTCGGCGTTGGAGCGCTCCTTCTTACGGCGGTCCGCATCCGCCGTGCGCTGTAGCAGGTAGTTCTTCCAGTTCATGTTGTAAATGTCGATCATCATGCGGTTCGCATCAAGGTAGAAGACGCGGTTGACCGTTTCTCCGACAAGCTCGATGTCGTGGCTGATGATGATGCAGCCGCCCTTGTAATTCTTCACAAACTCGCGCAGCCAGGCCACCGAGTCGGCGTCGAGGTGGTTGGTGGGTTCGTCGAGAATCATCATCTCGGCGGCCGAGAACAAGATGCGGGCCAGTTCGATGCGGCGACGCTGACCACCGGAGAGGGTACTGAGGGCCTGGTCGAGGATATGGTCGGGCAGTTTCAAGTTGCTAGCGATCGATGCGGCTTCAGCCTCAGCGGAATAACCGCCCAAACCGTTGAACTCATCCGTCAGGCGACCATACTTTTTCATCGCGGCGGCGCTGATCTTGGGATCGGGGTCAGCCATGGCCAAGCTGGACTCGTGCATGCCGAGGGCAATGGTGCCGAGGCCGCGCGCGTCCAGAATGCGAGTGCGGGCGAGCATGGTCGGGTCACCCGCCCGGGGGTCCTGGGGCAGGTAGCCAATTTCACCGGAATGGCTGATCGAACCCTTGGTCGGGTTGGTCTCCCCCGCGAGCGTCTTCGTCAGTGTCGTCTTGCCCGCGCCGTTCCGACCGACGAGGCCGATCTTGTCGCCGCTCGCGACGCGGAAGTTGACGCCCTCCATGAGCACGCGGGCTCCAACGCGGATTTCGAGATCTTGCACGTTGAGCACAGCAATAGTCCATTCGAGGTGTGTGTAGGGATGTGAAGTGTGGGTGGGCCAAAGCGGTCCAACTCACTAGTATATTTGCCTTCAGGCTGTGCTCGGCACATGGAGGCCTAGAGCAAAGCCGCCAGAAGCGATTTTTCGAGCCAGTTCAGGTACGCTTCGGTCGACCATCCCAGGGACAGTACGAGGGTACGGAAGGTGTGCGGATGGGCCAGCGCCCACATCGTCGCCGCCGCCTCATGGTCACTCAGCCCCCCGCTGTAGATCAGGCCCGCGCGCAGGCCCCGCTTCTCTCGCAGTGCAGCTGCCACCTCGCCAAAGCCGTGCAGCCGGGCCGCGTCACGCTTCTGCTCGAATTCCCCCACATCGGGATCGACCACGGCCGCTTCGGTGACAATGCGCAAAATGCCCGAAGTGCGTTCATTCACCAGTGCGCTCGACCGAGCCACAATCCGAATAACCTCGGTTGCCGTGCGCGCCGCGGCAATGCGTTCCCGTGTGGCCCCCGACAGCAGTGCCGGCGCCCCCGGTTCTGCAGCGACTCGATCGAGCACCGCCGCCAACAGTTCGGCCTTCGACCCCACCGAGTTGTAAATGGTCTGCACGACCACGCCAGCCTCCCCCGCGATTGCCGACACCGATGTGCCAACATACCCGCGCTCGAGCATCAACTTTCCCGCCGCCATTACGATCTCAGCCCGCGTGCTCGCCGCCTGGGCAGCCCGCCGCCGGACCACGCCATTTTCCCCGATATCCATGTCGTTAGCATATCATTCTAGTCAGTAGAACTGATGTCTAATTTTGGACGAGTGACGAGCAGGCAACGCGACGAGCAGGCAACGCGACGAGCAGGCACGAAAAAACCCCGCCTGCTAAGACAGACGGGGCTTTCAATTCGGACAGGAGTTACATTGCGAAGCCGAGGGCACGCATCATGTCGCGACCGTCGTCGGTGATCTTTTCGGGACCCCACGGCGGCATCCAGACCCAGTTGATGCGGAACTGGTCAACGACACCATCCAAAGCCTCAGCCGTCTGCTCCTCGAGCACATCGGTCAGCGGGCAGCCGGCCGAGGTGAGGGTCATGTGGATGATGAGCGCATTGTTCTCATCGTCCCAGCCGAGGTCGTAGATGAGCCCGAGGTCGACGACATTGATGCCGAGCTCCGGGTCCATGACGTCTTTGAGAGCCTCTTCGATTTCATCGAAGCGCGCCGGACTCAATGTTGAAACCATAAGTTCAGCCTACGTTCGACGGCACGAGAAAGCGATCGTAGCCTTCGTCTTCGAGGCGGTCAGCGAGCTCAGGGCCGCCCTGTTCGGCGATACGGCCATTGACGAAGACGTGCACGAAGTCCGGGTGGATGTACCGCAGGATACGCGTGTAGTGCGTGATGAGGAGCAGTCCGAGGCCGGTGTTGGCCTTGGCGCGGTTGACACCCTCCGATACGATCTTGAGTGCGTCAACGTCGAGACCGGAGTCGGTCTCATCGAGCACGGCGAACTTGGGCTTGAGCAGTTCGAGCTGGAGAATCTCGTTACGCTTTTTCTCACCGCCGGAAAAGCCCTCATTGACGTTGCGCTCGGCGAAAGCCTTGTCCATGCGCAGGTCAGTCATGGCCTGGCGCACGTCCTTGATCCACGTGCGGATTGGTGGGGCTTCACCCTCAATGGCAGTCTTGGCGGTGCGGAGGAAGTTGGTGACGGTCACACCGGGAATCTCGACCGGGTACTGCATGGCAAGGAACAGGCCGGCGCGAGCTCGGGCATCCACTGTCATTTTGAGTACCTCGGCGCCGTCGAGCAAAATGGAGCCGCTCTCGACGTGATACTTCGGGTGACCAGCGATCGTGTACGCCAGGGTGGACTTGCCCGAACCGTTCGGGCCCATGATGGCGTGAATTTCGCCTTCATTGATGGTGAGGTCGACGCCGCGCAGAATCTGCTTGGTGCCTTGGTCGGTCTCGACGCTGACGTGCAGGTCTTTGATCTCAAGAACAGACATGAATGTCTTATTCCCTTCTGAATTTGGCTTGAATGGCTGGTGGGACGGTCGGTGTGTGAGACAGACTCAGACCGCGACAGTGACGGACGGATCGACGAAGACAAAGCCGTCAATGAGCTCGACGTTGTAAACCGGGACCGGATCGTAGGCCGGCAGGGACAGCGGCTTTCCGGTGGTGAGGGAGAACATCGAACCGTGGGCCCAGCACTCGAGAGTCTGGCCCTCCACGAATCCCTCGGATAGCGAGATATCACCGTGCGTGCACGTGTCTCCGATGGCGAAAACATCGCCAGCGGCATCACGGACGAGGGCGATGGCGACCCCATCGATTTCGACCTTGATGGCCTGGTTCACTTCGAGCTCATCGAGAGCGCAGATCTTCGTTGCGGTCATGCTTACTTGTCGTCCGTTCCAATAAGTTCGGCTTCGATTGCGAGTTGCAACCGAGCCTCAAGTTCGGGGGAACCAATCTGCTGCACGACCTCGGTGAGGAATCCGCGCACGACCAGTCGCCGCGCTTCCTCCTCGGTGATGCCGCGAGCCTGAAGGTAGAACAGCTGCTCGTCATCGAACCGTCCGGTCGCGCTGGCGTGACCGGCCCCGACGATGTCGCCGGTCTCAATCTCCAGGTTGGGGATGGAATCGGCACGGGTACCCTCGGTGAGTACGAGGTTGCGGTTCTGTTCGTAGCTGTCGGTGCCGGCAGCCCTGTTGCCGATCAGCACATCGCCAATCCACACTGTGCGGGCATCCTGGCCCTGCAGTGCTCCCTTGTAGTTCACGCGGCTGCGGCTCTTCGGGGCATCGTGAAAGACGTACACCTGCTGTTCCAGGTGCTGGCCGGCATCCGCGAAGTACAGCCCGAGGAGCAGGGTGTCTGAACCGGTTCCGGCAAGGCGCACCGACGGGTTCACCCGCACGATACTGCCGCCGAGTGAGACAACAACGTGCTTGAGTCGGGCGTCACGTCCGACGGATGCGAAGTGGTTGGCGAGGTGCACCGCGGAGTCGTCCCATTCCTGCAGTGAAACGACGGTGAGGTTTGCGGATTCGCCGAGAATGATCTCGAGATTCTCGGTGAGCCGGGCGTTGCCCGTGTTCTCCAGGATGACCGTGGCCTGGCTGAACGGCTTGGCTTCGATGATCGTGTGGGCGCCGCGGGCGCTGTTGCCGAGACCCGACCGGGTGACCACGATTTCCTTGGCGTCTTCACCACTCACCGTGATGGCGAGGGCGTCGTCGAACACCGACCAGGCATTGGCGGCTGCACGTTCTTCGGGCAGACCGGCGGTCCCGATCCGGGCATCCGTTCTCGGTACCCATTCGACGGATATGTCCGCTGACGGGGTCGACTCAACCGGATAGCGGGAACCGTCGAGGTCACCGGCGGTGAGGTCGGTGAATTTCGCGACGGGCGAATGCTTCCAGACGCCTTCGCGGCCGGTGACGGCCTCGAAGTCGGCTACGTTGACGCTCTTGAAGCGGTCAGAGCGGGTTTGCACCGGCACGTAACCGAAACGGCCGTCTGAATGTTCTTTGATTCCATGCTGGCCGGGCGGAAGGGTAGACGAATCGGCAGCGGATGTGGGAGGTGCGGGCACAGTTTTTGAAGCGCTCTTCGAAAGCGCTGAAGCGGCGGACATTTAGCCGACGGATCCTTCCATGCCCATTTCAATGAGCTTGTTGAGTTCAAGGGCGTACTCCATCGGGAGCTCCCGAGCGATTGGTTCGATGAATCCGCGAACGATCATGGCCATGGCCTCGTCTTCGGGCATGCCTCGGCTCATCAGGTAGAACAACTGTTCTTCGCTGACGCGGGAGACGGTGGCTTCGTGGCCGAGCTGCACGTCGTCCACCCGAATGTCGATAGACGGGTAGGTGTCGGACCGTGACTGGGTGTCGACCAGCAGTGCATCACAGCGCACGGTGTTGGCGGAGTGATGTGCCGCGGCATCCACTCGGACCTCACCCCGGTACCCGCTGCGTCCGCCACCGCGAGCGATGGACTTGGAGACGATTGAGGACTGCGTGTACGGAGCCATGTGGATCATTTTGGCGCCGGCGTCCTGGTGTTGCCCGGGGCCAGCGAAGGCTACGGAGAGGGTTTCGCCCTTGGCGTGCTCGCCCATCAGGTAGATGGACGGGTACTTCATGGTGACCTTGGAGCCGATGTTTCCATCGATCCATTCCATCGTGGCGCCTTCGCCAGCCGTGGCCCGCTTGGTGACGAGGTTGTAGACGTTGTTTGACCAGTTCTGGATGGTCGTGTAACGAACGCGAGCGTTTTTCTTCACGACGATTTCGACGACGGCAGAGTGCAGCGAATCAGACTTGTAGATCGGGGCGGTGCAGCCCTCGATGTAGTGCACGTAGCTGCCCTCGTCGGCGATGATAAGCGTGCGCTCAAACTGGCCCATGTTCTCCGTGTTGATGCGGAAATAGGCCTGCAACGGAATCTCTACGTGCACGCCGGGCGGCACGTAGACAAAGGATCCGCCAGACCACACGGCCGTGTTGAGCGCGGCGAATTTATTGTCGCCGGAGGGGATGATGGTGCCGAAGTACTCTTCGAAGAATTCGGGGTGCTCCTTGAGCGCCGTGTCGGTGTCCATGAAGATGACGCCTTGGGCTGCAAGTTCCTCATTGATCTGGTGGTAGACCACTTCGGACTCGTACTGGGCTGCCACACCGGAGACGAGGCGTTGGCGCTCGGCTTCGGGGATCCCGAGCTTCTCGTAAGTGTTCTTAATGTCGTCGGGCAGGTCTTCCCAGGTTTGGGCCTGCTTCTCCGTAGACCGCACGAAGTACTTGATGTTGTCGAAATCGATCTCGGAAAGATCGGCGCCCCAGGTGGGCATGGGCTTGCGTTCAAACAGCTGCAGGGCTTTCAGTCGACGCTGCAGCATCCAATCCGGCTCGGATTTCAGGTTCGAGATGTCTGTGACGACCTCGGGAGAAATGCCACGGCGCGCGGATGCGCCGGCCTTGTCTGAATCGGCCCACCCGAATTCGTAGGTGCCAATCCCCTCAAGGTCGGGACGGTCGAGCAGGACATCCGACATATTTACCTCTTCTCTACCCAGCACAACCCGGATATTAGTCCGGTGATTCCCGGGCGACCTCAGTGGAGACCACGGGGAACGGGTTGTGTGGACAGCTACGTTGCGTACCTAGAATGTTCATAGAGCCAAACCGAACCCGAGTCGCCCGTGCCCCTTCGGCCACTGTTCGATTCCGGTCGACCTCGTGCAGTCACTGTGACCGTAAGAGAGTTCTCCATGGAAATTCCAATTCTACAGGTTGATCGGCAAGATACGCGTGCTTGCCGGTTGATTTACATTTGCACAGGGCACAATCAGAAAGCACGCGATCATGAGTGAGACAGTGGGAGCAGAAGCAGTGAATTCCATTTACCAACGATTACCCAGCGCTATCGACGCACGTATTCGGGTGGTTGCCTGGCTGTCCCTGGTCTCCGAGATAGTGATTGTCGGCACCGGCGGTGCCGTGCGCCTCACTGGCTCCGGACTCGGCTGCCCGACCTGGCCGTCCTGCGTCCCCGGGTCGCTCGTGCCGACGCAGGAGATGGGCCTGCATGGCGTCATTGAGTTTGGCAACCGTTTGATGACCGGGCTCATCGGAATCATCGCGATCGCCGCTGTCGTTTTGCTCTGGCGTTTGCGCAAGGAACGCAAAGACCTCTTCGTCCTCGCCGTGATTCTCGGCGGCGGTGTTCTCGCGCAGGCACTCGTTGGTGGCGTCACCGTGTGGACCGGTCTCAACCCATTTATCGTTGGCTTCCACTTCACGGCGTCACTCATCATGGTCTGCCTTGCGACCGTGCTCGTGCACCGGGTCTATCTCGCACCAGGGCCGCGTGCCCTGATCGTTCCGGTCGGCGTCGCCGGGCTGGCCCACGCCACCAGCTTTGTCGTGGCACTGACCGTGATGATGGGCGTGCTGACTACCGCCTCCGGACCGCATTCGGGTGATGCTGCCGCGGGACGCACGGGCTTCAACGCTGAATTGCTAGAGCACCTGCACGCCTGGCCGGGCTACGCGACGCTGGTCTTGACGATTCTGCTCCTAGTGGCATCCGTTCGAATTAAGCTGAGGGTTCGTTCATTCATTGTCACGCTGCTGATGATCGAGCTCCTGCAGATCGTTGTCGGCCTGTTGCAGGCAAACCTCGGCCTGCCACCCGTTCTCGTTGGCCTGCACATGGTGCTGGCCTGTGTCCTCGCCGCAGCGATGACCGCCGTCGTGCTCGACCTCAAGGCCCCGGTCGGCATAACGCCCGATGCAACCGAATTGGCCAACACGATCGCGGTCAGCAGCCGACACAGATAGTCTGCGGTTTCCCCCGAATGCCGAAGAAGCGTTGATGGTCGCAACCCGGTCTTGGAGCGATACACCACCTTTGGCAAACTGCCGCGTGACTCTCCCCCGGCGGTAGTCGCCGGTGTATTCTCAAAACATGCATCTCGTACCGGGAGCCAAATCGAAGCCGCCAGATGACGCGGCGCGTCTCGCCCTGTTCGGTCCTGCGGTATTCGGTTTTGTGAATCAACCGCGCCTCCAGGAACGCGGATGGAGCTGGTACGGCAACCATGGCCACACGCTGGAAGCCCAGGCACATTACTGGCTAGCCGACCCGTCTGGTAATTTCTGGTTCGAAGATTCTCCAGCCGGTCCGGTCGGCATCGCCGAACTGCGCGGATTCGTCTTCACGGACGTGCCCGGTTCCACCAATCGCGGGGGCGATCCGATCCGGGATGCCCTCGACCAACACCTGCAGTATGTCGTGATGAACTATGCCAAAAACCCCTACGATTTCGGGTCGCAATTGTGGGCCGACCGGCACACTCAACAGCAGTCCGAAATTGAACTCGCGCTTGCCCACCGGTCGAACCTGGTCGTTGACGATACTGCCTTACCCGCCATTACGGTGACAGCCTCGGACTTTACTGCCACGGGTATGGCCCTGGCCGGCCGAGTAGTGACCGTCGTCATCCATTCGGCCGACGTTGCCAAGATCGACAACCGACTGTCACGTCGGGTCTAACCTCGACCGAGGACGGCACGAAGAGCCTAGAACGGAAGCAGCGGATCCACTCCGACGGCTACAAACAACAGTGTCAGGTACGCGATCGAGCCATGGAAGACGCGCATCGGTGACACGTGCTCGTGCCGAATCGCGAGGCTGTACAGCCGGTGCGTTTCGTAGATGAACCAGCCGCCTGTAACGAGCGCGACACAGGTGTAAAGCACGCCCATGTCGGCGATCGGAATCAGCAGCAGCGAGCACGCGACAGTGGCCCACGCGTACAGAATGACCTGTAGGCCCACCTGAGCGCGACCACGCACAACAGCGAGCATTGGAACGCCGGCGGCCAGGTAGTCGTTGCGGTACTTCATTGACAGCGGCCAGTAATGCGGCGGTGTCCACAGGAAAATGATCATAAACAGAATAACCGGCGGCCAGGACAGGTCTCCGGTCACGGCCGCCCAACCGATGAGGACGGGCATACAACCAGCTACACCGCCCCAAACAATGTTCTGGGGCGTACGACGCTTGAGAATGATCGTGTAAAAAACGACGTAGAGCACAATCGCGCCGAAGGACAGCGCGGCCGCCAGCCAGTTGGTCAGCAGGCCTAACCACAAAATGGACGCCGTACCCAGGGCCCACGCGAAGATCAGGGCTTCCCGGTCGCTGAGTTCTCCGGTGACCAGGGGGCGATTTTTAGTTCTCTTCATGAGACGGTCGATGTCACGGTCGAGATAGCAGTTGAATGCACCCGCGGATCCGGCGCTGAGCGAACCTCCTACGAGCGTCGCCAGGATTAGCCAGAGGCTTGGCATTCCCCGCTCGGCGAGAAGCATCGTGGGCGCCGTGACAACCAAGAGCAACTCGACAACTCGCGGTTTCGTCAGCGAAACATAAGCCGTGAGGGTGCGCTTCAGCGTACGTGGAGTTCTCTCGATGGTCTGAAGTGCGACGTCCATAAATCCTCGAATGCTAGGCAGTTCTCTAATTCTAGGTCACCCGGTGGCCCGTCACTGCAAATGACAGGTCACGTCATATCGACCGCCCAGCGTCTTCGATGCGTATACTTAAACAGCTCCCCACAGTGAATCAGTAGATCGGCGAGCCCCCGGGTGGGAGATGGCAGCATCTAGCAGGCCAACTCGCCGGGGGTGATATTTTGCTTGCAGTCCCGCGTGACCAACGCGCGGGTCCGTCCTGCGAGAAGGCTGCCGACGCTTGCACAACTATCAAAGGATGGGTTGAGCCCAACCCGCCTTCGCTTCAATGAAGGGTTACGTGACGTGGCAGCTTTCCAATGGAATTCCGTTGACGATCAGGCGGTCGATACCGCACGCATTCTGGCGGCCGATGCCGTTGAGAAAGTTGGGAATGGGCATCCCGGCACGGCGATGAGCCTCGCTCCGGCCGCATATCTCCTGTTTCAGAAAGTCATGCGCCGCGATCCGTCCGACAACGACTGGATCGGTCGCGATCGATTCATTCTTTCGGTCGGCCACAGCTCGCTGACTCAATACGTGCAGCTCTACCTGGGCGGCTATGGCCTCGAGCTCGACGATCTCAAGGCCCTGCGCACGTGGGGTTCCAAGACTCCCGGCCACCCGGAATACGGGCACACCGACGGCGTCGAGATCACCACCGGCCCGCTCGGCCAGGGCTTGGCATCCGCTGTTGGCTTCGCTTACGCGTCCCGCTTCGAGCGCGGCCTGTTCGACCCGGATGCCGCCACCGGCGACAGCCCGTTCGATCACTTCGTGTATGTCATCGCCGGCGATGGCGACTTGCAGGAAGGAATCACGAGCGAGGCATCCTCTCTCGCCGGCCACCAGCAGCTCGGCAATCTCATTGCCATCTACGACAGCAACCAGATCTCGATTGAAGACGACACCAACATTGCCTTCACCGAAGACGTCGCTGCTCGATACGCCGCCTACGACTGGCACGTGCAAACGGTGGATTGGAAGAAAACCGGCTCCTACGTCGAAGACGTCGCCGAGCTGAACGCGGCCATTGAAGCTGCGCAGCAGGAAACCGGCAAGCCCAGCCTGATCATCCTGAAAACGATCATCGGCTGGCCGAGCCCGAAGAAGCAGAACACCGGCAAGATCCACGGGTCAGCCCTCGGTGCCGAAGAACTCGCCGGTGTCAAGACCGTTCTCGGCTTCGACCCGGAGAAGACCTTCGACGTGGCCCCTGAAGTCATCGCTCACACCCGGCTGGCCCTCGAACGCGGTGCGACCCAGCATGCTGAGTGGACCGTACAGTTCGATGCCTGGGCCGCTTTGAACCCCGAGCGCAAGGTTCTGCTCGACCGAGTGCTTTCCGGAGATCTGCCGGACGGCGTCGACGCGGCACTCCCGGTCTTCCCTGCCGGCACCGCGGTTTCCACCCGTGCAGCCTCCGGCAAGGTACTGACCGCCCTCGGCGGCGTCATCCCGGAACTCTGGGGTGGTTCGGCGGACCTCGCCGAATCGAACAACACCACCATCGGCGGTGCGGCTTCGTTCATTCCGAGCGAGCACTCGACTGGCGAATGGACCGGCAACCCGCACGGTCGCGTGCTGCACTTCGGTATCCGTGAGCATGCCATGGCCGCGATTCTCAACGGCATCGTGCTACACGGCAACACCCGCCCGTTCGGTGGAACTTTTTTGATCTTCAGCGATTACATGCGACCGGCCGTTCGATTGGCAGCGCTCATGCGGGCGCCGTCGATCTTCGTCTGGACCCACGACTCAGTCGCTCTCGGCGAGGACGGGCCCACACACCAGCCGATCGAACAGCTCGCGACCCTGCGCGCTATCCCGGGTCTCGATGTGGTTCGTCCCGGCGACGCCAACGAAACCGCATGGGCCTGGAAGACCATTCTGGAACGCCGGGGCGGCCCGGCTGGAATCGCCCTGACCCGCCAGAACATTCCCGTCTACGACCGCGGCGAAGGCGCAGCATCCGGCGAAATCTTCGCCTCGGCGAAAAATGTCGCTCGTGGCGCCTACGTACTGGCCGAAGCGGTCGGCGGGCTCCCCGACGTGATCCTCATCGCTACCGGCTCCGAAGTACAGCTCGCCGTGGACGCACGCGCCCAGCTCGCCGCCTCGGGCATTCATGCGCGCGTGGTCAGCGCTCCCTGCCTTGAATGGTTTGAAGAACAAAGCATCGAATACCGCGAGTCAGTGCTGCCTTCCGCCGTCACGGCACGGGTGTCGGTTGAAGCCGGCCTGGCGCTGACCTGGCGTGGCTACGTCGGCGATGCGGGCCGCAGCATCTCGATCGAACACTTCGGGGCATCCGCTGACTACCAGACGCTGTTCCGCGAATTCGGCATCACCACCGAAGCTGTAGTTGCCGCCGCTCAGGAATCAATTAGCGCAGCCTGACGTTGCCCTCCTAGTACGGGGCCAGCACCGCACTTCACCAACCTCTCCACACACCGCACGATCCAGCTGCCTGACGGCAGCACGACCAGGAGATTTCAACAATGACAAATCCGACCCCCCTCTCCCAGCTGTCCGCAGCGGGCGTCAGCATCTGGCTCGACGACCTCTCCCGCGAACGCATCAACTCCGGTGGACTCCAAGACCTGATCAAGAACAGCAATGTCGTCGGCGTCACGACCAACCCAACGATCTTCGCCGGTGCCCTGGCCAAGGGCGAGGCGTACACCGAGCAGGTCGCAACCCTCGCGGCCGCCGGTTCGAACGTGACCGACGCCGTCTTTGCCATCACCACGGACGACGTCGCTGCTGCCTGCGATATCTTTCGCCCGGTCTACGACTCGACGAACGGCCAGGATGGACGCGTCTCGATCGAGGTTGAGCCGAGCCTCGCACGCGATGCAGCTGGCACAGTCGCCGAAGCCCAGAAGCTTTGGGCTAAAGTCAACCGGCCCAACGCGATGATCAAGATTCCGGCGACGGTCGAGGGCCTGGAAGCCATCACGGCGACGATCGCCCTCGGCATCAGCGTCAACGTCACCCTGATCTTCAGCCTCGAGCGCCACCGCCAGGTCATCAACGCCTACCTGGCCGGCCTCGAGCAGGCCAAGGCTGCCGGTTTCGACCTCTCCACGATTCACTCCGTTGCCTCGTTCTTCGTCTCGCGCGTCGACTCTGAGATCAACGCCCGCCTCGAAGTTATCGGCACCCCCGAAGCCCTTGCTCTCAAGAGCAAGGCTGGCGTCGCCAATGCCCAGCTCGCTTACCAGGTTTACGAGCAGGCGTTCAGCAGTGAGCGCGCCCTCGGCCTGATCAAGGCCGGGGCGACCAAGCAACGTCCTCTCTGGGCTTCGACCGGCGTCAAGGATGCCAGCCTTCCGGACACCCTGTACGTCACCGAACTGGTCGCCCCCGAAGTCGTCAACACGATGCCGGAGAAGACCATGCAGGCGGCGGCCGACCACGGAGTCATCCCGGCCGACTCGGTGACCGGCTCGTATGCAGCCGCAAACGCGGTACTCGATGCGCTGTCTGCACAGGGTGTCTCATACGACGACGTCACTCGCTTGCTTGAAGAGGAAGGTCTGTCGAAGTTCGAGGTGTCGTGGAACGAACTGCTCGACACCGTACAGACGGCCCTCACCTCCGCCTCGACCCCTTCGGTCGCGTAATGAGCTTTCGAATCTCGGTGAGCGGTGCCGCAGCCGATGCGGTGCGCGCCACAGTACCTACCCTGATCACAGACCTAGTCGCGTCCGGAATCACCGCCCAGGACCCCTCGCTGTGGGGTCCGGCAGTCGAAGCCGAAGCCGCGGTGCGTCTCGGCTGGACGGAGTCTGTCACCGTATCCCGCCCGCTCGTGGCCGAAATTGTGGAACTGCGGGCCGCCCTCCAAGCCCACGGTGTCACCCAGATCGCACTCGCCGGAATGGGCGGATCGTCGCTCGCTCCCGAGGTCATCACCCGCACCGCGGGAGTGAACCTCACTGTGCTCGACGCGACCGACCCCGGTCAAGTCCTATCCGCGTTGAACGACAATCTGGCCGGAACGGCACTCGTCGTCTCGTCTAAGAGCGGCTCAACCGTTGAAACCGACAGCCAACGTCGCGTGTTCGAGCGCGCGTTCCGGGATATCGGAATCGACCCGGCCGACCGCATCATCGTCGTGACCGACCCGGGGTCGCCGCTCGAGGCATCCGCCCGAGAAGCTGGTTACCGCGTGTTCAACGCCGACCCCACAGTCGGCGGACGCTACTCGGCGCTGACCGCGTTCGGTCTCGTTCCGTCAGGCTTGGCCGGTGTTGACATTGGAGCGCTCCTCGACGAAGCCGAATCCATCTCGCTGGCATTGGCCGCTGATTCCCCCGAGAATCCGGGCCTCGTGCTCGGAGCGGCGATCGCCGCGACCAGCCCTCGTCGGGACAAGCTCGCCATCGTCTCGGACGGTACCCACATTGTGGGCTTCCCTGACTGGGTCGAACAACTCATCGCAGAATCCACCGGCAAGCTCGGCACCGGCATTCTGCCGGTTGTTCTCGAACTCAACGCTCCCGAGCTGACCGAGGTACTACCGGACCTGCAGCTCGTGCGGGTTGTGGCCGACGCCGGCACCGATCTTTTCGCTGAAACCGGCGACGAGGTTCGCGTCAGCGGAAGCCTCGGAGCACAGTTTTTGGTCTGGGAATACGCGACCGTCGTCGCCGGCCGTTTACTCGGCATCAACCCGTTCGACCAGCCAGACGTGGAGTCCGCCAAGATTGCCACGCGCGGGCTGCTTGACGCCCGTCCAGCGCCGGAACCGGCCGCCTTCATCGCGGACGGTATCGAAGTGCGTGGCACGCCGCACGTTATCGGTGCGGCGAGCGATCTCGCCTCGGCAATCGACGCGCTGCTTGAAGAACTCGGCCCCGACGGTTATGTTGCTGTCCAGGCCTACGTAGACCGGCTGGCCCTGCCGGAACTGGCCGAGATTCGCAACAAGCTCACCATGCTCTCGAAGCGTCCGGTCACGTTCGGCTGGGGACCACGCTTTCTGCACTCCACCGGACAGTTCCACAAGGGCGGGCCGGCAACGGCCGTGTACCTGCAGATTCTGGCCACGCCGGCGAAAGACCTCGACGTCCCCGAGCGCCCCTTCACGTTTGGCGAACTGATTCAGGCGCAGGCCAGTGGCGACGCGAGTGTGCTCGCCGAACACGGGCGGCCGGTGTTGACGTTGACCCTGACGCAACCCAAGCAGAATATCTCCACATTGTTCAAGGCTTTGGCCTAAAAAAAAACGTACAAACCGAACACTTGGTTGGTTCTTCGCAGGCGGAGCCCAGTGAGGAACCAACCAAGCTAACGGATAAGTTTCTGCGCAGCACCCCGTTGCCTGCGTTCTCGACTTTCCCGCACTGAACCGTTAAAGGAGTTGCATGTCCCCGGTGGAAATTACCCCGGAGTTTAATCCGCTCAGGTCGCCATCCGACTATCGACTGAATCGTATCGCCGGGCCGTCCAGCCTCGTGATTTTCGGCGTAACCGGTGACCTTGCGCGCAAGAAACTCATGCCTGCGGTCTATGACCTCGCAAATCGAGGCTTACTGCCACCCGGATTCGCCCTCGTCGGGTTTGCCCGCCGAGACTGGGACAACGAAGACTTCATGGAAGTCGTGCATGATGCCGTGAAGGAACATGCCCGTACAGAGTTCCACGAGGATGTTTGGGCGCAGCTGGCCGAAGGCATCCGTTTCGTTTCTGGCACCTTTGACGATGACGAAGCATTCACGCGCCTCAGCCAGACCATTGACGAGTTGGACCGTGAGCGTGGCACGATGGGCAACCACGCGTTCTACCTGGCCATTCCGCCCAAGGCTTTTCCACAAGTGACAGAGCAGCTGCGCCGCTCCGGCTTGGCCGAGCAGAAAAATGGGCAGTGGCGACGCGTCGTCATCGAGAAGCCGTTCGGCAGTGACCTGACCACTGCACGGCAGCTCAACGACGTCGTCGAGTCGGTCTTTCCTCCGGACTCGGTCTTTCGGATCGACCACTACCTCGGTAAGGAGACGGTGCAAAATATTCTTGCGCTGCGCTTCGCCAACGAGATGTTCGAACCGCTCTGGAATGCCAACCACGTCGAACACGTGCAGATCACCATGGCTGAAGACATCGGCGTGGGAGGTCGGGCCGGCTACTATGACGGTATTGGTGCTGCCCGCGACGTGATCCAGAACCACCTGCTGCAGCTTCTCGCGCTCACGGCCATGGAAGAACCGATCTCCTTCGACGCTGCCGACCTGCGCGCCGAGAAGGAAAAGGTACTCGCCTCGGTTCGACTCCCCGCTGACCTCGGTGAGGGCACCGCCCGCGGGCAGTATGCCGGTGGCTGGCAGGGCGGAGAAAAGGTCGTCGGGTTCCTGGAGGAAGACGGCATGAACCCCGATTCCGTCACCGAAACCTACGCCGCCATGCGGCTGACAATCGACACCCGACGCTGGGCTGGTGTTCCGTTCTATCTGCGCGCCGGTAAACGCCTCGGACGTCGTGTGACGGAAATTGCCGTGGTCTTCAAACGAGCACCGCAATACCTGTTCGCACCGGGCCAGACCGCCGAACTCGGCCACAACGCCCTGGTTATTCGGGTGCAGCCCGACGAAGGCGTCACCATCCGTTTTGGATCGAAAGTTCCGGGTGTCGTCATGCAGGTTCGCGACGTGACCATGGACTTCGGTTACGGACATGCTTTCACCGAGGCGAGCCCCGAAGCGTACGAGAGACTCATCCTCGACGTACTTCTTGGCGACCCGCCCTTGTTCCCGCGCCACGAGGAGGTCGAATTGTCTTGGAAGATTCTCGACCCGATCGAAGAGTATTGGGCTACGCAAGGACAGCCAGAACCCTATCGTCCCGGAACCTGGGGACCCACATCCGCTGACGACCTGCTGGCCCGCGACGGCCGAACCTGGAGGCGACCATGATCGTTGATCTGCCCAACACCACGACCGCGAAAATATCGAAGACGCTCGTGCGTATTCGCGAGGAGGGCGGTGCCGTTGCCCTCGGGCGGGTGCTGACCCTGATCATCGCGTCACAGCTCGGAAACGAGGAAGAGGCCATCGAAGCGGCCAACGACGCGTCGAGGGAACACCCGATGCGCGTCATCGTCGTGTCAACGCAGGAACACGATGCGGCTAATGCCGTTGCGCGGGTTGATGCAGAGATTCGCGTCGGAGGCGACGCTGGTGCGAGCGAAGTCATCGTCTTGCGTGTTTACGGGGATGCCGCCGCCGACCCGGAGAGCCTGGTTACCGGTCTGCTGCTGTCGGATGCGCCGGTTGTCGCCTGGTGGCCCGGCACGGCCCCCGCCGTTCCCAGTGACTCCCCTATCGGCCGGATCGCCTATCGACGCATTACGGATGCCTCAGCCCAGCCAGACCCACAGGCAGCACTGCGCGAGCTCTCCGGCAGCTACCGGCCAGGAGACAACGACTTTGCCTGGACTCGGCTGACGCTCTGGCGCGCCCAACTCGCCGCGGTTCTGGATCAGCCCCCCTACGAGCCGATCATCGGTATTCAAGTCATTGGCGCAGCGGCGTCCCCCTCGACGACGCTACTCGCCGCGTGGCTCCAGATGCAGCTGCAGGTACCCGTGGAGTGCAAGCTGACAACCGGCCCCCTGGCTAATGGTGTGCACGGCGTGCATCTGCAGCGAGCGTCGGGAACGATATCACTCGAACGCGAGATTCCTGATATCGCCACACTCAGCCAGCCTGGGCAGCCGTTGCAGGACCTGACACTCAAGCGTCGCAGCCTGCGGGACTGTCTGGCCGACGAGCTGCGCCGCCTCGACCCCGATGAGCTGTATGGTGAGGTCATCACCCGCGGGTTATCGCAACTCAAAAAAGTGGTGAGCCAGTAGACCGGAGCCTAACCGTGACAAATGACCGACGCGTGCTACTGCACCAGAACAAGCACGCCCTAGCCGCGTCGGTCGCTGCACGGTTCCTGACGAATATGGTGGACGTTCTGCACCAGCAGGAGGAGGCGAATGTCGTACTCACCGGTGGTTCCGTTGGTATCGCTGTTCTGGCTGCCGTCAACGAATCGCCCGCCCGCGACACGATCGACTGGTCGCGGGTTAATTTCTGGTGGGGCGACGAACGTTGGTTGCCACGCACCGATCCGGAGCGCAATGAATTGCAAGCGCGCGAAGCGCTCCTGGACCACATTTCGGTACCGCCAGAGAATATTCACGCCTTCGGAGCATCGGATGATGCGGTCGAAGCCGGTACGGACGCGCTCGATGCTGCGGCCGCACGGTATACGGCGGAGTTACTGGGTCGTGCCCCTAATGGGGCCCAGTACCCCCGAATCGATGTGATGTTACTCGGAGTCGGACCGGACGGACACATTGCGTCGTTGTTCCCACACCGATCGGGTATTCGCGAGCGTGAAGCCAGTGTCGTCGCCGTCCGCGACTCCCCCAAGCCGCCGGCCGCCCGACTATCGTTGACCCGCCCCGTGATCAACTCCTCGGATCGCGTCTGGCTGGTGCTGGCTGGCTCGGACAAGGCATCGGCGCTCGGGCTAGCCCTCGCCGGAGCCAGCCGCGACGAGGTACCCGCCGCAGGAATCAAAGGCCGTTACCGCACGGTGTTCTTCGTTGACAACGACGCAGCAGCACAAGTGCCCGAAAGCCTCATCGCTCCCGGCTACTAGATTCGCGCCATCCGTTTACCCCTCGCCCACCATCGGCGTGATCGGATACAAAAAACACCGGTTCTCGAAAAATCGAGAACCGGTGTTGTGCGCACTCGCGTCAGTTCGTCGGTGATAACTTGCCACGACGAACGCGCAGCTGGTTGAGGGCCTCTTCGAGCAGCGAATCGGCCTCTTCTTCGGTCCGGCGCTCCTTGACGTAGGCGAGGTGCGTTTTGTACGGCTCGAGCTTCACGACCGACGGAGGATTCTCCTTGTCGCGCCCGGCCGGCAGCCCCGAGGATGGGCAATCGATGGTGACGGGAATTTCTTCGTCCGGCAAGCTTGCCGCAAAGTACCGCACGGTTTCATTTCCATGCGCATCCCAGTACGAGATTTTGATGCGGTCCGCGTGAAAACCACGGTCCTGCTCGCCCATGGGGCCCGCGCCTACACGCGAGCCACGAATTGCGCTTCCGCCTGATGCCATCTTGTTCCTCCGTTGACTCGTGCAGTTGTGGGCTGCAAATTCGAGCTGTTATTGGTGTGACTGCTGTTGTGATGTACCGTCAAAATCTGTGCCCGGAAAACTCAGGGTAACCCCGCGCGGGGCGAAAAGTTAAGCCCCTGTGTCGAACTTGGTGATCAATCCGAGTACTACGATGCAGGAGATCCACAGCAGACCCAGAATGACCGTGATGCGATTGAGGTTGCGTTCGGCAACGCCCGACGCCCCCAGGTTGGAAGTTACGCCGCCGCCGAACATGTCCGACAATCCACCGCCCCGTCCCTTATGCAACAGAATGAGCATGGTGAGCAGGAGGCTCGTGATACCAACGAGCACCTGCATGACGACCTGGAGAATCTCCACACGAAACCTTTCAAAACACGGTGGGCGCAACTCGCGCGCCAAGACCATCGTAATTATACTCTGCAGGCAGAGCGAGATGGTTGCTGGACGGGCAACCATCTCGCTGCTCACTGTCGGGTGCGCTGCGGCCTAGAGGCCGACGTGCTTCTGGTACCGAATAATGCTGGAAAATTCCGCAATATCCAAGCTCGCACCACCAACGAGGGCACCATCGACATTGGGCTCCCGCATGAACGCGGCGATGTTGGTGCTCTTGACCGAACCGCCGTAGAGGATGCGGGTCTTGTCGGCGACGTCCTGCCCGAGGGTGTCGGAGAGAACCCCACGCAATGCGGCCGCTACCTGCTCGGCCTGCTCCGGAGTGGCGGCCTGGCCGGACCCAATGGCCCAGACGGGCTCATAGGCCACGACAATGTCCACCGCGTTCGTGACGCCCGCCAGAGCGGCACGCAGCTGGGCGACCGGAACCGCACTGGGACCGTGAACGGCGAGGTCCTCGGCGCTCTCACCGACGCAAATCAGCGGCACGAGGTTGTGCTTGAGGGCGGCGGTCACCTTGGCGGCGACCTGCTCATCAGACTCGTTGTGCAGGGTGCGGCGTTCGGAGTGACCGATGATGACGTATTGGCACTCCAGCTGAGCGAGGAAGGCACCCGAAATCTCACCGGTGTACGCTCCCGAATCGTGCGCTGAGACGTCTTGCGCACCGAAGGCGAGCGGAAGCTTGTCCGCCGAGATGAGGGTCTGCACGCTGCGCAGATCCGTGAACGGAGGGAACACGGCTACCTCAACCGCGGCGGTGTCGTGGCCGGCATCCTTGAGATTCCAAGCGAGCTTCTGCACGAAAGCAATCGCCTGGAGGTGGTCCAGGTTCATTTTCCAGTTGCCCGCGATCAGCGGTGTTCGCCGAGGGTTGATGTTCATTGCCATCCGAGGACCTCCAGTCCTGGGAGACGCTTGCCTTCGAGAAATTCGAGGCTTGCGCCGCCGCCGGTAGAAATATGACCGAATTGGTCGTCGTTGAAGCCGAGAATGCGCACAGCAGCGGCGGAGTCGCCACCACCGACCACGCTGAGGCCGGTGACCTCGGTGAGCGCGGCGGCCACGGTTCGGGTGCCCTCCGCGAACGGTGCCAGTTCGAAAACACCCATGGGGCCGTTCCAGAATACCGTCTTCGATGCTCGAATAATCTCGGCGAATGCTTGAGCGGTATCCGGCCCGATGTCCAGGCCGAGACCATTCGCACCGAAGGGGGTGTCCTCGATTCCCTCTGCCGGGGTGGTCACGTGCTCAGCGTCGGCGCCGAACTTTGAGGCGACCACTACATCTGTCGGGAGCACAATTCTCACTCCAAGACGTTCGGCTTCGGTCAGATATCCACGAACCGTCTCAATTTGGTCACTTTCCAAGAGACTGGCACCAACCTTGTGCCCCTGGGCGGCCAAAAAGGTAAACAGCATGCCACCGCCAATCAGCAGCGAGTTCACCCGCGGCAGCAGGTGTCCGATGACGCCGAGCTTGTCGCTCACTTTCGAACCCCCAAGGATGACCGTGTACGGCGCGTGCGGCTTTTCGGTGAGCTGATCGAGCACGCCGAGTTCGGCGGCGATGAGCAGGCCGGCAGCGCTTGGAAGCAGCGTGGCCAGATCGAACACGCTAGCCTGCTTGCGGTGTACGACGCCAAAGCCATCGGAGACGAGTGCGTCGCCAAGCAGTGCGAGTTTGTGCGCGAAGGCGAGGCGCTCGGCATCCACTGTGCTGGTTTCACCGGCATTGAAGCGCAGGTTCTCCAGAACGACGATGTTCCCGTTCTGCAAGGCCGCGACGGCCTGCGTGGCCGAGTCGCCGACGGTGTCGGCGGCGAAGGCCACGGGGTGCTTCACCAGTTCGCTCAGGCGGGCGGCGACGGGCCTCAGGCTGTATTGGGGGTCAACGGCCCCGCCGGGGCGCCCGAGGTGAGAAACAATCACCACGCGGGCGCCCTGGGCGACGAGGGCGTTGAGAGTGGGCAGTGACGCCCGCACTCGTCCGTCGTCGGTGATCTGCCCGTCTTTCAACGGAACATTCAGGTCGAAGCGGACTATAACCCGCTTGCCGGTCAACGAACCGAGCGAGTCAATCGTGCGTAACGTCACCGCGAGGCCGTTAGAGTCGCTCGGCGACGAACTCGGTGAGGTCAACGAGACGGTTGGAGTAACCCCACTCGTTGTCGTACCACGAGGCGACCTTGACCTGATCGCCGATCACCTTGGTCAGGCCGGCATCGAAGACCGAGGAGTGCGGGTCGCCGACGATGTCACTGGACACAATCGGGTCCTCGGTATAGCTGAGAATGCCTTTGAGCGGGCCATCGGCCGCAGCCTTGTATGCGGCGTTCACTTCTGCGACCGTTACCGCACGGGAGGCGGTGAGGGTGAGGTCCGTGATCGAGCCGGTCGGAACCGGAACGCGCAGCGCATAACCGTCGAGCTTGCCAATGCTCTCCGGGATGACCAGGCCAAGAGCCTTAGCGGCACCGGTGGAGGTCGGGATGATGTTCAGCGCAGCGGCACGGGCACGACGCAGGTCACTGTGCGGCCCGTCCTGGAGGTTCTGGTCTGCCGTGTAGGCGTGGATGGTGGTCATGAGGCCACGCTCAATGCCGAAGTTGTCGAGGAAAACCTTGACAAGCGGCGCGAGGCAGTTCGTCGTGCAGGACGCGTTCGAGATAATGTCGTGGATCGCAGAATCATACGTGTCTTCGTTCACACCGAGCACGAGCGTTGCCACGTCAGCACCCGTCGCCGGGGCCGAGACAATGACCTTTTTGGCACCGGCAGCGATGTGCTTCTGCGCATCGACGGCCTTCGTGAAACGGCCGGTGGATTCGATGACAATTTCAACACCCAGGGTGCCCCACGGCAGGTTGGCCGGGTCGCGCTCGGCGAGCACCTTGATGGTCTTGCCGTTGACGATGATGTTGTCACTGTCGACCTCGACGGTGGCGTTCAGGCGACCACCGACAGAGTCGTACTTGAGCAAGTGGGCGAGCGACGCGGGGTCGCTGAGGTCGTTGACGGCGACAATTTCGATGTCACTACCCTTGGCAAGGGCGGCTCGGAAGTAGTTTCGACCAATTCGGCCAAAACCGTTGATGCCGATCTTTACGGACACAAATAGCTCCTGTTGTTGAAAAAGGCGCCGAAGGCGCGATGAAAAAATGCAAACGAACGTTGGTGCCCCGTGTCGCCCGGGGCACCAACAGCCTACGAGAGTAGTAGCAGGCCGTTCGTCTTCTCGCGTGCGACGGTGAAGCGCTCCTGCACGTTTGCCCAGTTGGCAATGTTCCAGAAGGCCTTGATGTAGTCAGCGCGCACGTTGCGGTAGTCGAGGTAATAGGCGTGCTCCCACACGTCGAGCATGAGAACTGGAACCGTACCGGCAGCGAAGTTGGACTGCTGGTCGAAAAACTGCTGGATGATCAGACGCTGACCGATGGAGTCCCACGCGAGCACGGCCCAGCCGGAGCCCTGCACACCGAGCGCGGCAGCGGTGAAGTGCGCCTGGAACTTGTCGAATGATCCAAAGTTGTCATCGATTGCGGCCGCGAGCTCGCCAACGGGCTTGTCGCCGCCGTTCGGGGACAGGTTGGTCCAAAAAATGGAATGGTTGACGTGACCGCCGAGGTTGAAGGCGAGGTCTTTCTGGAGCTTGTTCACGTTGGCGAGGCTTCCGCTGTCTCGGGCCTCCGCGAGCTGGGCAAGTGCCGTGTTGGCGCCGGTGACGTAAGCCTGGTGGTGCTTGCCATGGTGAAGTTCCATGATGGTGCCGCTGATGCTGGGCTCGAGAGCCGCGTAATCATAATCAAGGGTGGGCAGGGTGTATTCAGCCATTACTTTTCTCCTTGTGAGTTATGCCACCGTACCGGGTGCGGCGGCGTTGAAAGCGACAATTCAGTCTAACCGCGCGCGTTCGAAGTCACAGAATTCATGACCTCGCGCACCGTCACGGTTCGATTCAGACGGGCGCTACGTCATCGGGATGAATCGGATAGCCGACGTCGGTGCCTTCGACGCCGAGTTCGACCGCTTTTTTGTCTGCCATAGCGAGCAGGCGTCGAATTCGGCCGGCGACGGCGTCCTTGGTCATGGGCGGATCGGCGTGGTGGCCGAGCTCGTCGAGGCTGGAGTCACGAAAGTTCAGACGCAGGTCTCCCGCGTAGCGCAGGTGCTCGGGGATATCCTCGCCGAGGATATCCATCGCTCGCTGCACCCGGGTGCAGGCCGCAACCGCTGCTTCGGCGGAACGACGCAGGTTGGCGTCATCAAAGTTGACTAATCGGTTTGCTGTGGCCCGCACTTCGCGGCGTTGGCGCAAGGTTTCCCAGTTGAGCACCGTGTTGGTGGCACCCATGTGAACGAGCATCGCCCCTATGGCGTCGCCATCGCGGATGACGACGCGGTGCACCCCCCGGACTTCGCGCGCCTTGGCCGCGACGCCGAGGCGTCCGGCCGCTCCGACGAGTGCCATGGCTGCCTCGTTGCCGGGACAGACGACCTCAAGCGCCGCCGATCGGCCCGGATCGGTCAGGGTGCCATGGGCGAGGAAAGCGCCGCGCCAGACGGCGGCGATTTCTTCCTTCGAGCCCGTGGTCAGACGGTTGGGCAGACCGCGAATCGGGCGGCGGCGGGCATCCAGCAGGCCGGTTTGTCGCGCCAGTGTCTCGCCTCCCTCGATCACCTGGACGAGGTAATGGCTGGACTGACGGATGCCGGTGGCCGCGATGACCTGCAGAGCGCTGCGTACCCCATAGAGTTCAGCGAGATCTTTGCGCACCCTTCGAGCCAAGATGGCAGTGTCGAGTTCGGACTCGATCGCGATGCGGCTGCTGATCATGTGTAATCCGCCGGAGAACCGGAGAATCGTGGCCAGTTCGGCCGCGCGCACGGTGGTCTTGGAGACCTCCACGCGCGAAAGTTCATCTTTAACGTCGGCGGTGAGTGCCAATCGCTTTTCCATTCTGTTGATCAGTTGCGTTACGTCTGAGTGGTGAAAGCCTGGGGAGCTGGATGCTGCGCCCGGGATCGCTTATTCGCGTCCGAGGTCGCGGTCCTTGATATTGACCGCGACACCGGGAAGTTTTTCAAGCCGCGAGGCCAGTTCCCTGGCCATGGCGACAGAGCGGTGCTTGCCTCCGGTGCAGCCGATGCCGATGGTGGCGTGGTGTTTATTTTCCCGCTGATACCCGGCCAGCACCGTCGCCATGGCGGCGGCGTAGTGGTCGATAAAATCAAGAGCACCCGTTTGGGCAAGTACAAAGTCTCTCACCTCCGGCTCGACACCGGTGTGTGCGCGCAACTCGGGAATCCAGAACGGGTTCGGTAAAAAGCGAACATCCGCGATCAGATCGACATCCGTCGGCAGACCGTACTTGAAGCCGAAGCTCATAATGGTCAGCTGAACCCCCGCTCGCCCCTCGGCCGCGAACCGCTCGGTGATCGTCGTCGCGAGCTGGTGCACGTTGAGGTCAGAGGTGTCAACGACGAGATCACTCGATTCCCGAACGGCGAGCAACCGAGAACGTTCCGCCGAAATGCCGTCGAGAAGGGTACCGTCGCCCTGCAGCGGATGCGGCCGACGTACGGATTCAAACCTGCGCACGAGCGCGTCGTCCCGGGCTTCAAGAAAGATAACCTGCACCTGGGTGTTGCTGCGAAGTTGCTGCACGGTTTCGAGAAAATCACCGAACAGATCGCGGCCACGAATGTCCACGACAGCCGCGATCTTGGGCAAATTCGTGCCGGCCCGTTCGACCAGATCGACCAGGGGCCGCAGCATTTGCGGCGGAAGATTGTCGACGACGTACCAGTCCAGGTCTTCCAATGCGTTGGCTACGGTGGAGCGTCCCGCCCCGGACATTCCCGTGACGATCAGCACTTCCTGCTTGTCGGGGTCCGTAGTCATTCTTGGAAATCGCCTTAATGAGAAGTTGATGGACTAGCAAGCCTACCGAGCGCTGGCCGGTTTCGGGTGTCGTTCAGGCGCGCAGGTGGGCGTAGATAGACTCCGCCAGCACCGAGCCGATGCCACGGACATCCGCAATTTCCGCCACCGAAGCCACCTTGAGGCGCGCCACCGAACCGAAATGTTGCAACAAAACTTTCACCCGAGCCGGCCCGAGCCCCGCGACTTCACCCAGAATCGAGGAGATGTCCTTTTTACGGCGAATGCGCTGATGCGTGATGGCGAACCGATGAGCTTCGTCGCGGATGCGCTGGATCAGAAACAACGCGTCGCTGTTGCGGGGCAGAATAACCGGGTAGTCGGAGTCGGGCAGCCAGATTTCCTCGAGCCGCTTGGCGATCCCGCACAACTGGATTCCGGTCACGCCCGATTCGGCCAGGGCGCGTTTGGCGGCGGCGACCTGCGGCTGGCCGCCGTCGACGATAAGCAGGTTGGGCAGGTACTTGAATTTGGCGCGCTTCTGCTCCACCTGGGCGATGTCGCTTAAATCAACAGCGCCCGGCGCGGGAGGTGATGCATCCGCAGCACCGGCCTCTGGCTTCAGGTAAGCAAGGCGTCGAGTGAGAATCTGATAAATCGAGTCGGTGTCGTCGGTTGATTCGGGAATGTTGAAGCGGCGGTATTCATCTTTGCGGGGTAACCCGTCTTCGAAGACGACCATGGACGCGACGATGTTCGTGCCACTCAGGTGCGACACGTCGTAGCACTCCATGCGCAGAGGAGCGTCCGGCATCTCGAGGGCATCCTGAATGTCTTCCAGGGCCTTGGAGCGTGCGACGAAGTCCGAGCTGCGACGGGTTTTGTAGAGCATCAGCGCCTGCTTGGCGTTGTTGCTCGCTGTCACGAGCAGAGCAGCCTTCTCTCCGCGTTGGGCGGCAACGAGCCGCACCTTGCGACCGGCCAGCTCAGCCAGCGACGCCTCGAGAGCCTCCGCGTCGTCTGGCAGCTCGGGGAGCACGATTTCGCGCGGCGGCACTGCGTCGTGGTTGTACGCCGTCTGCATCATGGAGTCGATGAGTTCGCTCATGGTGACGTCGAGTTCCTTGTCGACCATCCACCCGCGCACGCCGCGGATACGCCCACCGCGCACGATGAACAACTGCACGGCCGCCGCCAACTCGTCTTGTTCGATGGCGAACAGATCAATATCGACGTTGTCGCGCAGCACAACGGCGCTTTTCTCGAGTACAGCATTGAGTGCACGCACCTGGTCACGGCGTTTGCCGGCGATTTCATATTGCTGCGCGGCCGCGGCGTCTTTCATCTCCTGGGTGAGGAGGTTGATGAGTTTCTTGTCGTGACTGCCCATGAAGCTCACGAACTCGTTGACGATCTTTCGGTGGTCTTCCATCGAAACCAGACCGGAACAGGGACCGAAGCAGCGTCCGATCTGGCCGGCGAAACAGGGCTTGCCGCTCTGCATCGCCCGCTTGTAGTTGGCATTGTTGCAGGTGCGGATGGGGAAGGCCTTGAGCATGAGCTCAATGGTTTCGTGCACCGCCCACACCTTGGGGTATGGACCGAAATAGCGAGCACCCTTGATGCCTTCGGTGCGGGTGACCAGGGCGCGCGGCGCCTCGTCACCCAGCGTGACGGCGAGATACGGGTAAGACTTATCGTCTTTGAACTGCACGTTGAAGGGCGGATCGAACTCGTTGATCCACATCCACTCGAGCTGCAGGGCCTCGACCTCGGTGCCGACGACCGTCCACTCGACCCCGGCCGCAGACGTCACCATGCGCCGGGTACGTTCGTGCAGGCTATGCAGCGGCGCGAAATAATTGCTCAGCCGCGCACGCAGGTTTTTAGCTTTGCCGACATAGAGGATGCGCCCGGTCGCGTCGCGGAACCGGTACACCCCGGGGGTCGTAGGAATCTCGCCCGTTTTTGGGCGATAGCTCAGGGCATCAGACATGGATATTTGCCGCCTAGTCGGCAGCCAGGACCTCTTTCAGGAAGGTACCAGTGAAGCTCTTCTTGACCGTGGCGAGATGTTCGGGCGTGCCGGTCGCGAGCACTTTGCCGCCGCCGGAGCCGCCTTCTGGTCCGAGGTCGATCACCCAGTCAGCGGACTTGATGACGTCAAGGTTGTGCTCGATGACAATGACGGTGTTGCCCTTGTCGACAAGGCTGTTGAGCACGAGCAGCAGTTTGCGCACGTCTTCGAAGTGCAGGCCCGTCGTGGGCTCGTCGAGCACGTACACGCTGCGACCGTTGGAGCGTCGCTGCAATTCGGTGGCGAGCTTCACCCGCTGCGCCTCGCCGCCGGAGAGGGTGGTGGCGCTTTGGCCGAGCCGAACATAGCCGAGGCCGACCTCGACCAGCGTCTTGAGAAAACGGTGGATCGACGAGATCGGTTCGAAGAAATCGGCCGCCTCGCTGATCGGCATGTCGAGCACCTCGGCGATGTTCTTGCCCTTGTAGTGCACGGTCAGGGTGTCGCGGTTGTACCGGTCTCCCCCACACACCTCACAAGCGACATACACGTCGGGCAGGAAGTTCATTTCGATCTTGATCGTGCCGTCGCCCGAGCAGGCTTCGCAGCGCCCGCCCTTGACGTTGAAGCTGAACCGGCCGGGCAGGTAGCCGCGAGTCTTGGATTCGATGGTTTCCGAGAACAAAGTGCGGATCTTGTCGAATACGCCGGTGTAGGTGGCCGGGTTGGAGCGCGGCGTGCGGCCGATCGGTGCCTGGTCGACATGGATTACCTTGTCCAGCTGCTCCAGCCCGGTAACCCTGGTGTGCTTACCTGGCAGCTTGCGGGCACCGTTGAGCCGGTTGGCGAGCACCCGGTAGAGGATGTCGTTGACGAGCGAGGACTTGCCGGAGCCGCTCACCCCGGTGACAGCGGTGAATGTGCCGAGGGGGAAAGTCACCGAGACCTTCTGCAGGTTGTTCGCCTCCGCACCGGTGACGCCGATGAGTCGTTCCGGGTCGATCGGGCGGCGAGTTTTCGGCGTGGCGATGGACTTGCGCCCGGACAGGTAGTCTCCGGTGAGCGATTTGGTATTGGCCAGCAGACCCTCATAAGACCCGGAGTGCACGACGTGCCCGCCGTTGATCCCGGCGCCCGGCCCGATGTCAACGACCCAGTCGGCGGTTTTGATGGTGTCTTCGTCGTGCTCGACCACGATGAGCGTATTACCGAGGTCACGCAGGGTGACGAGCGTCTCGATCAGGCGGCGATTGTCACGCTGGTGCAGGCCGATGCTCGGCTCATCGAGCACATAGAGCACCCCGGTGAGGCCGGAGCCGATCTGCGTCGCCAAGCGGATGCGCTGCGCCTCGCCACCGGAGAGGGTCGCCGCAGCACGAGCAAGGTTGAGATAGTTCAGCCCGACTCGAATAAGAAAGTCGAGGCGTGCCCGGATCTCGCGCAAGACCTGGGCGGCAATGGCCGCCTCGCGGTCGGTGAGCGTGAGCCGGTCCATGAATTCGCGTGCATCGCTCAAGCTGAGCGCGCAGACATCCGCAATGCTCGCCTCGTGCACGAGTACGGCGAGCACTTCGGGCTTGAGCCGGGTGCCTTTGCAGACGTGGCAGTCAACCTCGCGCAGGTACTCGGACCAGCGCTGACGCTGGGTGTCGCTCTCGGCCTGCAGGTACTGGCGTTCGATGTAGGGAACGACGCCCTCAAAGCCCGAGGTGTAGCTCATCTCCCGGCCATAGCGGTTCTTCCACTTGACGCGCACCTCGAAGTTGTCACCGCGCATGACGGCGTTCTGTACCTCACTGGTCAGTTCACCCCAGGGGGTGTCGAGGGAGAAGTCGAGGTCACGGGCGAGGCCGTCGAGCAGTTTCTCGTAGTACTGGAACAGTCCCTTGCCCTGGGTGGTCCACGGCAGCACAACACCCTCGGCGATACTCAAGTCGGGATCGCCGAGCAGCAGGTCTTCGTCGACCGACATGCGGGTGCCGAGACCGGAGCACTCGGGGCAGGCACCGAACGGAGCATTGAACGAGAAAGTGCGCGGCTCGATTTCGGTCAGCTGCACCGGGTGGTTGTTCGGGCAGGAGAGCTTTTCGGAATAGTTCTGCCAGGCCTTATCGCCTTCCTCGTCGAGGAAGTTGATCTGTACGAGTCCGTCGGTGAGCTTGAGCGCTGTTTCGAGCGAGTCGGTGAGGCGGGAAAGAAGCTCAGGGCCGGCGACGAGGCGGTCGACGATGACCGCGATATCGTGCTTCTGCTGTTTCTTGAGCGTGGGCGGTTCACTCAGCTGAATCTGCGTACCGTCGACGATCGCGCGGGAATATCCACCGCCGGCGAGTTCCTGGAACAGGTCGACGAACTCGCCCTTCTTTTGCGAGATGATCGGGCTGACCACTTGATAGCGGATGCCCGACTTCAGCTCCATGAGCTGGTCGGCGATCTGCTGTACGGTCTGGGACCGGATGATCTCACCACAAACGGCGCAGTGCGGCACACCGATGCGGGCCCAGAGCAGGCGCATGTAGTCGTAGATTTCCGTGATGGTCCCCACCGTGGAACGCGGGTTGCGGTTAGTCGATTTCTGATCGATCGAGACCGCCGGGCTCAGGCCCTCGATGAAGTCCACATCGGGACGGTCAACCTGCCCGAGGAACTGCCGGGCATACGCTGAAAGCGACTCGACGTAGCGGCGCTGACCCTCGGCGAAAATGGTGTCAAAGGCCAGCGATGACTTGCCCGAACCCGAAAGCCCGGTGAAAACTACGAGCGAATCGCGCGGAATCTCCAGATCAACGTTGTGGAGGTTGTGTACGCGGGCTCCGCGCACACTGAGTTTCGGACCTGTTTCTACCTTGGTAATCGACACTTATCGATTCTATGCAACGCCGCTGACAGTGACGTCCAACGACCGCCGCCGAGAGCGAACACGCGGCCGCCTATATATTGATACGGTGTATGTATATACACGGTAATAATTAGCAGACCGATCCATCGGAGGTTGTATGTCTGTTCGCCAAAGCCTGCTCGCCATCCTGAACCAAGGGCCGTGCTACGGCTACCAGTTGCGGGCCGAATTCGACCGTCGCACCGGATCGACCTGGCCGCTCAACGTGGGTCAAATCTACAACACCCTCGACCGCCTCGAGCGGGACGGCCTGGTGCAGAAGGCAGACATCGACGCCGATGGCCAGAACTACGTCGAGATAACGGATGCCGGCAGCGCGGAAGTCGCTGACTGGCTCGGCTCCCCCGTGGTGCGCACCATGGCCACCCGCGACGAGCTCGCCATCAAGCTCGCGATCGCCGTGACGCTACCGGGCGTCGACATCGCCCAGGTGATTCAGGTGCAGCGCACCGCCACCATGCGCACCTTGCAGGAGCTGACTCGCACCAAGAACGCGACCGCCGACCCGGAATCCTCCGAGCAGTTGGCCTGGCTGCTCGTAATCGACTCGCTCATCTTCGCGGCTGAGGCCGAAGCACGCTGGCTGGACCACTCGGAGCACCGGCTGGCCAGGGCGCGGGCCGCCGGCCTGGCTGAACCGTTGCCGCTGAACACCGAGGTACCCAAGCGTGGCCGCCCGGCCAAGACGGCGGCGGCCAGCGCATGACCGGCTCCGATCTACTCTTGCAACTCGACGGCGTCTCGATGCAGTACGGCCGCGGCGAGACCGCGATCACGGCGCTTGCTGGGGTCGACTTGTCGGTGAGCCGCGGCGAACTCGTGGCGGTGATGGGGGCATCCGGTTCGGGGAAATCGACCCTGCTCACCGTGGCCGGTGGGCTGACCCCGCCGACGGCCGGCGAGGTCATCGTTGAAGGGCACTGGCTCAGTCAGCTTCCGGCCCGGCAACTCGCGACCCTGCGCCGGCGCAGCCTCGGCTTCGTCTTTCAAGACTTTAACCTGATCCCCTCACTGACCGCGCTCGAAAACGTGAGCCTGCCGCTCGAACTCGAATCGCGTTTCGAATCGCCCGGCGGATGGCCGGACAGTCCCCGGGTCGCAGCGCACTGATCGCCCTGCTCGTTGCGATTCCCGTGCTCGGGATGGTGGGGATCACGACCGTGACCGCGAGCAATGTCGCGACACCCGCTGAGCGCGTTGAACTGGAACTCGGGTCGACTGAGGCGCGGGTACAGATTGTCGCCGCGCCACACCCGAAACTCACGCAGGACCCGCTGAACCAGGGGAACTGGGGTTACAGCGACGAGGCGGGCCGTGTCGACGCCGTGCAGTCGATCGAACCGATGCCGGTCGCCGCCGCGTCGCTGTTTGCCGACGGTACACGTTTGCTCTCCATCCGGTCAACGCCTGTCGTGGTGGAGACGAAAGACGGGCTCGCGTCGTTTCCGGCGGTGCAGGGACAGCCGTGGGACCCGGCATTCGCCGGAAAGTACGACGTGACGGCGGGATCGGCCCCGACCAGTGACGACGAGATCATGGTGACCGCTGCCGCCCTCGATCGTCTGGGAGCCCAGATCGGGTCGACGGCTGCCTTCACCGCGCCACAAGCGCGCTCGTTCACCATAGTTGGCACAATTCAAAGCGCAACCCTCGACGACTCCGCGGTCGGGTTCTACGGGCTGCCAGGAGTCTTTGACGGCGTACTGCCCGACGACACCGACCTGATGACCGAGTGGTACCTGCCCGACACCCCGCTCACCTGGAGCCAGATCGGGGACCTCAACCCGCGCGGTGCGACCGTGCTGTCGCGCACCGTGCTGCTGGACCCGCCGCCGGTGGGCAGCTACACCTTTGACGGTGGGTTTTCCCGCAGTACGACCAATCTGTTCGTCGCCCTGCTCGGCGGATTCGCCCTGTTCGAGGTCGCGCTGCTCGCGGGCGCCGCATTCACAGTTGGCGCGCGCACCCAGCAGCGCACCCTAGCGACACTGGCGAGCGTCGGCGGCGACAAACGGATGCTGTTTCGCGTCATGTCGTTCGGCGGAGTCATTCTCGGCGCGGTCGGTGCCGCCCTGGGATCCGTGCTCGGCCTCGCCGGCGCCTGGATCTTCATGCAGATTTCGGCGAACGGAAGCGCCGCCCGGTATCCGGGATTTCACCTCGACGTGGTGTCCCTCAGCGTCATCGCCGCCTTCGCCGTGCTCGCCGGCTGGTGCGCAGCCGCGGTTCCAGCCCGAGCGGCCGGCCGCATCGATGTCTTGGCTGAGCTGCGCGGTGCCCAGCGTCCGCCGCGAGTGACACGCCGCCGCCCGGTGGCCGGGATCGTTCTGTTGGCAATCGGCGCGGTCATCGCCCTCACCGGTGGCGTGGTCGAACTCGCCGCATACGCACCGGTGTATCAGGTGGGTCTGGCCAATTTCGGCATCGCCCTTATTGTCGCCGGTCCGGTGATCATGCAGATCGGGGCGGTTTTCGTCGCTCCCCTGATTCTGCGGTGGGCTGCCCGCGTCGCCTCCCGGTTCGGACCCGGCGCGAGGCTCGCAGCCCGCGATGTAGCGCGAAACCCCGGGCGCAGCGTTCCAGCCCTCGCGGCTATTATGAGCTGCGTTTTCGTGGCGACCGTCGCGATGAGTCTCATTTCAACCATGCAGCTGAATTCGACCAAGGGCTACACCTACGGTGCCCCGCTGGACACGGCATCGGTGAGTCTGACGACCTCTCTCAATGAGCCGCCGTACGGCCAGGTGTTGCAAACCACCGGGCCCGAAGTCGTTGCCGCCGTCGACAGCAGCTTTCCGAGCGCACGGGCCAGGCTGCTGAGCAGTGCAGAGGATCCGCCGACAGGATTCGGAGAAGCGGATACCGACGGCACCACCGCGGATGCACCCACCTTCGCCCTCCCCCGGATCGATGCCGACACGGTATGCCCGAGTGATGTCACTCGAATGGACGCCGATCATGAGGACACACCCACCGACATCCGCTGCCCCACTCCGCACTATCTCGACACGATGATGAACTCGAGTATGAACGACCACATCTGGGTGGGCGATCTGGCGGATTTCGCCGCGATTCTCGGCGAACCCGTCTCCGAGAAGTCTCAGAAGATGCTCGCCGTCGGCGGGGCCGTGGCGACTTACCCGCAGTACGTCGTCAACGGAGAGATACGCATTGACTGGATCACGGAGCTCAACTCCGTGCTTGAACCCGCGCGTAGCGTGTCGCTGGCCGGGAGCGTGCAGGAGCCCGAGCATCCGCTGCCGTACGCCGTGTTCATGCTGACTTCCACAGCCGACAATGCTGGCCTCGACTACCGGCCGTCGGTGGTCGTCAGCAGTATCGGCAAAGACCCGACCCAGGCAGAATATGACCATGCGCAGGGTGCACTCGCCGCCATCTCGCCGGGGATCTACCTGCAAACCGAGACGGGCCCACAGACTTATGGAGCGTCGTGGACCTGGGCCCTGCTCGGTCTCACGGCGATCATCGCCCTGGTCACGGCGTCGATCACCATCGGGCTCGCCCGCGCTGACGGGCACCGGGACAACGCCGTGCTCACCTCGCTCGGGGCCTCCCCGCGAGTGCGCCGGGCCTTCGGCTTCTGGCAGGCGGTGGTGATCGTTGGCCTCGGCAGCGTCATCGGGGTGCTGCTCGGGCGGGTTCCCTCGCTCGCGCTGTCGCTGACCCGCGACACCGCTGGGCTCTCTTTGCTACCGTTCACTCCCCCGTGGCTGCAGCTCGCGCTGATCGTGGTGGCGCTCCCGGCGGTCGTCGCGGTCGGTGGTGCCCTCGCTGCTGGGGGAAACCGCACTCGGTTCAGCAATCGGGCCGCGTTCGACTGAATCGGACGACCGAGATCGGGCATCCGCTCTCGCGGCACTCGTTTAGGATCGCCGCACTCGTTGCAACGAAAACCGCGAGACCAAACGAGTGCCACGACGCTCTGGCCCGCGCCGCCTCGGGACGGACACCGGCTCGCGGCACCTGTTCAGGATCGCGGCCCCCCTAAGAACGCGTGCTGCGATCCTCAACAGGTGCCGCGAGAACAGGGCTCGGCGTAGGCACCCCGTTCGGAGGCACGCTTGCACGGTTACTGCAGGTGGCCAGCCTTCTCCATCTGGCGCAGCTCACGCTTGAGCTCGGAGAGCTCGTCACGCAGGCGCGCGGCAAGTTCGAACTTCAGCTCCCCGGCAGCCTCGAGCATCTGCGAGTTGAGGTCGGCGATGATCGATTCGAGGTCGTTGGCGCCGTTCGCGGCGAGGCCGACCCGCCGGTTGGGACTGGAACTCTTGCGCCGGGCATCTCGGCCGGCGAGAAGTTCGGCGGTGTCCGCCTCCTCTCGGGCGAGGGCCTCGGTGATGTCGCCGATGCGTTTGCGCAGCGGCGTCGGGTCGATGCCGTGCAGGGTGTTGTATGCGACCTGCTTCTCCCGGCGGCGGTCGGTCTCGTCGATCGCTTTCGCCATGGATGCCGTCAGTCGGTCGGCGTACATGTGCACTTCGCCGGAAACGTTGCGGGCGGCTCGCCCGATGGTCTGGATAAGGGACGTGGCCGAGCGCAGAAACCCTTCTTTGTCGGCATCGAGGATAGCGACGAGGGATACCTCGGGCAGGTCGAGCCCCTCGCGCAGCAGGTTGATGCCGACCAGCACATCGTAAATGCCCGCACGGAGCTCGGTGAGGAGCTCGACTCGACGCAGGGTGTCGACGTCGGAATGGAGGTAGCGCACGCGCACCCCCGCTTCGGTGAGAAAGTCGGTGAGGTTCTCGGCCATTTTCTTGGTGAGCGTTGTGACCAGCACGCGCTCATTGCGTTCGGTGCGCTTTTTGATTTCTTCAAGCAAGTCGTCGATCTGCCCGGCGCTCGGCTTGACGATGATCTGGGGGTCGATCAAGCCGGTCGGGCGGATGATCTGTTCGACGATGCCATCGGCGATACCCATCTCGTACTTGCCCGGCGTGGCCGACAGGTACACGGTCTGACCTACTCGGTTCTTGAACTCGTTGAACTTGAGCGGTCGATTGTCCAGCGCGCTCGGTAGCCGAAAGCCGTGGTCGACCAGGGTGCGCTTTCGAGAGGAGTCCCCCTCGTACATGGCACCGATCTGCGGCACGGTCACGTGCGACTCATCGATGACCATGAGAAAATCGTCGGGAAAGTAGTCGAGCAGGCAGTGCGGAGCCTCTCCCGGCTCACGCGCATCGATGTGCCGAGAGTAGTTCTCGATGCCGGAGCAGAACCCGATTTGCTCCATCATCTCGAGGTCGAAGGTGGTGCGCATGCGCAGACGCTGGGCTTCGAGTAGCTTGCCCTCACGTTCGAGCACCTCGAGGCGCTCAGCAAGCTCGATCTCGATGGTGCCGATGGCACGGCGCATCACGTCGTCGCTTGCGACATAGTGCGAGCCGGGAAAAACGGATACCGAATCGAGTTTTTTGACGATGTCACCGGTGAGCGGATGCAGGCTGTAGAGCCCCTCAATCTCATCGCCGAACATCTCGATGCGAATAGCGAGCTCTTCGTACATTGGGATGATCTCGATGGTGTCGCCACGCACTCGAAAATTGCCTCGCGAAAAATCGACATCGTTTCGTTTGTATTGCATCGCCACGAATTTGCGTACCAACCAGTCTCGGCTGACTTTCTGGCCTATCTGCAGCGCGATCATGGCGTCGAGATAGCCTTGCGGCGTGCCGAGCCCGTAGATGCACGACACGGTGGACACCACGATGACGTCGCGGCGGCTCAGCAGCGAATTGGTGGTGGAGTGCCGCAGCCGTTCAACCTCCTCATTGATCGAGGAGTCCTTTTCGATAAACGTGTCGGTCTGCGGAACGTAGGCCTCGGGCTGGTAATAGTCGTAGTACGAAACGAAGTACTCGACCGCGTTGTTGGGCATGAGGTCGCGAAATTCATTGACCAGCTGGGCCGCGAGAGTCTTGTTGTGGGCGAGCACGAGCGTCGGGCGTTGCACCTGCTCGATCAGCCAGGCAGTCGTGGCTGACTTGCCGGTACCGGTGGCTCCAAGCAGAACGATGTCGGTTTCTCCGGCATTGATGCGGGCGGTCAGGTCGGCGATGGCGGACGGCTGGTCGCCGCTCGGGGTGTACTCACTGACCACTTCAAACGGGTTCACAGAGCGCGTGGGTTCCATGCCCTCATTGTACAAAGGGGGTCTGACAGTCAACCTCTGCAGGTGGACTCCGGCGTGGGGGCGTCGTCGGTCTCTTCGCCCGCGCCAGCTTCGCCTGCTCCAGCTTCGGCCGCTCCAGCTCCGCCTGCTCCAGCTTCGCCTGCTCCAGCTCCGCCTGCTCCAGCTTCGCCCGCGCCAGCTTCGCCTACTCCAGCTTCGGCCGCTCCAGCTTCGGCCGCCCGTACGCGAGTCCACAGTGCGTCGACCTGGGACAGAGTCGCTTCGACAGTGCCGTTGTTGTCGATGACGACATCAGCCAGGGCGAGGCGGTCCGCATCACTCGCCTGCGCGGCAATGCGGTGGGTAGCTTCCTCACGCGACAGCCCACGTAACGCCACCATGCGCTCGATTCGGGTCTCGGCATCTGCATGCACGACAACGATCAGATCGAACGTGACCAGGCCGCCGGCGATGGCCTCGGCCAGGAGCGGAACGTCGTACACGACGATGACGTGCGGGTCGGCGGCCACCGCGGCGGCGACCCGATCGCGAGTGAGCCGCCGTACCGCCGGATGCGTGATGGCGTTCAGCCGCTCCCTCTGGCGCGCGTCGGTAAAAATGATGGCGCCCAGCGCTGGTCGATTTAGCGTGCCATCGTTCAGCAGGATCGTGTCGCCGAACTCGGCGACGATTGCGGCGAGGCCGGGCGTTCCGGGTTCGACCACTTGACGGGCCAGCTGGTCGGCGTCGATTCCGATGGCACCCCAGGAAGCCAGGCGCTTTGCCACGGTGCTCTTGCCCGACGCGATTCCGCCGGTCAGTCCAATCAGATACATTCCGCCATGCTATCCGCTGCGCCGCCGAGCGGATGCGACCGCCTGCATCAATACCGAACGGCGGGCGTCGCCCTACCCGAGGGCCCGCTGAATCTCCGCCAGGAGTGCCGCACGGTCGATGTCAGGCCCATTCACCTCGACCACAACCTTGTTTGGGGCCGCCGTCCAGCGTGTCCTGGTTGACGGTTTCTTCATCCTCAACGACGAGGATGGTGCGTGTCTGCGGCCGATCCGCACGAAGACCCAGCAGGGCGAGTGAGGTTTGCAGCTCGGCTGGCTGGAGCGGTTTCTCCAGGACGGCAGCAGCCCCCCGGCTCAGCGCCATGCCCATGTCCGTCAGGCCATCGATGATGATGACCGGTGCGGATGCCAGCCCCAGCGAATCTTGCAGTTTCAGCAGGAATTTCCAACCGTCCATTCCAGGAAGGTTCACGTCGAGGGTGATCAGGCTCAGCGGGATGCGCCGAGCGATCTCGAGAGCTTCCTCGCCGCTCGCGACCGTGATCACCCGAAATCCTTCCGTCTCCAGGAGCAGCCGCAGGATCTCGGCCGATTTAGGATCGTTTTCGACGACAAGCGCCGTCGAGTCACTCTGGATGGTGATGCTGCTGCTGACGATGGCTTCAGTGAGGCTGGGCGACGCTGCGTCGAAAGCAGCGGGGCCTCCCGTGCCGCCGTTGTCTGAGGGATGAAAACTATTCATGAAATTCTCCGATGGGGCTGTGGTTCGTGGAACTGGTGTGCACGGGCGAATTCATCCAGAAAACAGGTTCTCGTGGGGAAGTTGGAGGTGCGCGGCAATCCTGAAGATATCGGGACGCGCCAAGGAGGAGAAGATATCCTCACTATCAGGTATAGCACGAAGTTTCAGAGTTCCACGGTCAGCCCGACCGCGACGGATGCCCATCGGCCTATGGCATCCGGCTCAACCACAGGCGTTACGTGAACCGTGGGTATCAGATCCGTCGGTTCCACGACACAGCGGGCCGCATCCCGAAGGATGCAGCCCGCTGTGGGGGTGTAGCTGTGGTGCTAGTTGCCGCCGGAGAGCTTCTCGCGGAGAGCCGCGAGTGCTTCGTCGTCGGCGAGCGTGCCGGCGCCAGCCGACTCGCTCGAGAAGGCCGATCCAGCCGGTGCAACGTCGCTGGGGGCAGCGATCTCGTCGTTCGCGGTCGAAACCTGCTTCTTGTGGGCTTCCCAGCGAGCCTGGGCAGCAGCGTAGTCCTGCTCCCACTTTTCGCGCTGCTCGTCAAAGCCTTCGCGCCACTCGTTGGTCTCGGAGTCGAAGCCTTCGGGGTACTTGTACTGGCCCTTGTCGTCGTACTCGGTGAGCATTCCGTAGAGCGCCGGGTCGAACTCGGTGCCGTCGGGGTCGACGCCATCGTTGGCCTGCTTGAGGCTCAGCGAGATGCGGCGACGCTCGAGGTCGATGTCGATGACCTTGACGAAGACCTCGTCGCCGACCGAGACAACCTGCTCGGCGAGCTCGACGTGCTTGCCGGAGAGCTCGCTGATGTGTACGAGGCCCTCGATGCCCTCGGCCACGCGAACGAACGCGCCGAACGGGACGAGCTTGGTGACCTTACCCGGTGCAACCTGGCCGATGGCGTGGGTGCGGGCGAATACCTGCCACGGGTCTTCCTGCGTTGCCTTGAGGGACAGCGAGACACGCTCGCGCTCGAGGTCAACTTCGAGAATCTCGACGGTGACTTCCTGGCCAACTTCAACGACCTCGCTGGCGTGCTCAATGTGCTTCCAGCTGAGCTCGGAAACGTGAACCAGACCATCGACGCCGCCGAGGTCGACGAACGCACCGAAGTTGACGATCGAGGAGACGACGCCCTTGCGGACCTGTCCCTTCTGGAGGTTGTTGAGGAACGTGGTGCGGCTTTCGCTCTGCGTCTGCTCGAGCAGGGCGCGGCGTGACAGCACAACGTTGTTGCGGTTCTTGTCGAGTTCGAGGATCTTCGCTTCGATCTCCTGGCCCAGGTACGGGGTCAGGTCGCGAACGCGGCGAAGTTCGATGAGCGATGCCGGCAGGAAGCCGCGCAGGCCGATGTCAACGATGAGTCCACCCTTGACGACCTCGATGACCGAACCGGTGACAACACCGTCGGACTCCTTGATCTTCTCGACGTCGCCCCATGCACGCTCGTACTGAGCCCGCTTCTTGGACAGGATGAGGCGGCCTTCTTTGTCTTCTTTCTGAAGAACGAGGGCCTCGACCAGGTCGCCGACCTTGACGACCTCAGACGGGTCGACGTCGTGCTTGATGGAGAGTTCGCGGGAGGGAATGACACCCTCAGTCTTGTACCCAACGTCGAGCAGAACCTCGTCGCGGTCGATCTTCACAACGGTGCCTTCAATGAGGTCTCCATCGTTGAAGAATTTCAGAGTCTTTTCGACCGCGGCAAGAAAGTCTTCAGCAGATCCAATGTCGTTGATGGCGACCTGCTTGGGTGCCCGTTCGGTCGTTGCGATTGTCATGTAGTAGTTGCTCCAGGATGGACAAAATCGGGCCATACGCGAAAAAATCGTACAAGTATTGAGGATGCTCAGCGGCAAAAAAACCCGGGGAACACTCCGCGCATGGCAGCGGGTAGGCGTCACGATTGTGACACTTCAGTTTAGCCACCCTGAGCGGCAAGGAGCAACTCGGTGTCCAACGCGGGTGCCCTGCCGCCAAACGGTGACTACGGGACGACCATGATCTGCCCGGCGGCGCCGCGTTCAGCGTCTGTCAGGGCGTGCGTCACGAACGGATAGGTACCTGCCTGGGAAAAACTCAGCTCCACAAACCCGCCCTGCGCCGGCGCGAGCGCCAGCGTCTGACTGCCGCCGGTGCCGGTGCTGCCGCCGTCACGCAGCAGATATTCACCCTCCGCGTAGACCGTGTCGAACTGGCCCCCGACGATGTGGAAGGAACTCGCCCGGTTGGGTCCGGCGTCGATTACCCAGAAGCGGATGCGCTCGCCCACCTTCGCACGGAGCGGCTGATCCTGATATTGGTCGGCATACCCGTTGAAGACAACGAGATCGGGGGCGGCAGCGGCGATCTTGTCGGAATCGGCCACGCCTCCCTGCGGCCCGAGGTAGAACTCAGACTGGACCAGCAGGTATTCCCGGTCGACCGGGTCGAGTCCGGCGGGATCGATGACGACCGCCCCGAACATGCCGTTGGCGATGTGCAGCGACATCGGCATCGTGGAGCAGTGATACAGCCAGGCACCGGACCGCGTGGCGGTGAAGGAATACTCGAGGGTTTCGCCCGGATCGATCGTGCGCATGGGACCGTCGGGGGCGAGCGCGCCGGCGTGGAAGTCGAGGGAGTGGCCGATCGAGGCCTCGTTGATCAGGGTGATCGTGAAGGTGTCGCCGACTTTTCCGCGCAGGGTCGGACCTGGCGCAGTGCCGTTGAACGGCCACAGTGTCTGGGTCACTCCTGGGGCGACCTCGATCTCGGTGTCGCCGACCCGGAAGGTGTAATCGTGGTGGGTTTCGGCGGATGCGGGCAGCAGGGCGGCATCGCGCGCCACGAATCCCGGCGAGGGCTCAGACTGGGATCCGAGGTCGTCGGCGGCGGATGCTTCGGATACGGCGGATGCTTCGGATGCTTCGGAGCCCGTCGCGCCGAGACCGGCGTGGTCGGCCGCAGCATCCGTCGCTGCGGACCCCGTGACGACGATCTGCAGCACCATGCCCATCTGGCGGTGGCCGGCAATGGAACACCAGCCTTCACTGCTGGCGGCCATGATTCCGGCGTCGACGATGACGGTCTCCTCCGGCGCGACCCGGCCCGAAGTCAACCCATTCACGAGGGTGAGGTCATGCACGGCGGTGTCACCGTTGGTGACGGTGAGTTCGAGCCGGTTGCCGGCGGGTATCGTCAGGATTGACGGTGAGAACCGCATATCCAGCATGGTCACGGTCGCGTCGGTGACCTCGCCCGAGGCGATGCTCGCGTTGGCGCCCTGAGCGGTGAGCGACGCCGTACCGACCCCGGCCGTGACCGGGTCGAGTGCGACACCCGCGGTGGCGGCCAGGACGAGCGCACCGACCGCGGCGGCGGCCATCCCACTGCGCGTGCGGCGCGGGCCCACCGCACCGGCCGGGACCGCTGCAAGCCCGGCGACCGGAGCGGACCCGGCACGGGAGCGGATGCGCCCGCCCGCCGCGACCGCGCGCACCAACAGCACCAGAAAGCTCAGCAGCACCCCGAACACCAACAGGGACAGCACGACCTTGACCAGGCTCGGTACCGGCAGGAGGTACAGCACGATGCCGCCGTTGGCGACGAGCAGGCGAAACAGCGGCGCCCGGTTGAGTTCGAGGGCGGCAGCCTTACCGGCTTGCGGTCCGCCGCCGGAAACCATCGGAACCAGGTAGCTGAGGGCGCCGAGCAGCAGTTGCGCACTGAAGCCGGCCAGCAACGGAATCACCAGCCAGCCGAGGCGGGTGACGGCGTCGGCCGGGGTGGCCGCGGTCACGACCACGACACCGAGCGCCGCAACACTGAACGCGAGCCAGGCCATCGAGGCGGCGAGGCTCCAGCCGGCGAAAGTCATCGGTGGCGCGTGTCGGGCCTGCCGCACTGCCTCCCGCACGACGGGCACGAGTCCGAGCAGGTAGAGCACGCCGCCCGCCCCGACACCGAGCGGCACTCCGGCCAGGCTGGCGCCGGCGACGACCGTTACGCCGGCGGTGAGTAAGGGAAGGGCGGTGCGGGCGGCGGCATCCGTTCCATCACCGAGCCGGGTGCGCAGCACCGTAGGCCAGAGCAACAGCAAGGTCCCGACCGCGGTCAGACCGACCCAGCCGAGCACGTTAAGGGCGATGTGCGCCACATAGAGGCGAGCGTGCAGGTCGTCGCCCGTCCCCGGGTTGGCCATCCAGATGCCGAGGCCTACCCCACCGAAGAGACTCACCGCGGCGACGACGTAGTAACGCACGAGCGAGCCGAAGCGGGTGGGTTTCGCCCGGTGGAGTTCGCCGCCCAGAAGGACCGTATGCAGCACCGCCACCGCGCCGACCAGCACGCCGCCCACGAGCACCACGACGAACAGGTTCAAGATCATGCCGGTCATCACGAGAATGGCCCCAAGCGTATGCCCGACCAGGCGTACGATCAGCGACCGGCGCCCGTCGAGTGCCGGCCGTCGCACCAGGGTGTCGGCGAAATGCTGGCTCCAGATGATGATGGCAGTACTGATTGCACCGAGCAGCAAAAGATGCACCATGAGCCAGTCGGCAACCGGAATGCCCTGATGGGCCAGAACAACGACGCCGAGTACGGCGAGCCAGGCGGCGACGACGGCGTTGGTCTGCAGATACCAGGTGCGGCGGGCATGCACGCGGGCCGTGACGGAACTCATCGTCGGTCTTTCCGAACGGGTCTCGCGGGCTTGCCCTGGTGTAACGGGCCGAGCGCCGCTGAGACCACAGCGATGACGATGAACAGCAGCAGGGCTGTGATGTTGAGTGATCCGCCCAGCTGCAGCAGGTGGGGCAAGCCGCGCGCATCGCCGAACAGCACCCGCAGCACGAGCGAGGCGTGCAGCAGAGCTACGGGTAGGTACATGATCGGCCGGTACGGTAGCGGGCGGCGCAGCACCGCCGGCAGAATGACGGGCGCGTGAGCCATGATCATCGAGAGCGTGAACCCCAGCAGTACCGCATGGATGACTGCGTCGTAGGTTGGGCCGCTCGTCGCGGCGCCTCCGACGAGCCAGATTCCGCCGGCGACGACCAGCCAGGCATACCCGCTGAGCAAGCAGGCTGCCATGTATCTCGGAAGCCCGAACGACCCCAGCGTGCGGCGCGCGACGTCGTGCAGAAACAGCCAGCAGACCACCCAGAGGAGAGCCAGGCCAAACAACGGATAGCCCAATGCGGGCACGCACAGGGCGAGCGAGACGCATCCGGTCAACGACAGCGACGCCCACAGCAGACCTCGTCCGGGATGGGTGCCGCGCAGGGTCAACCGCGCGAGTTCGAGGCGTTCGCCGGCGATGGTGAGAACGAGGAAGGCACTGAACGCCGGGATCAGGTGGGCAACGGGAACGTTGGCGAGCCAGAGAATTGCGGCCACTTGGAGGTTGACGCCGCCGAGGAACTGGATCGCGACGGCTGTCATCGCCTGTCGTCGCCAGATGCTGCGGTAGATCAGCAGCAGGCCGAGCGCCCCGATCGCGATCGCGGTACGTCCGAGCCAGGACGGCAGCGGCGCCAGCACGAGCAGGCTGCCGAGGCCGAGCAAGGCCGGGGCGCTGAAGGCCCACCACCTCTTGATGGCGACGGCCCGTTCGAGCACAATCAGGGTACCCACGAAACCGAAAACCATCAACGCACCGTGGGACGCGGCGACGCGGTCGGCGAGCGGCGGAACGTCGAAGCCGAGCAGGGCCGTCGCCGCGTATAGCCCAAGCAGCAGCGACACCCCGGCTGGAGCCAAAAACAAAAAGCGGATGCCCGTTCGATCAATAACTGCCCGGCGGGACTTCGGCCGAAGCTGCAATGGAGCGGTGACGCCCTCTACTTGTTCCGGCCTAGATACAGAGCAGGTATCGAACGAGGACGACTCGGGGGGACGCACCCGTCTAGTTTACCGAGCCTTATATGCTCACTGAGGACTGCGTCGCTCCTGCCCGTTACGCCAGGGCCGACCGCAGGGTGTCAAGGCCAACGCCGCCGAGGTCCAGGGCACGACGATGAAATTCCTTGACCCTGAAGTTCGCTCCCTCGCGAGCGGCACACTCGTCGCGCAGCTGCTCCCAGATGCGCTGGCCGACCTTGTACGATGGCGCCTGGCCCGGCCAGCCCAGGTAGCGGTTCACCTCGAACTTCACGAAACTCTCATTCATGTTGACGTTCTGACCGAGAAATTGAAAGGCATACTCTGAAGTCCACTTACCCGAACCGTCTGGCAGGGTCTTGCCGAGGTGCACGCCGATGTCAAGAACCACACGAGCGGCGCGCATTCGCTGCCCGTCGAGCATGCCGAAACGGTCTGCCGGGTCGTCGAGGTAGCCGAGCTGTTCCATCAATCGTTCGGCGTAGAGCGCCCAGCCCTCGGCGTGCCCCGACGTGCCGGCCAGTTGGCGGCGCCAGGTATTGAGCTTGGCCCGGTTGTAGACGGCCTGACCGATCTGCAGGTGGTGGCCGGGCACACCCTCGTGATAGACGGTGGTCAGTTCACGCCAGGTGTCGAATTCGGTCACTCCGACGGGTACTGACCACCACATGCGTCCGGGGCGGGAGAAGTCGTCGGTGGGTCCGGTGTAGTAGATGCCGCCCTCCTGGGTCGGCGCGATCATGCACTCGATGGTCTTGATCTCGTCGGGAATGTCGAATTGGGTTTCGGCGAGGTCGGCGACGGCTTTATCGCTGGTTTTCTGCATCCACTCCTGCAAGGCCTGCGTGCCGTGCAGTTTGCGTTTCGGGTCCGTGTCGAGGTAGGCGATGGCTTCGAGTACGCTCGCACCTGGTTTGATCTGGTCGGCGATCTTTTCTTGCTCTTCCACCATGCGAGCGAGTTCTTCGATGCCCCATTCGTAGGTTTCGTCGAGGTCGACAGTCGCGCCCAAAAAGCGACGGGAGGCGAGGGAGTAGAGATCACGACCGATCGCGTCGTTTTCGGTGGCTCTGCCCTCGAGTTCTGTGGTGAAGAAAGTGGCCAGTTTGTCGTAGGCGGTCGCTGAGCGGCGTGCGCCCACACCGAGGTCTGTGACCAGGGACGCCGGCAGTGTGCCATCGTCCACAGCGGCGTTCGCGGTGAACTCGGCGAAGAACCCGTCGCTGGCCGAGTGGCGTTGCGCCTGGGCGAGCACCTCCCGCACCTGCCGAAGAGCCGGCGTCACTCCGCGTTCGATGCCGAGGCGCAGCGTGTCGATGTACCCGTCGATGGCTGCGGGCAGATTGCCGAGCCGGGACGAGATGTTGGCCCAGTCGTCAACGGTCTTGGTTGGCATGAGGTCGAAGATCTCACGAATCTCCTGCGCCGGTGATGCGATGACGTTGAGGTCGCGTAGCTGTAACTCGGCGTCGGAGCTTTCCACGGTGAGGGCCAACTCGCTGCGCAGGTCGGTCTGGGTGACGTCATCGACGCTGTCGACCGGGTGGGCGGCATCCAGCTGGGCAATGGTCTTCTTCGCCTCGGCGATGAATCGTTCGTGGCCGGCCGGGGAATAGTCGCCGTAGCGACCATCCCCCTCGGTGCGGCCGATGTAGGTACCCACCGTTGGGTCGAGGTCGACGAGGGTGTCCACCCACTCTTCAGCGATCTGGTCGATGGCCGTTGGCGTGCGCTGGATGTCGTGTGTCATGCCCCGAGCCTAGGACACCAGAGTTTCGGCCGAACCCCCCAATCGGGGAGAGTGGCCGGTCAACCCGCATGGAACTAGTGGGCGGCTGCGTCCCAGTTGGGTCCGCGACCGACCTGCACCGTCAGCGGAACGAGCAGGTCGGCGGCGGACTCCATGTTGTGGGTGACGACCTGGCGCAGGGCGTCCCACTCCCCCGGTGCGACGTCGAAAATCAACTCGTCGTGAACCTGCAGCAGCATGCTCGACTCCATCGAGGCATCCGCCAGGTCGGCGGCGATACCGTTCATGGCGATCTTCATGATGTCGGCCGCCGAACCTTGGATCGGAGCGTTGAGGGCTGCGCGTTCGGCGTTGTCGCGCAGCACTCGTTTGGGGCTGGCCAGGTCAGGGAACGGCCGGCGACGCCCGTAGATCGTCTCGGTGTAGCCGTCGACCTTGGCTTGCTCAACGACGTTGCGCAGGTAATCGCGCACAGCTCCGAACCGCTCGAAGTAGTCGGTCATGAGCTGCTTGGCTTCTTTGGTGTCGATGCGCAGCTGCTTGGATAAACCGAAGGCGCTGAGGCCGTAGGCGAGCCCGTAGCTCATCGCCTTGACCTTGCTGCGCATCTCACCGGATACGTCAACGGGGTCGACACCGAAAATACGCGAACCGACGAAACGGTGCAGGTCCTCGCCGGCATTGAAAGCTTCGATCAGTCCCGCGTCCTCGGAAAGATGCGCCATGATGCGCATCTCGATCTGTGAGTAGTCTGCCGTGAGCAGGCTCTCGCTTCCCGCACCGGCTTGGAAAGCGGCACGGATGCGCCGACCCTCCTCGGTGCGAACGGGGATGTTCTGCAGGTTTGGGTCGTTCGAGGAGATGCGGCCGGTCGTGGTACCGATCTGCACATACGTAGTGTGGATGCGTCCGGTGCTGTCGATGGCTTTATCGAGGGTCTCAACAATTTGGCGCAGCTTGGTGGCATCACGGTGCTTCAGCAGCAGGTCGAGGAACGGATGCGGATTGCTCGCCTGCAGGTCGGCCAGGGCGCCGGCATCCGTTGAAAAACCGGTCTTGTTGGCCCGGGTCTTGGGCATCTCAAGCTGCTCGAACAACACGTCTTGTAGTTGCTTGGGTGAGCCGAGGTTCACCTCACGGCCGATTTCGGCGTAGGCCGCCGCCGCGAGACTCGCGGTGCTGGCGCCGAGCTCAGCTGAGAGTTCGGCGAGTTGCTCGTGCGAGACGCTGACGCCGGCAAGCTCCATGTCGGCAAGAGCCAGCAGGGTGGGCAGTTCGATCTCCAGCAGCAGCTTGAGAGAGCCGGGGTCGAGCGCGGTCTCGACGGCGGCGAACACCCGCAGGGTGTACCAGGCCTGGGCGGGGGCGCCGGCCTGCTGGGTCTCGTCGGGTACGAGCTGGTTGGGGTCGGCCACCGGCAGTGCTTCGTCGAGGTACCGTGACACGAGGTCAGCCAAAGACTTGTCTGGGCCACCCGGGCGAAAGAGCCAGGCGCCGACCAGCGTGTCGAAGGCGAGGCCGGCGAAGGGCAGACCGCTGCGGCGCAGAGCCTTCACCTGGTGTTTGGCGTCGTTCATGATCTTCAGAGCGTCGCTCGCGAGCCAAGCTTCGAACGGAGCGTAGTCTTTGCGGCCCTGCTGCCACGGCAGGTTGATGGTTTCGGTCGGGCTGGCCAGTCCGAAACCGATGGCCTTGCCGTCTTGCACTTCCACCGTGAGGCCGAGTCCGGCCGGGTGCGCCGCCGTTGCCCGGTCGAGCCAGGACTGCAATTCTTCGTCGAGCAGGTCCTGCGCGATGGGCGACTGCACGGCTGGAACCTCGTCGATGGCGGCGACGAGAGCGGATGCTGCGGCCGCCGGGTCTTCTCCGGCGAGCTTGAGCACCCGGTCGAGCAACGTCTTGAATTCGAGGCGGGTGAAGATGTCACGCACAGCGTCGGTGTTCATGGCCCCGCGTTCGAGGCCGGCAACGGCCACAGGCAGCTCCAGGTCGGTGACCAGACGGTTGAGACGGCGGTTGCGAATCGCGTTCTCCCGCTGCTCGCGCAGGTTGTTGCCGACGACGCCCTTGATCTCGTCGGCGTGTTCAAGGATGCCATCGAGGCTGCCGTAGAGGCCGAGCCATTTGACGGCGGTCTTCTCGCCGACCTTGCTGATGCCGATCAGGTTGTCACTGGTTTCACCGACGAGGGCGGCGACGTCGGGATACTGCTCCGGTTCGACGCCGTAGCGCTCGCGCACCCGGGCCGGGTCGTAGCGAGTGAGGGCGGACACGCCCTGGCTGGATGGGTAGAGCAGCGTGACGGTCTCGTTGACGAGCTGGATCGCATCCCGGTCGCCAGAGACGACGAGTACGTTGTAGCCGGCCACGGTGCCTTGCACCGAGAGGGTCGCCAGAATATCGTCGGCCTCGAAGTCTTCCTTGGTGATGGTCGTGATGTTCATCGCGGCGAGGGCTTCTTGCAGCAGTGGAATCTGGCCGAGGAACTCCGGCGGTGTCGCATTGCGCGTGCCTTTGTACTCCGGGTATTCCCTGGTGCGAAAGGATGCGCGCGAAATATCGAAGGCGACGGCGAGGTGGGTCGGCTTCTCGTTGCGCAGCAGGCTGAGCAGCATCGACAGAAAGCCGTGGATGGCGTTTGTATGCTGACCGGCATGGGTCTGGAAGCTGTCCACCGGCAAGGCGTAGAACGCCCTGAATGCCAGGGAGTGGCCGTCGATGATCATCAGGGTAGGCTTTTCGGTGTCCAACACTCCCCTAGCCTACAAGTGTCTCCCCGGCAAGGCTCCCCGACCAAAGGTGATCATGTTCAATACGACTGACGACGCACTCGCCTGGGTTCAGCAGCGTGGCTGCGGAGATCTCGCCGACAAGATGGGACTGGAGTTCACCGAGTTCACCATTGACCGGGCCGTGGCACGGATGCCCGTGGCGGGCAACACGCAACCGGCCATGCTCATGCACGGCGGCGCCTATGTCGTGCTCGGTGAGTCGCTCGGCTCGATGGCCGCGAATCTGCATGCCGGACCGGGAAAACTCGCAGTCGGTATCGAAATCAACGCCTCGCACAATCGCTCGGCAACGTCCGGCTACGTCACGGGGGTGTGTACCCCGATTCATCTTGGCCGCACGCTCACCACCCACGAGATCATCGTCACCGATGATGCCGGCCGGCGCTGCTCGACGATTCGCATCACGAACATCATCAAGGACTTGCCGCCGCAAGCCTAGATCTCGGCCGGGTCTGGCTCCACCAGGCTGATGAACGCGCTGAGTTCGGCGAGGCCGGCGGGCGTTACCGGCAGGTATGCGGTCAGGGCAGGTGAGTAGACCAGATACGCGGCCCATTTGGCTCGCGAGATGGCGACGTTCAGGCGGTTCTTCATAATGAGGAACGCCAGGCCGCGCGGTACGTCGTCCGCCGAGCTGGCGGCGAGCGTGACGATCGCGACGGCCGCCTCCTGACCCTGGAATTTATCGACCGTGCCCACTCTCACGTTGGAGTAGCCGGCAGCAGCCAGTGCCGCGTGTACGAGGGCCAGCTGGGCATTGTATGGGGTCACGACGATCACGTCGGCTTCGCTGAGTGGATTCTCGCTGCGGCGGTCGGTCGGGTCGGTCCAGAGCCGGCCGAGGACGTTCTGCACGAGTGCCACGACGGCTTCCGCTTCTTCAGCCGATGAAATGGCGTTGCCGGTGTGCACCACCGGAACAACGTGCAGCCCAGGCGTGACACCGGCGAGCAACCGGGTCGAGGTGATCGGATTGGCGCGCAGGAGTCCACCGTAGGAGAGGCGGGAGACCGGGGCTGTCACCGCCGGATGCATGCGGCGACTCTCGGCCAGAAAATAGCCTCGCGTCCCTGACAGCACGTCGTGGCCGGCCGCGACCCAGCCGAGCGCTGACTGGTCGATCGGCTCGGGGTGCATGCCCTGGCTCACCTGCGGCAGTTGCTGCGGGTCACCCAGCAATAACAGGTTCTTCGCGCCGACGCTCGCCGCGATGGTCGAGGCGAGCGAAAACTGCCCCGCCTCGTCGACGACGAGCAGGTCCAGGCTGTGCCGCGGCACACGGGCAGGATTACTGAAGTCCCAGGCAGTGCCGCCGATGACGAATCCGGAGTTGGCGTGGTCGAGTGCAAAGAGCAGCTGGCCGTCTTTGGGCAGCACCGTGTACGCGGCCTGTGCCGGGTCAGCCCCGGTTTTGGCCACCTTTCCGACCAGTGCAGGGTCGAGCCCGGCCGTGACGATGGCGCCGAGCAGATTCTCAACGACGGCGTGGGATTGGGCGACGACGCCAATCTTCCAGCCGTGCTGCTGCACGAGCGCCGTGATGACGTGGGCGCCGAGGTAGGTTTTGCCGGTGCCGGGTGGCCCCTGGATCGCAAGATATGACCTGTCGAGGTCACGCAGACTTGTCAGGACAGCGTCTATGGTCTCTCCATCAACTGTGACGGCCGCTAGGTGTCCGGCATGGGTGCGCGGCGCGGTGCGGCGCAAAATATCGACCATAGGGTCGCGTGGCCAGTCCGGCTGGGCGTCAACGAGCGCTTGAGCCCACTCATCGATGGCGGGCTTCTGCTGCAACGGTCGGGGTGGTGCGGCCGGTGCGAGTGCGCTCGGTCGGTGGTCGTAGCGGGCGACATCTTTCAGCAGGGTCTCTTCGACCAGGATTGCGCCGTCGTCGTCGACCGCGAGCACTTTTACGGCGCGGTGGGTGCGGGCACCCTCCGATGTGTCGGGGTTGGTGAAAGGCCCGGGGTATTCGTAGAGCAGGTATGGCCCGGCCTGGTCACCCGGTTTGATGCTGCTGCCCGGTGCCAGACGCCCCCGAAGCCATAGGTGGCGACGATCGACGCGCTGCTGGCCCTCGCGAAACCAGTCACGGTCCACGTCGACGCGGTCGACTACGAGCACGTCGCGGGTGTCTTGCCAGTCGTCGATGGGGTATTCGAGCCGAGAATAGTGTCCCCACCAGAAACTCTTCTGCTCCCGGCGGTGGTAGTCGATCGCGGCGGCGGCGAAGGCCGCCGCCGCCTGGTCTGCGGTGCGCGACGTGCGGCCAGCCGTGGCCGCGATGGCGAGCAGGCCGTCGCGCACCGGCGACGGCTCGAGCGTGTCGGTATCCGCTCTACGCTGGGTGCCGACGGAGCGGATACCCGCCCCGCGCGCAAGCGCGAGCAGCCAGTCACGCAGCCGCAACGTTGACACACAGTCGTAGCGGTTGTAGTCGGCGATGGATTCCAGCATGCGCTGGGCTTCGGCCGTGTCGCCGTGCGCGTGCAGGTCTCGAGCGCCGGCATATTCGGTGATGGAATCCGCTGCGTTAGTGACCTCGCCGCCGCGCAGTTCGGAGCCCATGTAGAGCGGCTCGAGCTTCTTGATCGAGTAGGAGCGGGACCCGACACGCATGCTCTTGCGCACGAGTGGATAGAGGTCGACCAGCACGTTCTCACGCAGCAACTGGTCGACCTGATCTTCGCCGACGCCGTGCCGGGCAGCGAGGCTGAGCAGATGGGTGCGCTCGTATGCGGCGTAATGGTAGACGTGCATGCCCGGGTATCGAGCGCGACGCTCGACCAGGTACGCCAGAAAGTCCGTGAGTGCCTGCTTCTCCTCGGCCCAGGTGTGCGCCCAGAAGGCGCGAAAGGATTCATCGACGTCGACCAGACCGAACAGGTAGTCCAGGCCCCACTGCGCGGTCGCACCCTCGGTCGCAGTGTCTTCTGTATAAAGCGGGTCACCCTCGAAGTCGAAGAAGATATCGCCGGGATTTGGCTCGGGCAGCACCGCCAGCGCCCCCGGATTGCACAGGTCTACCGGCGGCGCTGTCCCCGCAACCGCCTGAAGCTGGAGCCGCGCCTGTATGCGCAGGGCGGCGAGCGTGGAATCGGCCATGCCGTCGATAGCGCCACCGGATGCAGCGAGTTCATCGATGGTGCAGAGGCCGGCGGCCGCAAGCCGGGCGCGCTGGGTCAGCCGCAGACCGGCTACGAGGAGCAGGTCGCGGTGCTTCTGCGCCTCTAGTTCACACGTGACACAGCGCCCACAGACGGTGTAGCGCGGGTCACCCCACCTGACGAAGGCACTGTCGCCGAGTCGTTCCGTGATGATCTGCACGAGACGCTGTTTGCGCTTGCGGTATACCGGGCGAATATCTGCCAGCTGGTGCACGCTGACGGAGCCATCGCCGAGCAACAGCTCGACGGTCGCAGCCGGGTCAACCCCGATGCGTTCGAGTTGTTCGGCGTACGCGGCCAGCTGCAGCAGGGCGGTAACCCGGGCGTGCCGGGCAAGTTTCGTGTCTTGTACCAGCCAGGTGTGATCACTCTGCCGCACGATGAAGTCGGCGAATCCGAGGAAGACGATGGGGCCGGCTATGTTGGGCGGGCCATAATCGGAATCGAAGAAGGTGGCCTGAAAAATAACGTCGGCGTGCTCCGCGAAGGCCAGCCGCGTGTTCTCGGCTGCTACCTCGAAGGCGGGGCGCGATATCCGCTCTGGCCGGGCGATCTCAACGACTGCATAGTCCTGCCGATAGCGTTCGAGCACCCGATGTTCGTGCTCGTCGCCGAGCCGGGACGTGCGTGCTCGCATGGCGTCGACGGGTTCAGGAACCCCGTCAATGCGGCCGAGTTTCTCGTCGATACGGCGCAGGAACGCAAACTCGCAGACGGATGCGGCGCTCAGGTCACTCGCACTGGTCACCACCTGGCCATCCAGTAAGAACATGCGCCCGCCCTTCGTCGATTTCGAGCGTAGCGGGCACCACTGACACACAGCCCGCCAGGCCCTCGGCTGGACCGCCAGACAGTAAAAACGGCCTGGCAGAAGCTGCCGGGCCGTTCTACTTTTAAACCACGACTACTTCTTGGCGCTGAGCTGTTCGATGATCGCCTGCGACACGTCGTGCATGGTGAGGCGCCGGTCCATCGAGGCTTTCTGGATCCAGCGGAAGGCTTCCGGCTCGGTCAGGCCCATTTTCTCGTTGAGCAGGCCCTTGGCCCGGTCGACGAGCTTACGGGTCTCGAACCGCTCGACCAGGTCGGCGACCTCAGCCTCGAGGGTGATGATCTGGCTGTAGCGCGAGAGGGCGATCTCGATTGCAGGCAGCAGGTCGTTCGGAGTGAAGGGCTTGACAACGTAGGCGAGGGCGCCGGCTTCGGTGGCGCGTTCGACCAGTTCTTTCTGACTGAACGCCGTCAGCAGCACGACCGGTGCAATGTGCTCCTTGGAGAGGCGTTCAGCTGCGCTGATGCCATCCAGTTGGGGCATCTTGACGTCCATGATGACCAGGTCGGGGCGGAGTTCCCGTGCCAAGGCGACCGCAGTTTCTCCGTCACCGGCTTCGCCGACGACTTCAAAGCCGTTGTCGCGCAGAATCTCAACGATGTCGAGGCGGATGAGGGATTCATCCTCAGCGACGACAACGCGGCGCGGAGGGGTGGGGGTGCTGTCTTGGTCGGTCACGTGCAAAAGCCTACGGTATTCTGAACGAGTAGTTGTAAGCCGGTGTGGCGGAATGGCAGACGCGGAGCACTCAAAATGCTTTGTTCGCAAGGACGTGTGGGTTCGAGTCCCACCACCGGTACAATTTTTTACAAGTAAATGACCAGATCACAAGCTTTTTCTGGTGCTGTTTGCCCTCATCTGCACGGATGTGCGAATGAGGTTTTTCACACGGTCACCGAGGTAGGCCAGTTCGTATCGGCGAAAGCGAGTGCGTTGGCGGCGCCGTAAATGAGTCGTCGATATCGACGAAAACCCCGCTCCGTAAAAAATCACGGAGCGGGGCTGTTCGCTCTTTACGCTATTTCTTGACGTACGCCGGCGCGACCCCGTTATGAGCGTCGCCCACGCGGTGCACGCGAATGTCATTGGTCGAACCGACGATTCCGGGAGGGGAACCAGAGATGACGACGACCTTGTCACCGATTTGCGCGAGGCCCTGACCGATGAGGATGTCATCCACCTGACCGAACATTGCGTCGGTGTGAGTGACCGGGTCCACCAGGTAGGTCTGGATGCCCCAGGTGAGGGCCAGACGACGACGGATGCCCGCCTCCGGGGTGAAGGCCAGCATCGGGATTTTCGACCGCAGACGCGACATCCGTCGGGCAGAGTCTCCCGATTCGGTGAAAATACAGAGGAACTTTGCGTCGACGAACTCGGCGACCTCGATGGCGGCCAGGGTGATGGCACCGCCCTGCGTGCGCGGCTTATTGGTCAGCTTGCCGATGCGCTCGAGTCCGTGCACCTCGGTGGACTCCACTATGCGGGCCATGGTCTGTACCGTGACAACGGGGTATTCTCCGACGCTGGTCTCACCGCTGAGCATGACGGCATCCGCGCCGTCGAGCACGGCGTTGGCGACGTCGCTGGTCTCCGCCCGGGTGGGCACCGGACTCAAAATCATGGATTCGAGCATCTGCGTGGCTACGATGACCGGCTTGGCCATGCGGCGTGCGATTTCAACGGCCTGCTTTTGCACAATCGGCACGGCCTCCAGCGGTAGCTCGACGCCGAGGTCGCCACGGGCGACCATGATCGCGTCGAAGGCATGAACAATCTCTTCGAGGTTGTCGACGGCCTGCGGCTTCTCGATCTTGGCGATCACCGGAACGCGGCGACCTTCTTCGGCCATGATCTCGTGTACGCGGGTGATGTCATCGGCGCTGCGCACGAACGACAACGCGATGAGGTCGGCTCCGAGGCGCAGGCCCCAGCGCAGGTCTGCTTCGTCCTTCTCCGACAGGGCGGGAACGTTGACGGCCACGCCGGGCAGGTTGATGCCCTTGTTATTGGAGACCGGGCCGGCGACGATCACCCTGGTCGTGACGACGACGCCATCCGTTTCAACGACCTGCACCTTGACCTTGCCATCGTCGATGAGCAGAAAATCGCCGGGGTGCACGTCGTGCGGCAGTCCTTTGAAGGTCGTGCCGGAGAGTTCTTTAGTGCCGAGTACGTCTTCGGTGGTGATCTTGAAGATGTCGCCGACGGCAAGGTCGTACGGGCCGCCTTCGAATTTACCCAGACGAATCTTCGGACCCTGCAGGTCAACCATGACGGCGATGGCACGGCCGGAATCGTTGGCGGCCTTGCGCACATTGGCATAGACGCTCTCGTGCACTTGGTAGTTGCCGTGGCTCAGGTTCATGCGACATACGTCGACGCCCGCATCGATGAGGGCCCGGATCTGCTCGTAACTGGCAGCTGCCGGCCCAAGGGTGGCGACGATTTTTGCGCGTCTCATTCTGGTGAATCTCCGATTTCCGCGCTCTTCAGGCGCATGTGAACGTGGTGCAGGAAGGCTGGTGAATTAGAGGGCAAACGAGCGGTCTGTGGGCTTGACGGGAGACGGCAGCTGCGTCTGCCCTTCCAGAAACTCATCGACCGCAGCGGCGGCGGCGCGACCCTCGGCGATGGCCCAGACGATCAGCGACTGGCCACGACCGGCGTCACCGGCGACGAAGACACCCTCCTGGCTGGTCTGGTAGTTGCCGTCACGCTCAACGTTGCCGCGCCCATCGAAGGGAACCTTCAGCTGGTGGCTGAGGTCGCCTTGTTCCGGACCGGTGAATCCCATGGCGAGCAACACCAGGTCGGCCGGAATCTCCCGTTCCGAACCGGCCTTGGGAACGCGGCGTCCGTCAAGGTATTCGGTCTCGGCGATGCGAATGGCGCGCACCTCGCCGAATTCGTTGGAGAGAAATTCGACCGTTGACGCGAGGTACTGGCGGGTACCGCCCTCTTCGTGTGCGCTGGACACCTCGAACAGGGTCGGCGATATCGGCCAAGGCTGGCTTTCCGGGCGGGTAGTGCCCGGCTGCTTGCCGATCGCCAGGTTGGTGACGGATGCTGCCAGCTGGCGATGCGCGGTGCCGATGCAGTCGGCACCGGTGTCACCACCGCCGAGCACAACGACGTGCTTACCCTCGGCGGTGATCAACGCTTCGATGCTTCCACCGGCGCCGATCTTGTTCTGCTGAACGAGGAATTCCATGGCGAAGTGCACTCCGGGCAGATCGCGCCCCGGAATGGGCAGATCGCGGGGAACCATCGCGCCGGTCGCCACCACGACAGCGTCATAGCGGGCCCGCAGGTCGTCCCAGGTGATGTCCACACCGATATTGACGTTCGCGCGAAACCGGGTGCCCTCGGCGGTCATCTGGGCGAGGCGCAGTTCGAGGTGCTTCTTCTCCATTTTGAAGTCCGGAATGCCGTAGCGCAGCAGCCCGCCAATGCGATCGTCGCGTTCGAACACGGCGACGGTGTGACCGGCGCGGGTGAGTTGCTGGGCTGCGGCCAGCCCGGCCGGGCCGGAACCGACGACCGCGACGGTCTTACCGGTCAGGCGGCCGGGCGGCTGCGGCTGCACCCAGCCCTTCGCGAAAGCCTGGTCGATAATCGACACCTCGACCTGCTTGATGGTCACGGCCGGCTGGTTGATGCCGAGCACGCACGACGATTCACACGGCGCCGGGCAGAGGCGACCGGTGAATTCGGGAAAGTTGTTCGTCGCGTGCAGGCGTTCGATGGCCGCTCGACCCTCGTCGCGCCAGACCAGGTCGTTCCACTCGGGAATGAGGTTGCCGAGCGGGCAACCCTGGTGGCAGAACGGCACACCGCAGTCCATGCAGCGGCCGGCCTGCCGTTTGAGCACGGCACTATCACCCTGCTCGTAGACCTCTTTCCAGTCCATCAAGCGGATGGCCACCGGCCGACGAGCCGGCAGCTCACGTTCCGTGGTCTTCAGAAATCCCTTCGGATCAGCCATTGGTTACCTCCAGAATTCGATTCCAGACAACGAGTCCGTCGGGATCGAGTCCCTCATCGAGCGCCGTTTGTCTGGTCTCCAGTACCGCCGCATAGTCGCGCGGCAGCACCTTGACAAATGTGTCCATGGTTTCTTCCAGGTTGTCGAGCATTCGCTTGGCCAGCGCGGAGTCGGTTTGGTCCCGATGCTGTTCGAGCAGGTCGCGCACGATCTCACGGTCGACACTTTCGAGTGCCAGCAGGCGCAATTCCCCCGAGGTCAACGCATCACGGTTGACCCGTTCGGCGGTGAGCCCGTAGACGTAGGCCGTGCCGCCGCTCATCCCGGCTCCGAGGTTGCGTCCGGTCTCGCCGAGGATGACCGCGAGACCCCCGGTCATGTACTCCAGGGCGTGGTCGCCCACACCCTCCACGACGGCGATCGCGCCGGAGTTACGCACCAGGAATCGTTCGCCGACGATGCCGCGAATGAACATGCTGCCCTGGGTAGCCCCGTAACCGATGACGTTCCCGGCGATGACGTTGTCTTCGGCGGGAAATTGGCTGGCCCGGTCGGGGCGCACGACGATCTGCCCGCCCGACAGTCCCTTGCCGACATAGTCGTTGGAATCGCCTTCGAGCCGCAGGGTGATGCCGCTCGGCAGGAACGCTCCGAATGATTGCCCGGCGGACCCGGTGAGAGTGACCTCGATGGACCCGGCCGGCAGGCCGTTTTCGCCATGCCGCAGGGTGACCTGGTTACCGAGCATGGTTCCGACGGCGCGCTCGGTGTTGCGGATCGGCAGGTCGATGCTGATCGTGCCGCCGTGCTCGAGCACGTTCTGGCTCCGGCGAATCAGCTCGTTGTCAAAGTGCTTGTCGAGTTCGTGTTCCTGGGAGCGGGCCCACTTGCGCGGTTCGCTCTCGGAGAAGTCCGGGCCGCTCAGAATGGGTGAGAGGTCCAGCCCCTGCGCCTTCCAGTGGGTCAGGGCACGGTTGACGTTCAGCACCTCACGGTGACCGATGGCTTCGTCCAGACTGCGGAATCCGAGCTCGGCGAGGTACTCACGAACCTCTTGGGCGATGAACTCGAAGAAGTTCACGACGTGGTCAGCCTGACCGTTGAAGCGTTTGCGCAACTCCGGGTTCTGCGTGGCGACGCCGACCGGGCAGGTGTCGAGGTGACAGACGCGCATCATGATGCAGCCCGAGACGACGAGCGGCGCGGTGGCGAAACCAAATTCCTCGGCGCCGAGCAGGGCACCGACGAGCACGTCACGCCCGGTCTTCAGCTGGCCGTCTACCTGCACGACCACGCGGTCACGCATGCCGTTGAGCATGAGGGTCTGCTGGGTCTCGGCGAGGCCGAGTTCCCACGGTGTGCCGGCGTGCTTGAGCGAGTTGACCGGGCTGGCGCCCGTTCCGCCGTCGTGCCCGCTGATCAGGATCACGTCGGAGAGTGCCTTGGCGACACCGGCCGCTACGGCTCCGATACCCGACTGGCTGACCAGTTTGGTGTGAATGCGAGCCTTCGGGTTGGCCCGTTTCAGGTCGAAGATGAGCTGCTTGAGGTCTTCGATCGAGTAGATATCGTGGTGCGGTGGCGGCGAGATGAGGCCGACGCCGGCCGTGGCGTGCCTGGTGCGAGCGATCCACGGGTACACCTTGGTGGGCGGCAGCTGGCCGCCCTCGCCGGGCTTGGCACCCTGGGCAAGTTTGATCTGGATGTCGTCGGCGTGGGTCAGGTACATGCTCGTGACACCGAATCGACCGGACGCAACCTGCTTCACCGCGCTACGCCGGGTCGGGTCAAGTAGACGGTCGAGGTCTTCGCCGCCTTCGCCGGTGTTGGACTTACCGCCCAGGCGGTTCATGGCAATCGCGAGGGTCTCGTGCGCTTCCTGCGAAATGGAGCCGTAGCTCATCGCGCCGGTAGAGAACCGTTTGACGATCTGGGAGACCGATTCGACCTCGTCAAGGGGTACCGGGGGGCGCTGGCCGGGGTTGAGCGTGAACATGCCACGCAGCGTCATCAGCGATTCGGCCTGGTCGTCGACCATCTTCGTGTATTCGCGGAAGATGTCGTAGCGCCGGGTGCGGGTGGCGTGCTGCAGTCGGAAAATGGTCTCCGGGTTGAACAGGTGCGGGGCGCCGTCCCGACGCCACTGGTATTCGCCGCCGGTTGCGAGGCGTTCGTGGGCGGTCACGGCGGCATCCATCGGATAGGCGGATGCGTGCCGCGCCAGGTTTTCCACGCCGATCACGTCGATGTCGACGCCGCCGAGCTTGCTCGTCGTTCCAGTGAAGTACTGGTCGACGAAGGACTGGGCGAGGCCAACGGCTTCAAAGGTTTGCGCGCCGGCGTAGGACGACACGGTGGAGATGCCCATCTTGGACATGATTTTGAGCACGCCCTTACCGAGGGCTTTGATGACGTTGCGCACCGCCTTTTCGGGCGTGACGTTGGTGATAATTCCGCTGCGCACGAGGTCTTCGCAGGTTTCCATTGCCAGGTACGGGTTGACGGCGGACGCACCGTAGCCGATCAGCAGCGCCACGTGGTGCACCTCGCGCACGTCGCCGGCCTCGACGACGATGCCGACCTTCATACGGTGTTCGGTGCGAATCAGGTGGTGGTGCACGGCCGCGATCATGAGCAGCGATGGGATGGGTGCGAGGTCTTTGTTGGAGTCGCGGTCACTCAGCACGATGAACAGCGCGCCGGCCTCTATGGCCTCGTCGACCTCAACGCAGATGGCAGCGAGGCGCTTTGACAGCGCGTCGGTGCCTTCTTCGACACGGTAGAGGCCACGAATGGTCGTGGTGGTGCGGCTGCCGACGACCGGGTCGATGTGCTGGATCTTGGCCAGTTCGTCGTTATCGATGACCGGGAAATCCAAAATGACCTGGCGGGCGTGCTCCGGACCGGCGGAGAGCAGGTTGCGTTCCGGCCCGAGAGCGAGCTTGAGGCTCGTGACGACCTCTTCGCGAATCGAGTCGAGCGGGGGGTTGGTGACCTGCGCGAACTGTTGGGTGAAGTAGTCGAACATAAGGCGTGGGCGGTCGCTGAGTACGGCAATAGGGGTGTCGCTACCCATGGCGCCCAGCGGTTCAGCGCCGGTTTTGGCCATCGGGGCGAGCAGAATGCGCACCTCTTCTTCGGTGTAGCCGAAGGTGCGCTGACGACGCACAACGGATGCCGGTGGGTGCACGATGTGCTCTCGCTCCGGGAGGTCCTTGAGGTTGATGCGCCCCTTCTCGAGCCAGTCTCCCCACGGTTCGCTCGCGGAGAGTTCTGCTTTGATCTCCCGATCGTCGATGATGCGGCCGGCCTTGGTGTCGACCAGGAACATCTGTCCGGGGCGCAAGCGGCCCTTACGCACGACCCGGGCCGGGTCGATGCCGAGCACGCCGATTTCGCTCGCGAGCACGACGAGGCCGTCGTCGGTGACGAGGTAGCGTCCGGGGCGCAGGCCGTTGCGGTCGAGCGTTGCCCCTACCAGGGAACCATCGGTGAAAACGATCGCGGCTGGGCCGTCCCACGGCTCCATGAGCATGGAATGATATTCGTAGAAGTCACGACGTTCGTCGTCGAGGTCGGTCTGGTTCTCCCACGCCTCCGGCACCATCATCATGATGGCGTGTGGCAGCGAACGACCGGACAGGCTGAGCAGTTCGACGACCTCATCGAAGGAGGCCGAGTCGCTTGCGCCCGGGGTGACGATCGGCAGCAGTGGCGCGACGTCGCCGAGCATCTCGGATTCGAGTTGGGACTGGCGCGCACGCATCCAGTTGCGGTTGCCCTGCACCGTGTTGATCTCGCCGTTGTGGGCGATCATGCGGAACGGCTGGGCCAGGGGCCAGGACGGGAACGTGTTTGTGGAGTAGCGGGAGTGTACGAGGGCGAGTGTCGAGACGAAGCGTTCGTCGGACAGGTCGGGGTAGAACGGTTCGAGCTGCAGGGTGGTGACCATGCCCTTGTAGACCAGGGTGCGACTGGACAGCGAGACGAAGTAGATCTCAAGTTCGCGTTCGGCACGCTTGCGCAGCCGAAACGTCTGCCGATCCAGCGCGATATCCGAAAACGGGTCGCCAAATTCGGTGGTGCGGGTGCTCTGCACGAACAGCTGCTGAATGGCGGGCATATTGGCGCGGGCCTGGATGCCGAGGTCTTCCGGGTGCACCGGAACCTCGCGCCAGCCGAGGATGGTGAGGCTTTCCTCCTCAGCGATCAGGCTGATCGCGCGCTTGATCCTGGTGCGCGCGGTCGGGTCGGTCGGGAGGAACACGTTGCCAACGGCGTACTGACCCATCGGGGGGAGCGCGAAATCGGTCACGGCGCGCAGGAACGCATCCGGTACCTGCGTGATGATGCCGGCGCCGTCGCCGGTTCCGGCGTCGGAGCCGACCGCGCCGCGGTGCTCGAGGTTGCGCAGGGCATCGAGGGCCTGGGTGATGATGTCGTGTCCGGCGGTTCCCCGCAGGGTCGCCACCATGGCCAGGCCACACGCGTCGCGCTCGGCCGACGGGTCGTACAGACCGGATGCTTCGGGCATGCTGCTGAAGCGGGAATAGAGAGGTTTCTGCGCCATGGAGACCGTCCTCACGAAATGATTGGCTGTAAGGGACGACGTTGGCCCGATGGTGAAGTGTGCAGGAGACCGTAGCGGCGCCCTGTTCGGGACGGGCCCGTAACCGGACGCCACTACGGGTATGTCAGCTGGGATTGCGCAGACGTGAGACTACAGACGCGGAGCGCTCGTGCTTGTGGCTGCGGTCGCGGGTGATTCGGGGTGATCGGCATCATCGCTCTGATCCGCGGTGGTGTTGTCTTCTGGTTCCGAATCGCTGTCCTCGAATTCTACCCCAGCGTCAGGGGCAATCCATTCCCGCCCGGAAACATACGGACTGGACTCAAGGCCCGGGTGGCGGTGACGCTGCACGAGAATGATGACCAGACCGAGCGCGATGGCAGCCAGGGCAGCCCAGACGTTGGTTCGGATACCGAAGTAGATCTCGCTCGGGTCGATGCGAATCGACTCAAAAAAGCTGCGTCCCAGTCCGTACCAGATGAGGTAGGCACCCAGGGTCTGACCGAACCGCAGACGGAATTTGCGTTCGAGGTAGAGGATGACGGCCACACCGAGCAGGTTCCAGATGATTTCATAGAGAAAAGTCGGGTGGAACAGCGTGCCGGACGGCAGCCCGACCGGGAAGGCAACATTGCTCGGTTCGATTTCGAGGCCCCAGGGCAGGGTCGTCGGCAGACCGAACAGTTCGTGGTTGAACCAGTTGCCGAGCCGGCCGGTGGCCTGCGCGACGAGCAGCGCTGGCGCGACGGCATCGGCGAACGTCCAAAAGCGGATGCCCGTCAGCCGGCAGCCGATATAGGCGCCGACGGCGCCACCGATCAATGATCCGAAGATGGCGTTGCCGCCCTCCCAGATGTACAGGGTGCGCAGCAGGTCGGCGCCCTCAAAGAAGTAGTCCCCCGGGTGGGTGAGTACGTGGTAGATGCGCGCCCCGACGATGCCGAGCGGGACCGCCCAAAGAATGATGTCCAGTACGACACCCGGCTCTGCCCCGCGCTTGGTGAGGCGGCGTGAGGTGATAACCGTCGCAAGAATGATTCCAGCGAGGATGCATAACGCGTACGCGTGGATGCGGAACGGACCGAGGTCGAAGAAGCTCCACTCAGGGCTCGGGATACTCGCGCTCAGAAGATTCAAAGACACCGGGGTACTACCTTTCATCGTGACTTACGTCACCTGGGGCGAATTGATCGCCGCGAACAATTGAGTGTGGAGCGCGCCTGGATTTACTGGGGGGTTGCAGCCGGGCGAATATTGTTAGCGCCGGCGGCCAGGTCGAGAGCCAGACGGGCGGCGGCTGGCACTCCCCCGTCGGTGAGCGCCTTCACGAGGGCTGACCCGACAATGGCGCCGTCGGCGTAGCCGAGAATTTCCCGCACTTGCTCGGGGGTGGAAATGCCGAGGCCGACGCAGGCGCTCGTGCAGCCGACCGCGCGCAAGCGCTCCACCAGAATACGAGCGGCCGCGTCCACGCCGGCGCGAGCGCCGGTGGTTCCCATCGTCGAGACGGTGTACACGAAGCCGCGGCTCGCCTCGATCGCCTGCACCAGGCGTGCGTCAGACGACGACGGTGCGGCCAAAAAGACGCGGTCGAGGTCGCTGCGTTCGCTTGCAGCCATCCAGTCGTCGGCTTCGTCGGGAATGAGATCTGGTGTGATCAAACCGGCACCGCCAGCGGCGCGCAGGTCGTCGGCGAATCGATCAACACCGTACTGCAGGACGGGGTTCCAGTAGGTCATGACCAGAACGGGGGCATCAACCTGCGCAGTGATGGCCCGGATCGCCTCGAACCCGTGGCGCAGCTTGAATCCGTTGGCCAGTGCCTGTTGGGTGGCCGCCTGGATGACGGGGCCGTCCATCACCGGGTCGGAGTAGGGCAGGCCCAGTTCGATAATGTCGACGCCGTTGGCCACGAGCGCCACCGCAGCGTCGATGCTGTCGGTCAGCGTGGGGAAACCAACCGGAAGGTAGCCGATGAGGGCTCCCCCGCCCTCGGAGCGCCTCCGGGCGATGGTGTGTTCGACCGTGCTCACAGCGCCGCTGGTGATGGGGGTCGTCATGACTGTTCCGCGCCTTCGTCAAGCAGGTCGAAGTACCGACCGGCTGTTTCCATGTCCTTGTCGCCGCGACCGCTGAGGTTGACTAGGATGGTTGCCTCCGGACCGAGTGCGCGACCAAGCTCGAGGGTGCCGGCGAGGGCATGGGACGACTCGATCGCCGGAATGATGCCCTCGGTGCGACTCAGCAGCCGCAGGGCGCTCATTGCCTCGTCGTCGGTGATCGGTAGATAGGTGGCCCGGCCGATGCTGGCAAGCCAGGCGTGCTCCGGCCCGACGCCCGGGTAATCGAGGCCCGCCGAAATGGAGTGCGAATCAACGGTTTGACCGTCTTCGTCCTGCAGCAGCATGCTGCGGGCGCCGTGCAGCACACCGGGGCGGCCCTTCGTGATGGTCGCCGCATGCCTGGGCGTTTCGACGCCGTCGCCAGCCGCTTCATAGCCGAACAGGGCGACATCGGGGTCGTCGAGGAAGGCGTCGAAGATCCCCATGGCGTTGGAGCCGCCGCCAACACAGGCGGTGACCGCGTCCGGCAGGCCCCCGGTCAGATCGAGAACCTGCTTCCGGGCCTCCTCACCGATGATTTTCTGAAAGTCACGCACCATGGCCGGGAACGGATGCGGTCCGGCCACGGTCCCGAAAATGTAGTTGGTGGTGTCGACGTTGCTGACCCAGTCGCGCATGGCGTCGTTGATGGCGTCCTTCAGGGTGCGCGAGCCAGTTTTCACCGGGACGACCTCGGCGCCGAGCAGGCGCATTCGGGCGACGTTGAGCGCTTGACGTTCGGTGTCGACCTCGCCCATGTAGACGACGCACTCCAGCCCGAACAGGGCCGCGACGGTGGCCGTGGCCACACCGTGCTGGCCCGCCCCGGTTTCAGCGATCACACGGGTCTTGCCGATGCGCTGGGTGAGCAGGGCCTGGCCGAGGGCATTGTTGATCTTGTGCGAACCGGTGTGGTTGAGGTCTTCACGCTTGAGGATGATACGGGCGCCACCGGCATACTCGGCGAAGCGCGGCACCTCGGTGATGATGGAGGGACGACCGCTGTAGTTCATGTGCAACTTCGTCAAGGCCGCAGCGAAAGCCGGATCATTCTTGGCGAGTTCATATTCCGCCGTCAGTTCATCGAGCGCCGCCACGAGGGATTCGGGCACGAACCTGCCGCCGAAGTCACCGAAATAGGGGCCGGGCTGGGTACGTAGAGACATTTAAACCGCCAAAAACTCAGAGAGGGTTCGGATGGGATCGCTCGTGACGAGCGCTTCGCCGACCAGGACGACATCGGCGCCGGCACCACGGTAGTGCGCGACGTCGGCGGCAGTCTTGACGGCGGATTCGGCGACACGGATGACGCCGGACGGAATTGTACCTGCAAGAGTGCCGAAGAGGTTCGGATCGAGCTCAAAGGTGGACAAGTCGCGCGCGTTGACCCCGATCAGGCTCGCTCCGATATCGAGAGCGCGACTGACTTCGTCGCCACTGTGCGTTTCTACCAAGGCGGTCATGCCAAGCTCGTGGATGAGCTCATGCAACGAGAGCAGCGTGGCTTGATCGAGGGCGGCGACGATGAGCAACACCAGATCGGCGCCCGCAGCGCGGGCCTCGAACACCTGGTACGGCGTGCCGATGAAGTCCTTGCGCAGGATGGGAATGCCCACCGCAGCCCGCACCTGCTCGAGGTCGGTCATCGAACCGTGAAAACGGCGACCCTCGGTGAGTACGCTGATAGCACTGGCGCCCCCGGTCTCATAGGAGACTGCCAGGGCTGCCGGATCGGTGATGGACGCCAGGGCGCCACGGCTCGGGCTGGCCCGCTTGATTTCTGCGAGAATCTTGACCCGGTCAGTGGGGGCCAGGGCCACCAAGGCATCGAGGGCGGGCGCGTGGGCGCGCGCCGCAGCCTCCACGCCCGCCAGCGGGCGAGTGAGGAGGCGCTGTTCGGCGTCAAAGAGCGCGCCAGCGAGAAGTTCTTGGAGCACCAGGTCTCAGCGCCGACGGCTAGTGGCCGGTCGACGTGGCGCTGACGCCGTAGCCGACTTTGCCGAGTACGTAGCCGACGATGAGTCCGGCAATGAGCAATCCGAATGAGGCCCAGACGAGCCAGACCAGGTTGAAGAAGAATGCTGTGGTGCCGATGGTGAAGGCAGCCAGCATAATGATGACCGCGATCCAAGCCGCCGGGGAGTGGCCGTGTCCGGGATCTGACAGATCGATGCTCATGGTTCTCCTCGTGAATGCGTAAGCCTGTGTGCGTTGACAAGCAGTTCAAGTCTAGCGGAGCGGCAACGCGTCCCTAGCGAGCGGTCGGGTCCTCGCCGCGACTGAGATCGTCCCAGTCGCCGACGGAGTCCGCCGGTGTGGGCTCGGTCGACGCATCTACGGTCGCGGGCGAAGCTGGCAGGGAACCGTCGGGAGCTGCTACCGGTTCAAAACGCACGCCCTGGTATTTGCGGGTCGGCCCGGGCCACCGTGCGCTCGTCAGGATGACGGTCACACCGGTCGCCGCCATAATGACTGCGGCGCCCATTGCGACGAACGGCCACGCGGTGACCACCGTGCCGAGGACGCTCAGCTGAATGGACTCATGCCCGGCAACTCCGGTCGCAGCGGTGACCGCAGCGGCACTGGCTTGGGAGGGGTCCTCGACCGCGAGGTATGCGGCGAGAAACACCGAGAATCCGAGAAGAACTTCGAGCGCACCGAGCACGACTCGAATGAGCCGACCCGCGATGGTGAGGGCCGCGGCGAGGGCGAACCCGGAGAGCGCCAGCGCCGTCAGTGCCGGCGCGGCGATGGCGCCGTCGATTTGGAGCACCTGGGTACCGGCGTCGGGCAGCCCCACTTCAGCGTGCACCCAGACCTGCGTCCAGGCCAGCATTGCCAGGGCACTCGCGCCCAAAATGGCGAGAATGAGCACGAGTTTGAGGCGACGCGGAGACATCCGTTCCCTCATTAGAACACTCGCCGCATCGCGTTGGCGATAGCGACGGCGCGCAGGGGTGCTGCCGCTTTGTTCTGCGACTCCTGATACTCGGAGGCCGGATCGGAATCGGTGACGACGCCGCCGCCGGCCTGCACCCGGGCGACGCCGTCCTTGATAGTGGCGGTACGGATGGCGATAGCCAGGTCGGCGTCGCCGGCGAAGCCGAAGTAGCCCACCACTCCCCCGTACACGCCACGCTGGGCTGGTTCGAGGGCGTCGATGATCTCGAGCGCCCGCGGTTTCGGCGCGCCCGACAGGGTGCCTGCCGGGAACGTGGCACGGAAGACGTCGATCGCGGTCTTGCCGGGAACCAGGTTGCCCTCGACCGAGGACACCAGGTGCATGATGTGACTGAACCGTTCGATGCGCATGAATTCGGTCACTTCGACCGACCCGGCCGCGCAGACCTTGAGCAGGTCGTTGCGGGCGAGATCGACGAGCATGAGGTGCTCGGCACGTTCCTTGGGGTCTTCGGCGAGCTCGATCGCGTAGTCGGCGTCGGCATCCGGTGTGGTGCCACGGGGTTTCGAGCCGGCGATCGGGTGGGTGAAGACGCGTTGGTCTTGCACCTTGACGAGCGCTTCGGGCGAGGACCCGACAATCCAGTACGGGTCGCCCCCCGGCGTTTCCAGGCTGAGCAGGTACATGTATGGGCTCGGGTTGAGGCTGCGCAGCACCCGGTAGACGTCGATGGGGTGTGCGGTGCAGACCTGGTCGAAACGCTGGGAGATGACGACCTGAAACACGTCGCCGTCGACGATGTGCTGTTTGCCGATATTGACAGCGGCGAGAAAATCGTCTCGCGTGGTGCGGTGGAGCGGCGCGCTCGGCGCCTCGAGGTCAACCTCGGCCAGCCAGGCTTCTCCGGGCGCGGCGAGACGGGTTTGCAGTGAATCCAGTCGTGTGCTCGCGTCAGCCCAGAGCTTTTCAGGGGTGTCGGCACCGTCGTTGAGCACGTTGGCGATGAGCTGCACGGTTCCGTACTTGTGGTCGAGGACAACGAGGTCGGCGACGAAGCTGAAGGACTGGCCTGGCACGTCGTAGTCGGCTGGCGGCTGGTGCGGCAAGCGTTCGATCTGGCGAATTGCCTCCCAGCCGATGAAGCCGACCAGTCCGCCCGTGAGTGGAGGGTGCTCGGGCAGCCTGGGCGTCTGCCAGCGTTCGAACAAGTAGGCCAGAGCGTCGAGCGGTCCGAGATCGGCTGCGGAACCGAGCGCGCGCTCGGCGGAGAGCCCGTAGTCGATCCAGCGGGTGTCGTCGCCCTGTTGGGTGAGCACACCGAACGAGGAGACACCGACAAACGAGAACCGAGACCAGATGCCGCCCTGTTCGGCGGACTCCAGCAAAAAGCTGCCCGGCAGCCCCTCGGCGAGCTTGCGATAGATACCGACCGGGGTCTCACCGTCGGCGAATAGTTCACGAATCACCGGGATTACCCGGTGCTCCCCGGTCAACGCGTCAAACTGATTGCGCGTCGTCGAACCGGCGGTACGGGACCCGGTTGCGACTGGGATACCGTCACTCATTCCATCGGCCTATTCATGGTAATCGCGCCCAGGTTGCGGCCGTCGAAGCAGGTATGCGTGCCGGTGTGACACGCCGCTCCAACCTGGTCGACCTGCACGAGCAGGGTGTCGCTATCGCAGTCGAAGGCGGCGGACTGCACATACTGGGCGTGACCGGAGGTGTCGCCCTTACGCCAGAATTCCTGCCGGCTGCGCGACCAGAACGTGACGCGTCCCTCGGTGAGGGTGCGGCGCAGCGCTTCCCGGTTCATCCACCCGAGCATGAGCACTTCGTGGGTGTCCCACTGCTGGATGACGGCGGGCAGCAGCCCGTTGTCACTGAATACAGCGGCGTCCAGCTGATCGGTCAGTTCGTTGGTCATCAGCGCACCAGCATTCCGGCGTCGGCGAGCTCACGCTTGACGTCGCCTATGGTCAATAATTGATTGTGAAAAACAGATGCCGCGAGAACGGCATCCGCGCCGGCTCGGATCGCCGGAGGAAAGTCCTCTACCCGCCCGGCGCCACCGGAGGCGATCACCGGAACCCGACTATTCGTGCGCATGAGCGCGATCAGGTCGGTATCGAAACCGGCCTTGGTACCGTCGGCGTCGATCGAGTTGACCAGGAGTTCTCCGGCACCGAGCTCGATCGCTCGCCGGGCCCAGGCCACGGCATCCAGGTCGGTCTCGGTACGACCACCGTGCGTGGTGACAACGAAACCGCTCTCGGTGCGTTCGGACCGTTTCACGTCGAGGCTCAACACGAGAACCTGAGCGCCGAACCGGTCGGCGATTTCAGCGATGAGGGCGGGCCGGGCGATGGCCGCGCTGTTGACGCCGACCTTGTCGGCACCGCTCGCCTGCAGCCGGGAGACGTCTTCGACGCTGCGGATGCCGCCGCCGACCGTCAACGGAATGAACACTTGCTCAGCGGTGGCGCGCACCACGTCATAGGTCGTTGAGCGGTTGTCCACCGTGGCCGTGACGTCGAGAAAGGTCAGTTCGTCGGCACCCTGCTCGTAGTAGCGCCGCGCCAGTTCGACCGGATCGCCGGCGTCGCGCAGATTCTGAAAGTTGACGCCCTTGACGACACGACCGTTGGCCACGTCAAGGCAGGGAATGACGCGCACACTCAAACTCATGCGAGTTCTCCTCTCACCGGGTTATAAACGGGCCGGGTTATAAACGGGCGTTGTGGATGGTGGTGACGAGAATGGCCCGGGCCCCGAGGGCGTAGAGGGCATCCATCACGTTGTTCATGTCGACACGGCCGATCATGACCCGCACGGCGGCCCACTCCGGGTCGTGCAGGGAGGAAACCGTCGGCGATTCGATGCCAGGCGCAAGCGCTGCGGCCGCATCGAGCAGGGCAACGGGGATGTCGTAGTCAAGGAGCACGTACTGGCGGGCCACGAGCACGCCCTGGAGACGGCGGAGCAGGGTATCTATTCCGGCCTTGTCGTTGGTGGAGCTGATCAGAACGGCGGTGGACTCGAGGATGACCGGTCCGAAGATTTCGAGGCCGGCTTTGCGCAGGGTCGTCCCGGTGGAGACGACGTCGGCGACAGCATCCGCTACGCCGAGCTGGACCGCCGATTCGACGGCGCCATCGAGTTCAACCAGATCGACGGTCACCGAGTGCGTGGCGAGGAAGCGTTCGACCAGACCCGGGTAGCTCGTGGCGACGCGCAGGCCGTCGAGGTCTGTCAGCTCGGTGAAGCGACCGGCCGGCCCGGCGAAGCGAAAGGTCGAGTCTCCAAAGTCGAGGCTGGCGATCTCCACGGCTTTCGAGTGCGAGTCGAGCAGCAGGTCGCGTCCGGTGATGCCGACGTCGAGGGCGCCGGAACCGACGTAGGTGGCGATGTCGCGGGGACGAAGGTAGAAAAATTCGACACCATTGCGCGGGTCGGCGGTGACAAGGTCGCGTGGGTCGCGGCGGCCGGTATAGCCGGCTTCAGCAAGCATCTGCGCGGCGGTTTCAGACAACGAGCCCTTGTTGGGCACGGCAATTCTCAGCATGAGGCTTCTCTCTTGGTTTTTTTCACACGACTATTCAATGAATTCGAGCCAGCGGTGGGCGCTGGTGTGGATCACAAATGTCGGTAGATGTCGGCCGGAGAGAGGCCCTTGGCGATCATCATGACCTGCAGGTGGTAGAGCAACTGGGAGATTTCGGCGGAGGTTTCGTCGTCGCTTTGAAACTCGGCAGCCATCCAGACTTCGGCGGCTTCCTCGACAATTTTCTTGCCAATGGCGTGCACGCCGGCGTCGAGTTCACGCACGGTGCCGGAGCCCTCGGGGCGGTTGCGGGCCTTGTCGCTCAGTTCTACGAAAAGGTCATCGAAAGTTTTCACGACTCTAGGTTACCCGCCCCGTGACGGTGACTGGCCGCGCGCTCCCGCAGCAGGCTGATCTGGGCGGCTGGATTCTCGGCCCCGAACACGCTGGACCCCGCCACGAAGGTGTCCGCGCCAGCCGCAGCGGCGATTTCGATCGTCTGCTCGGTGATGCCGCCGTCGACCTGCAGCCAGACGTCGAGGCCGGTTTTTTGTACTGCTGTGCGCAACTGAACCAGCTTCGGCATGGTCGATTCCATGAAGCTCTGGCCGCCGAATCCGGGTTCTACAGTCATCACCAGCACCTGGTCGAATTCGGGGAGCAGTTCGAGATACGGCGCGACATCGGTGCCCGGTTTCAGGGCGATGCCGGCGCGCGCGCCGATTTGCCGCAGGCGACGGGCCAGCGCGACGGGCTCGGTCGTGGCCTCGGCGTGGAAGGTGACCGAGTAGGCACCGGCCTCGGCGTAGCCGGGCGCCCAGCGCTCGGGATCCTCGATCATCAAGTGGATGTCCAGCGGCAACGGCGATACCTGCTGCAGACGTTCGACCATTCCCAGCCCGAAGGTGAGGTTTGGAACGAAGTGATTGTCCATGATGTCGACGTGCACGAGGTCGGCGGAGCGGATGCGACCCAGCTCGCTCTCAATATTGACGAAATCGGCGGCGAGAATGCTCGGATTGATGCGGTTAGCCATCCGCTCAGTTTATCGAGCCCCGCGCGGCGCGCGGTTGCCCCAGGACCGTGCCGCGGGACGGTCCCCTATCCTCAAGGGATGGAACGCTCGGAATCCCCGTATTTGCGTGGGACGAGACCCGCGTCGAGGAGCAGACGGAGCCTCCTGGCTTCCGGCGCTGTCATCACGGGCATGGGGTTGACGGTTCATTTCACCAACAATGGACCGGTCGGTGATTTCGCTGCCGACGCTCTGTACGCGGTGCTGACCTACCTGGCCGTTTCGTTCATCGCTCCACGCTTTCGACCTCAGGTCAGTGCAACGGTCGCCTACTTGGTTTGCGTGACGATCGAGGCAGCCCAACTATCCCCAGGGCCGGCTGCCCTGGCCGATGTCTTTCCGCCGGCCAGACTCATTCTCGGCACGACGTTTGCGTCCGTGGATCTCCTCGCCTATGCCGTGGGGGTGTCAGCCGTCCTGGTCTGCGACAGGCTCATTCCACGACACCGCACGCGATCGATCCGGCCAACCGCCAGGTAGCAGCTACGGAATGCGCTCGTGCAAGCGGCACTCACCGTGGTCGAGGCGCCACAATCTACATCCGCGCTAGTCGATTTTGCCGAGACCTCCACGTGCACGACGTGGCGCGGTCTCGGCGTCGTACACGTGGGGCGGGCGCCTACTTTTCACCGTTGGGTTTTTCCGCAGGGGTGGCGGCGCGGTTTTGGCCGGCGGGGCGCCATGTTTGGGTGGGGTCGAACACGAGGGGCCGCAGACCCCGGGCCGGCCGTCTCGCATGGTGATGTCCGAACCGGAGGTCTCGATACTCACACGCCCGGCGTTGCAGAGCAGCACAGCATTGTCGATATCGGCGGGTCCGCCCGTGCGCCGGGGCCTCACCGGGCGTAGACCCGTCCGGTGCATTATGAAAAAACCTGAAATTGAGTGCAAACTTGCTCAAAGAAAGAACCTCCCCGACCCGGCCTTAGTGCGAGTTATCGAACAAATTCTCGAAAGTACCAGAAGCTACGCACAAGGCAGAAACAAGGAGACGGCGAGCATAGAGTTTCTCGCGCTGCCGCGCGGCGCTGAAATGACATGCTGATGGCGGCTCTAACCTGGTGGACTGCTCTCCTCGTCTTACTCGTGCTCGGCACCATAGCGATCGTCGTGGTAATCGAACGTCGATCGGGATCTCGACCGGGCACCGATGTCGGCCACACCAAGGCGGTGCGGGTCACCAGAATCATCGCGATCCTCTATGCGGTGGTGACGGTGTTCAGAACTGTAGCCGATGCCCTGCAACGGCTACTCAGCGACGCTGTGAGTGTGCGGCTGCCCGTCAAGCCATTCTGGCCCAGTCTGCCGAACACGGTTGAGGTCACGGGGACGACCGCCGACGTTGTGGGTGGAGGGTTCGACCACGCTGTGGTGACCGTGGCAGGGCTGGACACTGCCACCCGCGTCTGGCTGGCAGCCGGCGACGCGCTTCAGGGAGCGACGAACGTTGTGATCGCTGTCGTTGTTGTTCTGCTCTGCACGAGCATCATCAGGCTGGATCCGTTCCGTCCCGCGCTGACCCGCGGCATCAACCTGACCGCGACCTCGATCATCGTCGGCGGCCTTGGCTGGCAGGTGTGTGATGCTGTCGCGGGCGGCCTCGCCTCCTCTCAGGTACTCAGGGCAACCGGGTGGAGTCTGGACACAGCCGAGATCGACTGGACTGACATTCGTCAGGTCATCGGGCTGCCGATGGCAGGCCACGAATGGACTCTGGATTTCTGGCCGATCTGGGTGGGCCTGGCCCTGTTCGCCGTAGCCGCGGTATTTCGATACGGGCAGAAGTTGCAAAGAGACTCCGACGGGCTCGTCTGATGCCCGCGGTTCCCGATGAGGACTCCGGCATTCATTGCCGGCTCGACGAGCTCCTCGAGCAGCGTGGCATGACCCTGACGCGGCTCAGCTCCCTCGTGGGCGTCAGCATCGTCAACCTGTCGGTGCTGAAGAACGACCGAGCCAGAGCCATCCGGTATTCAACCCTGCGGGCGATCTGTGATGCGCTCGACTGCGATGTAGGAGATCTGCTGGTGGTGGGACCCAGCGCCTGATCTCGGTAGCCGCTACGGTAACGGGCGTAACGCGCACCCGTTTCGGGAGCGCGCATCCGCTGGTCTGGGCGGCGGTGCGCCTACTCGTTGGAGCGCTGCAGCAGGGTGATGAACATGGCGTCGGTACCGTGGCGGTGCGGCCAGAGCTGAACGCTCCCGGTGTCGGCGGGCAGGTCGAGATTCGCCGCGCTGAAGGACTGCACGACGCCCGCAGTGTCGAGCACCGCGACGGCGCCGCCGGCCTTGCGCACGGCGAGGGCGACGATCGCCCGCGTCTCGGCGGTGTGCGGTGAGCAGGTGACATAGGCGAGGATGCCGCCGGGCTTGAGCGCGAGCAAGGCCGCCTCGATGAGTCCCGACTGCAGGCCAGCGAGGTCGGCGACGTCCTTGGGCTGTTTGCGCCAACGAGCCTCGGGTCGGCGCCGAAGAGCGCCGAGGCCGGTGCAGGGGGCGTCGAGCAAAATACGGTCGAAGGTTTCCGGGTGCGTTCGGCCGATGGTCGTGCCGTCGATTTCCCACACCGGAACTGGCTCGGGGAGCGCCTCGAGGGCGGTGCGCACGAGGGTCGCCCGGGCGGGAACAAGCTCGTTGGCCACAAGTTCGGCCCCCCCGGCGCGTGCCTCGGAGGCGAGCAGGGCAGCCTTGCCACCGGGTCCGGCGCAAAGGTCGAGCCACCGCTCCCCCGCAACGATCGGCCGGGCCCGACTGAGTGCCAGAGCGGCGATCTGCGATCCCTCATCCTGCACTCGAATGCGACCCGCCGTCGCCGTCACGAGGTGGTAGGGGTCTCCGGAGTCCAACACAAAACCCACCGGTGAGAATTCATCGGCGAGGCCCAGCCGTTCGCGGTCTTCGTCGGTGGCGAGGCCGGGCAACGCGACCATATTGACCTTCGCCGCCATGTTGTCAGCTGCGAGCAGATCAGCCAACTCGTCTTCGTGACCTTCCGCACGCAGCGCCTGCCGAAAGGCCCGCACGATCCAGGCGGGATGCGAATATTCGGCGGCGAGCCGGTCATCGACGTTGACCGCACCTTCGAGCACCCGGTCGCGCCATTCCTCGGCGCTCGATCGGGAGATGGTGCGCAGCACGCCGTTGGTGAAACCGGTCGCGGAGCGTGAACCGACCTGCTTGGCGAGTGAGACGGATTCGTTGACCGCGGCGTGGGTCGCGATGCGGGTGGCCAGCAGCTGATGGGCGCCAAGGCGGAGCACATCGAGAATGGCCGGATCGATGGCGCTGACCGGTCTGTTGGCGGCGAGGGCGATCACACGGTCATAGAACCCCTGCATGCGCAGGGTGCCGTAGGTGAGCTCGGTCGCGAGGGCGGCATCCGCCGTATTCAGGGCTGCGCGTTGAATGCGGGTCGGCAGCAGCAGGTTTGCGTACGCGTCGGATTCGCGCACCGCCGCAATCACCTCATAGGCGATGCGTCGGGCCGGCTGCACGAAGTCGGCCGGGGCCGGGCGAGACCGGGCATTGCCCGACGGTGCCGAGTCGGCCGCACGGGCCGAGTGAGCACGGTCCGAGCCTCCGCGGGTCGAGCCGGAACGGTCGTCACTCATGACGCCGTCACCGATTCTGCTGCCACTCCGCGCCACCAGTCGTTCGCTGTCATCGCTGTCTTTCCGGCCGGTTGCACGCGTAGCAGAACCAGGGGTTCGGTCTGCGTGCCAACCAGCACTATCTTTTCGCGCTGCACAATAGTTCCGGCAGGCAGGTTGGGTTGGTCGACGCTGGGAGCGACCTCGAGAAGTTTCAATTCGGCGCCGTTCACGGTCGTGAATGCACCCGGCTCCGGGGTCACTCCGCGAATATGGTTGTAAACGGATGCCGCCGGTCGGCTGAACACGATCCGCGCGTCGTCCCGCACCAGTTTGGGTGCGAGGGTCGCCTCGCCGGTCTGCGCCACGGCCAGGGCGGTGCCGGCGGCAAGCTCAGAGACGACCCGCAGGAGCAGATCGGCGCCGCTGTGGCTGAGCTCATCGAGAAGTATTCCTGATGTGGAATGTGCGCCGAGGGGCTGGGAAAAACTCCCGAAAACGGCACCGGCGTCGAGTTCGGGTACCAGCTGGAACACTGCGACGCCGGTAAGTTCATCACCGGCGATGACGGCGCGCTGCACCGGGGAGGCCCCCCGCCACCGCGGCAGGAGGGAGAAATGCAGGTTGATCCAACCGAGGCGGGGAACGGAGAGCAGGGGCTCACGCACGATGCCGCCGTAGGCGACGATGACACCGAGGTCAGGTTGCCGGGCACGGATGGTCTCGGTCGCCTCAGCGTCGAGTCGGTTGGTCTTCAGTACCGGGTAGCCATAGGCCACCGCGGCCTGCGCGACCGGCGACGGAGTGAGGGTGCGCTTGCGGCCGAGCGGAGCATCCGCTCGAGTGATCACAGAGACAATCTCGTGATCGGAGCTGGCCAGGGCCGTGAGGCTGGGCAGCGCGACCTCGGGCGTGCCGGCAAAGACGAGTTTCATTTAAAGCAGCTCCGGGTCGTCGAATCGAACTTTAAGTGTAGGTGGCGGTTGGAACGAACCCGACTTCGACTTGCGGCGTGTGGCGGCGTTTCGCACGACCGCCGCCTTGAGCGCGTGGGCCACTTCATCACCGCGGGCGTAGCCGAACCGAACGACCGCCCGCACCAAGGGGGCCTCGGTGTCGACCGGGCCCAGTATGTCAAGGCCTACCACCGCAACAAGATCAGCGAGGGCAGCGTCGACGTCTGGAGCGGTGCCGGTGACCGAAGCCACGCGCACGGCCGGCGGAAACCGCAGCTGGCGACGGTCGGCGAGCTCGCCCGCGGCGAAGCTGTCTGGCCGCCAGGAATTGAGTGCCCGAGCGAGGGCGCCCCCGACCCCGGCGAGCAACACGGGAGCGCCGGGTGCAGCGAGAGCGGCCGCGTTGGCCCACCAGCGCAGGCAGTCCTCAGCGACGCGCAGCGATTCGCGGGCAAGCATCCGCTCGCCGTCGAGGATGAGGATGGCCCGGTAACCGCCGGTCGGCACCGGTTCGGCGCCCCGGGTGGCGATCACGAGAGCGGGCTGGGCGCCGAGGGTCTGAATCGTGTGTTCGCCGTCGGCGACGATGACGCGCGCGCCGGGAAAGGCGCGGCCGAGTTCTTCGGCGGTGCGCCCGGTGCCGAGCGTCACCACACGCAATTTGGTGCCTTCGCAGTGCGCGCAGGTCCAACCGGCGGCGAGGGCGCCGCACCATCGACAGGACGGCACGGCCGAGGCTGACTTCAGCCCGAGCGGACCCTGGCAGTGAGTGCACCGGGCGGCTTTCTTGCAGCTTTGGCAGGCGAGCATCGGGGCATACCCCGGGCTCGCGACCTGCACCAGTACCGGCCCGTGCACGAGCGCTTCCCGGGCAGCCTGCCACGCTGCCGAAGGGATCCGCGCTGCGCGAGCCTGTTGGTCGGGCTCGGATTGAAAATCAGTGGGGATGATGCGCGGGTGTCGGTCGGCGGCCGGATTCACCTCGGTCAGGTACCCCAGCTCCACCAGCCGCTGGGTTTCGACGCTGCGCGAGTGGCCGAGGAACACGAGGGCGCAGTCACTGTCCTGCTGGCGCACCAGGGCCGCGTCGCGGGTATTGACGTAGGGGCTGAGCGGTTCGGAGTAGAGCGGGTCGCCGTCGTCCCAGACGGCGATGAGGCCGAGGTCGTGCGCGGGCGCGTAGACGGCCGAGCGGTTGCCGAGGATGATGCGTGGCGCGGGTTCGAGGCAGGCCAGAAAGGCGCGGTACCGGTCAGGGTTCGGCTGGCGGGCATCGACCCGGCAGAGCGGCAGTGTCGGGGCGAGCTGGGCCAGGGCGGCCTGTACCTGATCCTGATCACGAAAGTCGGGCACGCAGAGAATGGCGCTCTGACCTGCGCTGACGGTGGCGACGGCGAGTTCGGCCAGGGTTTGGGCCCAACGGCCGATCGTGCTGCCGTCGATCAGCTGCGTGAGTTCGGGGATAGCGGCGACGGCGACGCGGTGGTGCTCCATGATCACACTGTCGAGCCGTCCGGTCGGGTAGCCGACGAAAGCGGGAGCGGCCAGGCCCATCGTTACGGGTGACGGACCAGGATCAGCCGGCTCGGTACCCGTGCTCAAAGCGGCAGCAACGGCCTGCGCCGCCAACCAGGCCTTTTCAACGCGCACCTGCCGCGGCGGCACCGCGAGTCGGATGATGTCACTCGCGTTCCCGGCAGCCCGATCCGCCAGCCGGCGCGCCAGTTTCCACACCTCGGGCGTGAGCACGACGGCCGAGGATACGACCGACTCGAGCGGACTCAAGGCGCCGCGGAAAGCGACATCCGTTTCAGACTCGGACCGGGGCCGAGCGGATCGCGGATCCAGCACCTCGATCACATACGCGTCCACGACACGGCCGCCGGAGCGAAAGGGCACCTTGACGCGCATTCCCGCCGCAACCTGACCGACCAGTTCGGTGGGGACGCCGTAGTCGAACAGGTGGTCCAGTTGCGGCAGGGGGGACTCGATCAGCACCCGTGCGACGAGGCCGGAGTGCGTCATGACTGCGCCGACTTCAGAGGCCGGCGGCGCGGATCAGGTCGTCGACCTTGTCGAGACGCTCCCAGGTGAAGTCGGGAAGCTCCCGGCCGAAGTGGCCATAAGTGGCCGTCTGCGCGTAGATGGGACGCAGCAGGTCGAGCGAGTGGATGATGGCTGCCGGTCGCAGGTCGAATACGGCGCGGATGGCCGCGGTGATCTCCTTATCGGGCAGCACACCGGTGCCGAAAGTTTCGACATACAGGCCAACCGGGGACGCCTTTCCGATCGCATAGGCAACCTGCACTTCGAGGCGCTCAGCCAGCCCGGCAGCCACGGCATTCTTCGCAACCCAGCGCATGGCATAGGCGGCAGACCGGTCGACCTTGGACGGGTCCTTGCCGCTGAACGCACCGCCGCCGTGGCGGCTCGATCCGCCGTAGGTATCGATGATGATCTTGCGACCGGTGAGGCCGGCATCGCCCTGCGGGCCACCGATTTCAAAGCGCCCCGTCGGGTTGATCAGGGTTGTGAGCGCAGATGAATCAAGATCGATCAGGTCGAGCACCGGACGAATCACGAGCTCTTCCACCTCGAGGCGCAACTGCTCGGTGGAAACCGAGGGCGCGTGCTGGGTTGACACCACGACGGTCTCGACGGTGCGCGGAACGATTCCGTCATAGCCGATGGTGACCTGGGTCTTGCCGTCGGGGCGCAGGTAATCGAGTTCGCCGCTCTTACGGACGAAGGCGAGGCGTTCCGCCAGGCGGTGCGCGATCCAGATAGGGATCGGCATGAGTTCGGGAGTCTCCCGCGTGGCGTAGCCGAACATGATGCCCTGGTCGCCGGCGCCCTGGCGGTCGAAGTCGTCGAGGCTGGACTGCTCGCGCGTTTCGAAGGCGTTGTCGACGCCCTGGGCGATGTCGGGCGACTGGCCGCCGATAGAGATTTCCACGCCGCAGGAGCGGCCGTCGAACCAGACGTCGGAAGAGTCGTAGCCGATGTCCGTGATGCACTTGCGCACGATCGAGGGAATCTCGACATACGCATCGGTAGTGACCTCGCCCGCCACATGCACGAGCCCCGTTGTGACCAGGGTCTCAACTGCGACCCGGCTGTGCGGATCGTCGGCGAGCAGGGCATCGAGGATGCTGTCGGAGATCTGGTCGCAGATCTTGTCGGGGTGACCCTCGGTCACTGATTCCGAGGTGAAGAGGCGAAGATCGCTCATCTGGCCCGTCTCTGTTTACTAAAAAACGTAGTTTTGAATGAAAACGTAGGAGTTGTTGCCTGTCGCAGCGGACGCTAGCCGATCAGGTCAAGTATGCAATTGGCCACCGACACTTTGCTGCCAGAGGCCTCATTCACTATAACTCCGTCGCGATCGAGCACTGTCACGGTGTTACGTTCCGTGCCGAAACCGACGCCCGGGCCCACCCGGTTCACGACCAGGTAATCACAACCCTTGCGGGAGATTTTGGCGCGGCCGAGGGTGAGCAGCCGATCGGCATCCGTTTCCGTCTCGGCGGCGAAGCCGATGATCAGCTGGCCCCGCCGGCGCGCAGCAGACAGGCTGGCCAGGATGTCGGGATTTTTGACAAGTTCCAGGGTGAGGGTATCCCCCACGTCTTCCTTCTTGATTTTACCGACCTGCACGGTCTTGGGCCGATAGTCGGCCACCGCGGCGGCCATGATGATGACCTCGGCCGATTCGGCGGCGAGCGTCATAGCCTCGTGCATCTCCAGGGCGCTGGTGACCCTGACGGTGGTGACGCTGGTGGGAACGGGCACCTCGAGATTGGCGGCGACCAGGGTGACCTGAGCTCCCCGGGCCAGCGCAGCCTGAGCGAGTGCGACGCCCTGCTTTCCACTCGACCGATTGCCGAGGAACCGCACCGGATCGAGAGGTTCCCTGGTGCCGCCGGCGCTGATCAGCACCCGGCGACCGGTCAGATCGTGCCCAGCGGATGCCGCGGACTCACCACGAGCCAGCGCCCGGTCGAGCACAGCCAAAGCCATCGCCACGATGGTCTCGGGGTCCTCCATGCGCCCGGCGCCGGTGTCGGTGCCGGTGAGGCGGCCGACGCCGGGGCCGACGATGGTGACGCCGCGCGACCTCAGTGTGGCGACGTTGGCGACCGTGGCCGCGTTATTCCACATCTCGGTGTGCATGGCCGGGGCGATCACGAGCGGCGCGGTGCTGGCCAGAATCGTGTTGCCGAGCAGATCATCGGCGAGGCCAACGGCGAGTTTGGCAATGCTGTTAGCCGTAGCCGGGGCCACGACGATGAGGTCCGCGCTCTGACCGATGGCTACGTGACGCACCTCGGCGACGCCCTCATAGAGGTCGGTGTGCACCGGGTTACGCGAGATCGCTTCGAGGGTCGGCTTGCCAACGAAACGTAGGGCCGCCGCGGTGGCGACGACGTGCACCGAGTCGCCGTTCAACACGAAAGCGCGCACGATGTTGACTGCCTTGTACGCTGCGATGCCGCCGGTGATGCCGACGACGATCGTGCGAGGTGTCTTCATCCTGCGCGCTTGGGGTGTGGTGTTCTAGGCCTCGACGATCGGGCGTGAAACGAGCTTGTCGTCGTTGATCTCGCGCAGTGCAACCGAAAGCGGCTTGTCTTCAACGGTTGAATCGACGAGCGGTCCGACGTTGTCGAACAGGCTGCCTTCGTGGAGGTCGGCGTAGTAGTCGTTGATCTGGCGCGCACGCTTCGACGCGAAAATCACGAGAGCATACTTCGAATCGACCTTGGACAGCAGGTCGTCGATGGGCGGGTCAATGATGCCAGTGGGCTTGTTCGCCATTGGTGTCACACTCCTAATAGAGCACGGCCGGTGGCCTGTGCGAATCTGTTGTTGAACGAGAACATACGAGGGGAAAGCGCGCCCGAGGACACGCAAGAATTCATCAGAAACGGGCGCTACGACATGCTGGATGCAGCGCGGATCTCCATCAAGTCTACGACCTCACGGGCGGCGTCGCCGACATCATGGTTGATCACGCGATAATCGAACTCGCCCTGGGCCGCTAATTCCAGCTTTGCGGTCTCCAGACGGCGGGCCTGTTCTGCCGCGTCTTCGGTGCCGCGACCGATCAGGCGGCGTACCAGTTCCTCCCAGCTCGGCGGCAGCAGGAACACGAGGCGGGCTTCCGGCATGGCGCGCCGAACGGCGCGGGCGCCCTGCAGATCGATTTCGAGAAGCACGCTGTTGCCTGCAGCGATGGCGTCATCGACCGGTCCGCGTGGCGTGCCGTAGCGGTAAGCGTTGTGTACTTTGGCCCACTCGAGCAATTCGCCGGCCTCGATCATGTTATCGAACTCGTCATCAGAGACAAAGAAATAGCTCACTCCCTCAACCTCTCCCGGGCGCGGTGCCCGGGTCGTCGCTGAAACGGAGAGCAACACGTGCGGGTAGTTCTCGCGAATGTACCCGGCAACAGTGCCCTTGCCGACGGCAGTCGGGCCAGCAAGAATGATGAGCTTGGAGTCGACAGCACTATGGCGCAGGGTGGGTCGTTCAGAGAGAAAATCGCGCAGTCGATCGCGCTGGTGCCGGCCGAGCCCACCGAGGCGTTTAGACGGTGAAATCTCCAAGCGGTGGATGATGCGCTGCATCTTGGTCACGCCGATGGCCGGAATACTCACGAGCAGCTCGGTCACTCGCAGCCGACCCTCGGTTCCGATCGGGTTCGCAATCGCTGTGGCGAGCACCTCGAGCGCGGTCTGTTCGCCGGAGGCGACCTCCGCCTTGACCCGGGCGCGGGCGCGGCGTGCCGCGACAGCGGCACGCGAGGCAGCCACCCGGTCGACTTCGGGCGGGGTTGGACGATTTTCAGCCACGAACGGCACCTACCTCGGCTACTCGGCGCTCAATGGCTTCTTCGATTCGGTGGGGTCCGGCCGAGAGCACACTGCGCGATTCACTCACGATAACCCCATCGGCGTATCCGCCATATATCGAGATCAGATCCATAATATTCCCACCTTGGTGTCCGAAGCCCGGTGCGAGCACGGGTGTTCGAAATTCGCTCGGCGCCCGGTGCACGTCAATGCCAAAGAGGGCCAGGTCGACAGTGGCTCCCAGCACGACGCCGATCGACCCGAGACCGGTCACTGCCCGAACGGATGCCGCCATTTCGGCAGCCCTGCCAGCACGCGCATTGCGCTCTCCGACATCATCGAGAATGGCGCGGGCGACACTCGAACCGGCGTAGCTCCCGTCGGCTACGATCGCTCGCTGAATGTTTCCGGCCTCGGGGTTGGACGTCGCTGCAAGCAGGAAGGCACCCTTGCCGTGTGCGGCCGCGAGGCTCAGTGACGAGTCGAGCGAACCGACACCCATGTACGCGGCCAGGGTGAGGGCATCCACTTCGAGCGGGGAACCGGGTGAGAACCAGGCCTCGGCATACGCCAGGGCGCTCGTGCCGAGGTCGCCGCGTTTGGCGTCGCCGATTACGAGCAGACCAGCCTGCCGGGCGTCGGCCAGCACCCGTTCGAGCGCGACGAACCCGGCCGAACCGAAACGTTCGTAGAAAGCGACCTGAGGTTTGACCAAGCCGACCCGGCCGGCCGCAGCGGCGACAACCGTGCGGCCGAAGGATTCGGCGCCGTTGGCTGTATCGGGTAGGTTCCAGTCGCCCAACAGCCAGGAGTGCGGGTCGATGCCCACGCACAGCTGGCCGCGCTCGGCGAACACTCCAGCGAGACGATCACCGAAGGAGAGGACCGATCCGGTCACGCCCGGTTCAGGCGACCTCGTCACAACAGGGCCGTTCGCGCGGTGGCGTATTCCTGGAGCGAGGTCACCTCGAACCCGTCGCGAATAGAGTCGATTGAGGCGACCGCGGCGCTGAGCTCCGCAATCGTAGTGAACAACGGCAGGTCGCCGGCAACGGCGGCCGCGCGAATCTCATAGCCGTCGGCCCTGGCCGTGCTGCCGCCGGGGGTGTTGATGACGATCTGAATCTCTTCGCGGCGAATGAGCTCGACGATGGACACGTCGTCTTCCCCCGTTTTCTCACTGAACTTGGTCACGACGCGGGCACGGATACCGTTGCGCTGCAGCACCTCGGCGGTACCGATGGTCGCGGTGATCTCGTAGCCGAGCTGCTGCAGCCGCAGCATGGGCAGGATGATCGCACGCTTGTCGCGGTCGGAGACCGACACGAAGACGGTACCGGACAGCGGAATTCCACCGTAGGCGGCGAGCTGGCTCTTGGCGAAGGCCCGCGGAAAGTCGCGGTCGATACCCATGACCTCGCCGGTGGAGCGCATCTCCGGGCCGAGGATGGAGTCGACGACGAGGCCCTCGGGGGTGCGGAACCGGTTGAACGGCAACACGGCTTCCTTCACCGCGACCGGCGATTCGATCGAAACGCGAGAGCCGTCGATCAGCGGCAGCTTGCCCTCGGCCTTGAGCTCGGCGATGGTCGTACCGACCATGATCAGCGCGGCGGCCTTGGCGAGCGTGATGCCCAGCGCTTTCGCGACGAACGGCACGGTGCGCGAGGCGCGCGGGTTGGCCTCGAGCACGTAGAGCACACCGGCGCCGATCGCGAACTGCACGTTGAGCAGGCCCTTCACTCCGATGCCGCGGGCGATGCCGAGGGTGGCTTCGCGTACCCGGTCGATTTCGGCGCGTCCGAGGGTGACCGGTGGCAGGGTGCAGCTTGAGTCGCCGGAGTGGATTCCGGCTTCTTCGATGTGCTCCATGACGCCGCCAATGTAGAGCTCGTGACCGTCGTAAATGGCATCGACGTCGATCTCGATCGCGTCGTCGAGAAAACGGTCGACGAGAAGCGGATGCCCCGCGCCGATGATTCCCTGCCCGGCCATGCGGGTGAAGTAATCGGCGAGCGACGGGGAATCGTAGACGATCTCCATGCCGCGGCCGCCGAGGACGTAGCTCGGGCGCACGAGCACCGGGTAACCGATCTCTTCGGCGACCACGACGGCTCCGGCGAAGTCGATCGCTGTTCCGTTGCGGGGGGCGAGCAAGCCGGCATCGTCCAGAATCTTCGAGAACAGTCCGCGTTCCTCAGCGAGGTCGATCGCGTCGGGGGTGGTGCCGAGAATGGGGATACCCGCCGCTTCCAGGCCTCGGGCGAGGCTCAATGCGGTTTGGCCGCCGAGCTGTACGACGACGCCGACGAGTTCGCCGCTCTGGCTTTCGGCGTAGATGACCTCGAGCACGTCTTCAAGGGTGAGCGGTTCGAAGTAGAGCCGGTCGCTCGTGTCGTAGTCGGTGGAGACCGTCTCGGGGTTGCAGTTGATCATGATGGTCTCGTAGCCGGCCTCCGACAGTGCGAAAGAGGCGTGCACACAGGAGTAGTCGAATTCGACACCCTGCCCGATGCGGTTCGGGCCGGAGCCCAGGATGACGACTTTCTGGCGGTCGCTGGCAACGACCTCGGTCTCGTTGTCGTAGCTGGAGTAGTGGTACGGCGTGAGAGCGGGAAACTCCCCCGCGCAGGTGTCGACGGTCTTGAACACGGGACGCACGCCGAGAATGTGGCGCACGGTGCGCACATCCGCTTCGCCGAAACCGCGCAACTCGCCGATCTGGGCGTCGGAGAAGCCGTGGTCCTTGGCGAGGATCATAACGTCGCGGTCGAGCCGGTCGGCGGCCTTGACCGAGTCGGCGATCTCGTTGATCAGAACGATCTGATCGAGAAACCACGGGTCGATCTTGGTAGCGGCGAAGACCTGATCGATGGTCGCGCCACGGCGGAGGGCTTGCTGCACGGTGACGATGCGGCCGTCGGTCGGAATCTCGGCGGCGATGAGCAGTTCGTCGACCGTGCGGGATTCCTCACCCCAGTGAAAGCTTGAGCCGCGCTTCTCGAGCGAGCGCAGCGCCTTCTGCAAAGCGGATGCGAAGCTGCGACCGATCGCCATGGCTTCACCGACCGACTTCATGGTCGTGGTGAGGCGCTGGTCGGCGGCCGGGAACTTCTCGAACGCGAAGCGCGGTACCTTGACCACGACGTAGTCGAGGGTGGGTTCGAAGCTCGCCGGGGTGACACCGGTGATGTCATTGGGGATTTCGTCGAGACGGTAACCGATGGCGAGCTTGGCGGCAATCTTGGCGATCGGAAAGCCGGTGGCCTTGCTGGCCAGGGCAGAGGAACGCGAGACCCGCGGGTTCATCTCGATCACGATGACGCGGCCGTCGGCCGGGTTGATCGCGAACTGGATGTTGCAGCCGCCGGTGTCGACGCCGACGGCGCGGATGATGTCGATAGAGATGTCGCGCAGGTGCTGGAATTCACGGTCCGTCAGGGTGAGGGCCGGGGCGACGGTGATCGAGTCGCCGGTGTGGACACCGACCGGGTCGACGTTTTCGATGGAGCAGACGACGACGGTGTTGTCGGCCGTGTCGCGCATCATCTCGAGCTCGTACTCTTTCCAACCGAGAATCGACTCCTCGAGCAGCACCTCGGTCGTCGGGCTGTGGTGCAGGCCGTCGGTGACGATGCGGCGCAGTTCTACCTCGGTGTAGGCGAAGCCCGAGCCGAGTCCGCCCATGGTGAACGAGGGACGCACGACCAGCGGGTAGCCGAGGTCGGCGGCGTAGCCGACGGCTTCCTCGACCGTGCGGGCGATGAACGACCGGGCCACGCCGGCGCCCGCGTCGAGAACGAGCTGCTTGAAGATCATGCGGTCTTCGCCCTTGTTGATGGCGTCGAAGCTCGCGCCGATCAGCTCGACGTCATACTTCTGCAGGATTCCGCGCTCGTGCAGCTGGATCGCCGCGTTGAGGGCGGTCTGCCCACCCAGGGTCGGCAGAATCGCATCCGGCCGTTCCTTGGCGATGATCGTCTCGAGAATCTCGGCCGTGATGGGTTCGATGTAGGTCGCATCGGCAAAGTCGGGGTCGGTCATGATGGTGGCCGGGTTCGAGTTGACCAGGATGACGCGAACGCCTTCCTCGCGCAGCACCCGGCAGGCCTGGGTGCCGGAGTAGTCGAACTCGCACGCCTGGCCGATGACGATCGGGCCGCTGCCGATGACAAGAACGCTGTTGATATCGTCGCGCTTGGGCATTATTTGGTTTCTCCTGCAATGCCGCGCTGCGAAGCCAGCACAACGTCTCTGAATCGATCGAACAAGTGGTTGGCGTCGTGCGGGCCGGAGGCTGCCTCCGGGTGATACTGCACCGAGAAAGCGTTGATGTCGAGGCAGCGGATGCCTTCGACTACCTGGTCGTTGAGGCTGTAGTGGCTGACTTCCACGCGGCCGAACCCGGCGCGCGAGTCGTGGACGCCCTCGATGGGCATGTCGACGGCGAATCCATGGTTTTGCGAGGTGATCTCCACCCGTCCGGTGGTCTTGTCGAGCACGGGCTGGTTGATGCCCCGGTGCCCGAAGGGCAGCTTGTAGGTGCGAAAACCGAGCGCCCGGCCGAGCAGCTGGTTGCCGAAGCAGATACCGAAGTAGGGAATGCCGGCGCGGAGCACCTCCTGCAGCAGTGTGACGTGGGCGTCGGAGGCGGCCGGGTCACCGGGTCCGTTGGAGAAGAACAGGGCAGAGGGCTTCAGCGAGAGAACGTGTTCGGCGGTGACCGACTGCGGCAAGACGAGCACCTCGAACCCGCGCTCGGCGAGGTAGGTGAGCGTGCTGGTCTTCACACCGAGGTCGAGCACCGCGACGGAGCCGATGCGTTCGCCCTGGGCGGGAATCGAGAAGGGTTCGACCGTCGAGACCTCCAGCGAGAGATTGCGACCGCGCATGGGCGCGCCCGAGAGCACCCGTTCGAGCTGTTCACTGTCGGACAAGCCGAACAGGTCGCCCGAGAAGATGCCGCTTTTCATCGCGCCCTTCGAGCGGATGTGGCGGGTGATCGCACGGGTGTCGATGCCGCTGATCCCGACGACGCCCTGGGCTTCGAGGTCGTCATCGAGGGTGCGGGTGGCACGATGATTCGAGGCGATCCGGGCCGGTTCCCGCACGATGAAGCCGGCGACCCAGATTTTCTTGGACTCCATGTCCTGGTCGTTCATTCCGGTGTTGCCGATGTGCGGGGCAGTCATGAGTACGATCTGCCCGGCGTAGGACGGGTCGGTCAGGGTTTCCTGATAGCCGGTCATGCCGGTAGCGAAGACGATTTCGCCGAGCGTCTGGCCTTCGCTGCCGTAGCGGCGGCCCACGAAGCGGCGGCCGTCTTCGAGAACGAGTACGGCCGGGCCCGGCCGGTCGGTCGCCGAGAAAGTGCTACTCAATGCGGGCAATACGGCGGCAGCGGCTGCGACGGCGTCGCTTGGTGCGGCATCCGTTGGTACAGCCTGGATTGCTTCTGCCTGGTTTGGAGCGGTCGAGTCGGGCACGTCAGGCCTCGCTTTCATCTTGATGAGCCGTAGCGGCAATGGTTCGGATCGAGTCGACGAGGCGAGCACGATCATTGGGATCGATGATGCGAAAGAAGCTGTCAACGGCGCGGCGGTCGTCGGGCCCGGCAGTGGCGCCCGGAGCGAGACGCCAGCCCAGGCAGACCAGACCGTCGGTTTCGACCACCCGGTCGATGGCCACCTGGGCCGCACCAACCGCGTCGATGGCGCTGGCAGCAATGAACACCGGCTGGTTACCATCGAGGTCGAGCGTCACGCCGGCCTCGGTCACGGTGACGGCGGCGCGAGCCCGAAAGCCCAGCCCGCGAATAGCCAGCCGCTCGAGCGGCGCATCGCGGGGGGTGGTCGCCACATAGTAGGTCGCGGCACCGGCCAGTGCAGCTCCGGTGTCCTCCGGCATCGGGTAGCCCGCGGCAAAGGCGCCATCTCGTCGACTGCGCTTTCGCCAACTGCGCCACATGAGCACGAGAACGCCGAGCAGAACAAGGCCTGTGATGATGGCGGGAATGGACCTATCCATGGGTGACTACTCCTCGGGCGTGGCCGGCTATCTCGAGGCTGCTGCGAACCGCGCCGTCGAGCATCGTGGCATAGCCACGGTGGAACGTCGCTCGCACGTCGCCGGGCAGCGTCATGGACAGGTAGGGCGAGTTCGAGCTGGTACCAGCCAGGTCGGCGCGGCCGAAAACTCGGGTCGCTGCCGGGTCGTAGAGCGCCAGCTCGGCCGGTGAACCGACCGCGATCGGGTTGCCCTGACCGGCCAGGCCACCGATACGGGCCGGGGTGCGCGACAGAACGCGTTCGATGTCGGCCCAGTCGAGCAGCCCGGTGGCGACAACGGCGGCATGCACCACCGAGAGAGCCGATTCCAGCCCCACCATGCCATTGGCGGCGGCATCCCACTCGCAGTCCTTGCTTTCGGCTGGATGCGGTGCGTGGTCGGTCGCGACGATGTCGATCGTGCCGTCGGCGAGTCCGGCGCGCAGCGCCTCGACGTCTTCGCGGCTGCGCAGCGGCGGATTCACCTTGAACCGGGCATCGTAGCCGCGCACGAGGTCTTCGGTCAGCAGCAGGTGGTGCGGGGTGACCTCGGCCGTCACGTTGATGCCGCGAGCCTTGGCCCAGCGGATCACGTCGACCGAACCGGCCGTGGAGACGTGGCAGACGTGCAGGCGGGAACCGACGTGTTCGGCCAACAGGACATCGCGGGCGATGATCGACTCTTCGGCGACGGCCGGCCAGCCGATGAGGCCGAGCTCACCGGAGAGGGCGCCCTCATTCATTTGGGCTTTTTCGGTGAGGCGTGGTTCCTGAGAGTGCTGGGCGATGACGCCGTCGAAGGCCTTGACGTACTCGAGGGCACGGCGCATGAGGAGCGGGTCCGAGACGCAGAATCCGTCGTCCGAGAACACCCGCACACGAGCCCTGCTCGATGCCATGGCTCCGAGTTCGGCGAGCTGTTTGCCGGCCAGGCCAACGGTGACGGCGCCGATCGGCTGAACGTCGACGTAGCCGGCGCTCTCGCCGAGGGCGAGTACTTGCTCGACCACCCCGGCAGTGTCCTGGGCCGGCAGGGTGTTGGCCATGGCGAACACACTCGTGAACCCACCCCGGGCAGCGGCGCGGCTGCCGCTCAGCACGGTTTCGCTGTGCTCGTAGCCGGGTTCGCGCAGGTGGGCGTGCAGGTCGACCAGGCCGGGCAACGCGATGAGGCCGTCGGCGTCGAGCACGCGCGCGCCGCTCGGGGACAGGCCGGTCCCGAGCTCGTCGATACGTCCGCCAGCCAGACGGATGTCGGTGCGCGTGCCGTCCGGCAAGGTCGCGCCGCGAATGAGCCAGGGTTCGTGCACGTCGTGTTGCTGTAATCCGTCAATCGACATTCTTCGATTCCTTCCGATCACCGGATAAGAGCAGGTAGAGCGCGGCCATCCGCACGGAGACACCGTTCGTGACCTGTTCCAGTACGGTCGAATTCGCGGAGTCGGCCGCCGCCGAGGAAATCTCCAGACCACGATTCATCGGGCCGGGGTGCATAACAATGCTAGCCGGACCGAGTCGGCCAAATCGCGCGTCGTCGAGTCCCCAGACCCGGGAGTACTCGCGGCTGCTCGGAAAAAACGCTGCGTTCATCCGTTCGGTCTGGATGCGCAGCATCATGACCACGTCGGGGCCGGCGTCGATCGCATCATCGAGGTCAAAGCTGAAGCGAGCCGGCCACAGTGCGGTGTTACTCGGCAACAGGGTGGGCGGGGCGACGAACGTGACCTCCGCGCCGAGCGTGGTGAGCAGCCAGAGGTTGGAGCGAGCCACCCGGGAGTGCAGTACGTCGCCGACGATGGTGACCGTGACCCCGTCGAGTCCCCGGCTACGGGAGGCCTGGCCGTGGATGCGACGGCGGATGGTGAACGCGTCGAGCAGGGCCTGGGTGGGATGCTCGTGGGTGCCGTCGCCGGCGTTGATGATGCCGGCGTCGATCCACCCGCTCGCGGCGAGCACGGCGGGGGCGCCTGAGGCGGGGTGGCGAATGACGACGCCGTCCGCACCGATTGCGGCGAGGGTCTGAGCGGTGTCTTTCAAGCTTTCCCCCTTCGACACGCTCGATCCCTTGGCGCTGAAGTTGATCACGTCGGCGCTGAGTCGCTTCGCAGCCGCCTCAAAGGAAATGCGGGTGCGGGTGGAGTCTTCGAAAAAAAGGTTCACCACGGTCTTGCCACGCAGGGTCGGGAGCTTTTTGACCTCGCGCTGTGCGACATCCGCCATGTCTTCGGCAATGTCGAGCAGGTTGATGGCCTCGTCGCGGGAGAGGTCTTTGGTGGAGAGAAGGTGCCTCATCGGTCACTCCGTCCATCGATCGAGACGGATTCGTCACCATCGATCTCTTCGAGGTGCACGTTGATGCGTTCGTCAGCAGCCGTCGGCAGGTTTCGACCGACGAAGTCGGCGCGAATCGGCAGCTCACGATGGCCACGATCAACGAGCACGGCCAGGCGCACGATGTTCGGGCGGCCGTGGTCGCCGAGCGCGTCGAGGGCGCTGCGGATGGTGCGCCCCGAGTACAGCACGTCATCGACGAGCACGACGGTCGCGTCGTCGATGCGGCCAGGCACCTCGGTGCGCGACGGCGTGCGGGTACGTCCGTGGGCGAGATCGTCACGATAGAGCGTCACGTCGAGCGATCCGACCCGAAGGGCGGTTGCCGCTGGTTCGATCCGCTGGATGATCTCGGCGATGCGGCGGGCGAGGATCACGCCCCGTGTCGGGATGCCGAGAATGACGAGGTTGTCCGGCCCCCGATTGGACTCCAGGATTTCGTGGGAAATTCGAGTCAACGCGCGGGTGATGTCAGCTTGGGTGAGCACAATGTGCGCCAAATGCCGACCTCCTTCCCCGTCTCACAGGACGGATCATTAAAGGATGTCTGATTACCAGTAGCTTACCGTTGGCGCCGTTGTCCGCGCACCAACCGCTTCGGGAAAAGCGAATTACGAAAAAGCAGCGGCAACGAAAGCCTGAAATTCGGCCCGGTCAAGATTGCTGCCGGTGTAGAGCGCCCCGTCAACGAGCACGGTTGGGGTGCCCTGAATAGAGACGACCTCAGCTCCCGCGATCGGCCCGGTCATGGCTGTTTCGGTGTTCTGCTGCGACCAAGTCTGGTATTCACCAGCTTCAACGCAGTCGGCGATGCTGACCGCGCCGGAAGCGAGGTCTACGAGTTGGCTATTACTGAGCCCGGTCGTCTGTTCGAGTGGTTGCTTGGCGAACAACGCTGACAGATAGTCGAGGGTCTGATCGGGGTTCAGGGTGGCCTGGCAGGTCAGCGCTGCGGATGCGCGGCTGGAGTAGTTCGTGCCCTGAGAGACTCGGTCGAGAAAGGTGAGCGAGTGCACCCGAAGGGTGATGACGCCGCTTTCCACACCCGCGGCCAGCAGTTCACCGTTGGTCTCCTCGAACTGGGCGCAGAACGGGCACATCAAATCCACGTACTCGTCGACGATGACGGCGCCGGTACCGAATTCGAGATATCCGCCATCGAAGTTGGCGGCGCCCAGCTGACCGGTCGGTAGCGGTGCCGGAGATTCCGTCGGCGTCGAGGAGGCCAGGCCTGCATTCAGCGCGACGAAGAAGGCTCCGGCAGCGGAGGCGAACACGATCAGTAACACAACCAGAAGAGCCGTCACAGCAACGTGGACGTATCCGATGATGAGACCGGCCAGCGCAAAACCGCGGCCGAGTTCGCCGCGTGCGCGAATCTGCCCCAGCGCGATGTGCCCCGTGATGACTGCGACGAGACCAACGAAGAACGACGACGCGAGGGACACAATCGCCAGGGTGTTGGTCTTCGGTACGGTCGCAAACGGAATAACCGGCCCCGGCAGCGGCGGCGCATATGAGTTGGGCTGCATCGGCTCGTCGCGGGAGCCGTTCGGTCCGAAGCTATCCATGTTCGTGTCCTTCGGTGACGTCGAGGCGCGCCCGGCGACAGCCGAGCCTGCCGGCCGGGTCGTTAGGCAGACGGCGCGGTTTGGGCGATCTTGCCGAGCAGTCCGTTGACAAAACCGGCCGAGTCATCCGTTGAGAAAATCTTGGCGGCTTCGACGGCTTCATCGATGGCGACGGCGTGCGGTACTGCGTCGTTGTACAGGATCTCCCAGATACCGATCCGCAAAATGGCGCGATCGATGTTGGGCATGCGAGCGAGCGACCAGCCTTGCGAGTAGGTCTCGATGAGTTCGTCGATCTCTTCGCGGTGGTCGACGACCCCGTCGACGAGCTCCCGGGCGTACAGCCAGGACACCAGTCGGGCTGGCTCGCTTGCTGCGCGCTCAGCCTCGATCGCGAGCGACTCCGGAATGCTGATCTGGCGCACATCCGCGATGTACAGGATGTCAATGGCGCGCTTGCGAGCCTTGGTACGTGCACTCATTCGTTGACGCGGCCGAGGTAGTCGCCGGTGCGGGTGTCGACCTTGACCTTGGTGCCCTGCTCGAGAAACAGCGGAACCTGAATTTGGTAGCCGGTCTCCACGGTGGCCGGCTTGGTGCCGCCGGTGGAGCGATCGCCCTGCAGGCCTGGCTCGGTGTAGGTGATTTCCAGGGTGACGGATGCCGGCAGCTCGACGTACAGCGGGTTGCCGTTGTGCAGGGCCACGGTCACGGCCTGGTTTTCGAGCATGAAGTTGCTCGCGTCACCTACGACCGCAGCGGAGACGGTGATCTGGTCATAATCGGCCACGTCCATGAAGACGTAGGCGTCACCGTCGTTGTAGAGGTACTGAAAGTCGCGACGATCAACGTTCTCGGTCTCGATCTTGGCGCCGGCGTTGAACGTGCGGTCGACGGTCTTACCCGAGACGACGTTCTTCATCTTGGTACGAACGAAGGCGCCGCCCTTGCCCGGCTTGACGTGCTGAAACTCGACGACGGCCCAGAGCTGGCCATCCATGTTGAGTACGACGCCGTTTCTGATATCAGCGGTAGAAGCCATGGGAGGGGTGTTCCGTTCAATTGATAAGGTGCGCGGGTGCAAATGGCACCGTGTGAAGTCTAGGTGCCGAAGCCACAAGCGCCAAAGGCACCGTTTCGACCCTGCGTCACGAAGCGGTGACGAAGTCCAGTGCCAACCGGTAGGAGTCGAAGCCAAGACCGGCAATGACACCGGTCGCGATGGCGCTCACCACACTCGTGTGGCGAAACGTCTCACGAGCGTGCGGGTTCGAGATGTGCACCTCGATCAACGGCAGGCCAGCCTTGGTGACGAGGGCAGCGGCATCCCTCAGCGCGTAGCTGTAGTGCGTGAACGCTGCCGGATTCAGGATGACCGGCATCCGCTCGTCAACGGCCTCGTACAGCCAGTGGATCAGCTCTGCCTCGTCGTCGGTCTGCCGCAGGTCGATCAAGACCCCGTCACGAGCGGATGTGACGAGCAGCTCGCGCAGGTCCTCCAGGTTCGCCGACCCGTACACGTCCGGCTCGCGACTACCCAGGCGCCCGAGGTTCGGACCGTTCAGAACCAGCACTGTACTCATCCTCTCAGCCTAGGCCGTCCCCGTGCAGCTGCCGTGTCGGCAGTCTCCGTCAGGGAGTGAGTACGGCCACGCCGTCATCGTGGGCGATGAACAGGCCGGTAATGCGCATGAGTTTGCCAAAGGACTCGGTCAACTCCACTGCCCAGGCCTGGTCTGGGGCGGTGCGGGCCGCTGACCCTGGTCGTTCCAGGGTCACAATGAGGCTGCCTCCCGGGGCGTCCCTGGCCAGGATTTCGTTGATCCTCACGGCGAACGCTCGCACCGAACCAGGTTCCGGCCGGAGCGGAATGCCGTCGAGGGGAATCATCAGCGGGAGCTGTTGCCCGTGGGCGTCGAGAACCATGAGCCAGAGCTGGCGGCGGATAGCGTGGCCGATCAGGTCGAAAACCCGTGCCTTGGCCTGCACCACAGTACTCACGGGCGGAGCGTCCTCGATGTTGAGTGTCATGTGCCCAGCATGAGCCGGTCTCGCAGTCGCGAAGGATTATCCACAGGAATTTCCTGAATCCGCTCGGCTGTGGGTATCTTCCGGCGGGCGTCCGGTCGTCCGGGTGTCGGCGACGTTGCGGTTCAATTTGGGCGGCGGCGATGGCACGGATTCGGGTAATTCGATGGTCCGCACGCCCCGGAGCGGCAGTGCCCGTAGAATGACATTGAAACGGCGGCCGCGGCAGCTGCGCCCGCTACTGCTAATGGAGGCAGACGCTGATGGGACACGGCTTGAAGAGTACCTCGTCGGTTCCGTCCGGGTCGGCGTACGAAAGTCTGCTCGCTCTGGAACGGGCCCACGAATCCGCCGTCACAGGCCGAGTCTTCCAGTCCGGCGTGCGCCAGCTCGTGCAGGATTCCTGGCAGCGGTCGCTCTCTCTCAGCCTCGACCCCGGCAGTGTGTCACCCGAGCGGGCACTGACCGATATCGAACTGCGGGACCTGCGCAACCAGCATCCGCTCGCCACGGTCTTACCCGTCGTGCAGAACCTGCTTATTCGCCACGCCTTTGATGCTGAGTTACTCGTGGCCATCGGCGACGAATCCGGCCGGTTGCTCTGGATCGACGGCGACCGGGCGCTGCGCCGCCAGGTCGAGGAAATGCTGTTCGTCGAGGGAGCGGACTGGTCAGAAAAACGGGTCGGAACCAGCGCCCCCGGTACCGCACTGGCCCTGGACCGCGGGATTCAGATTCGGCGGGCCGAACACTTCAACGCTCTCGCGCACCCCTGGAGCTGCACGGCCGTACCCATCCACGATCCAGACACCGGCAAAATCCTCGGCGTGATCGACATCACCGGTGGCGATCAGGCAGTCGCACCGCAAACACTCCCCCTCGTTGAAGCAGCTGTCGCCGCGATAGAGGCAGAATTGCGCATCCAGCGCCTCGGCCAGCCGAATTCTTCGCCGCCCGCCCGCCGGTCGCATACATCGCTACCGACGACCGTGCGGCGACTGGCGCCGGCCGGTCTGAGTGTGCTCGGCACCGATCACGGCCAGCTATGTTGCGGCGGCAGCACCGTGGATGTCTCGCCCCGCCACACCGAGATTCTCACACTTCTCGCCTGGCACCGCGAAGGACTTTCCGCCGATCGTCTGGCCAGCTATCTCTTTGATCTGGACACAGCAGTGGAAACGTTGCGCGCCGAAATGGTGCGGGTACGCAAGGTACTCGCCCTCCTCGATCCCTCGATCACGATCACGTCCCGACCGTATCGGCTGGAATCACGGCTCGAACTGGATGCCCAACAGGTGTTGGCCTTTCTGGATCGCGGCGCTCACCGGGTGGCTCTCGGCGCCTACCGCGGCGCTGTACTCCCGGGATCGTCCGCTCCCGGGATCATCGACATCCGTTCAGAAGTCAGCAGCCGACTGCGCGAGGCAATGCTGGCGGATGCTTCGGTCGACCTGCTGCTCACCTACGCGCGTACCGAAGAAGCCAACTGGGACACCGAAGTCTGGCGGGCCTGCCTCGAGCTGCTTCCGGCCCGATCGCCCAAACGTGCAACGGTCGTGGCGCATCTTGCGCGCATCGAAGTCGAAATCGGTGGCCATCGCAACATTTCGCAACGTCCCCCCTCCTAGAGTAGAAGTAGGCCGCAGGTTTGCGAGCCCGACACCGTCGTCGAAATAGGAGTGACATGACCGTCTATTCAGTCCCAGGAACACCCGGCTCCAAAATTACCTTCAAGTCCCGCTACGAGAACTGGATCGGCGGCGAATGGGTCGCCCCCGTCAAAGGCCAGTACTTCGAAGACATCACCCCGGTCACCGGCAAGGCATTCGCCGAGGTGGCTCGGGGCACCGCCGAAGACATCGAACTGGCGCTCGACGCCGCGCACAAGGCTGCTCCCGCCTGGGGCAAGACCAGCCCCGCCGAGCGCGCCGCGGTACTAGGCAAGATCGCCGACCTCATCGACGCCAATGTCGAAATGCTCGCCGTCGCCGAAACCTGGGACAACGGCAAGGCCATTCGCGAGACGATCAATGCCGACATTCCCCTCGCCGCCGACCACTTCCGCTACTTCGCTTCGGCGATCCGCGCCCAAGACGGCGACCACGCCCAGCTTGACGGCGACACGGTCTCGTATCAGTTCCACGAGCCGCTCGGCGTTGTCGGCCAGATCATTCCGTGGAACTTTCCCATTTTGATGGCCGTCTGGAAGCTTGCCCCTGCCCTCGCCGCCGGCAATGCGGTCGTCCTCAAGCCAGCCGAGCAGACCCCGGTCTCGATTCTCGTGCTGATGGAGCTCATCGGCGACATCCTCCCCCCGGGAGTAGTCAACATCGTCAACGGTTTCGGCCTCGAGGCCGGCAAGCCGCTCGCCTCGAGCAACCGCATCCGCAAGATCGCCTTCACCGGGGAAACCACCACCGGCCGCCTGATTCTTCAGTACGCCTCGGCCAATATCATCCCGTCGACCGTCGAGCTCGGCGGTAAGAGCCCGAATATCTTCTTCAGCGACGTTGCAGAGGCGAAGGATGCTTTCTACGACAAGGCCCAGGAAGGCTTCGTGCTGTTCGCCTTCAACCAGGGAGAGGTCTGCACGGCCCCCAGCCGGGCGCTGCTGCAGAAGCCGATCTACGACAGCTTCCTCGGGGACGCGGTCACCCGCGCCAGAAAGATCATCCAGGGCAACCCGCTCGACACGGACACCCAGATGGGCGCACAGGCCAGCAACGACCAGCTCGAGAAGATCCTGTCGTACATCGACATTGGCACCAAGGAGGGCGCGAAACTGGCGCTCGGCGGCGAACGTGCCGATCTTGGCGGTGACCTCACCGACGGCTACTATGTGCAGCCGACCATCTTCGAGGGCCACAACAAGATGCGCCTGTTCCAGGAGGAGATCTTCGGACCGGTACTGGCCGTGACGAGCTTCACCGACTATGACGACGCTATTTCCATCGCCAACGACACCATCTATGGCCTCGGAGCGGGTGTCTGGTCGCGCAACGGCAACGTCGCCTACCGGGCTGGCCGCGACATCCAGGCCGGTCGTGTTTGGGTCAACAACTATCACGCCTACCCGGCCGGCGCCGCGTTCGGCGGCTATAAGAGCTCCGGCATCGGCCGCGAGAACAACAAGCTCGCGCTCGGTCACTACCAGCAAACCAAGAACCTGCTGGTTTCCTACTCAGAAAATAAGCTCGGCTTCTTCTAAACCGATCAATCTGGTCGCCGAGTAGCCCTATCGGTGGGAGTTCGCTGGAGGTCTGGCCGGGGGGCTGCCAACGACGTAACGTCGTAGGCAGCCCTTTTTATCATCATCCGTCTATCAGGAGGTCAGTCAATGTCGACACCCACGATCACCGCATCGGTCACGATCGCCGATGAAACCGTTCCCCGCGTGCAACTCGCCCCGGTCGCGGTCGACCTGCTCCGCAGCCTGTGGGAGGAGCACGGACCCCTCATGTTCCACCAGTCCGGCGGATGCTGCGACGGTAGTTCCCCGATGCTGTTCATGGCCGGCGAGTTCATCACCTCCGACCAGGACGTGCGCCTCGGCCAGTTCGATATCGCTCCGGCCAATGAGCCCAGCCAGCCCCTTGACTTCTGGATGTCGGCCGAACAGTTCACCTACTGGAGCCACACCTTCCTCACCGTCGACGTCGTACCGGGTCGCGGCAGCGGCTTCAGCGCCGAAGCCCCGCGCGGTGTGCGCTTCCTCATCCGCTCCGAGCTCATGACCACGATGACCCCGTTTGCCGACTCGGACGAAACCGACACCGCCGGAGAAGATGCCGTGGCCAGTGCCACGAAGGCTGTTCCAGCCTGAGGCTACTGGCCGATGGCCTGGTACGCGCTGAACAACAAGGACGCGTCCGGGCCTTCGAGGATGGTGGGCTTGCCCACATCGTCGAGCACGACAAAGCGCAGCATGCCGCTGCGCGTCTTCTTATCGCGCTGCATCGTGGCGAGCAGGGTAGGCCAGCGACCCACCGGATAGCCGGTGGGCAGGGTCAGCGATTCGAGAATGCTGCGGTGCCGGTCGACGACCTCGACCGGGAGCCGGCCACTCAGGGCGGCGAGCTCGGCCGCGAACATCATGCCGACGGCAACGGCAGCGCCGTGGCGCCAGCCGTACCGTTCGGCGTGCTCGACCGCGTGGCCGAGGGTATGGCCGTAGTTGAGGATCTCACGGAGGCCGACCTCCTTGAAGTCCTCCCCCACGATGCGGGCTTTCATCGCGATGGACAGTTCGATCAGCCGGCGAAATTCGACGGTTGTCGGGTCGGTGGCGCGGTCGACATCCGCTTCGATGATGTCGAGAATTTCGGGAACCTGGATGAAGCCGGCCTTCACGATTTCAGCGAAACCGGCCAGGATCTCATTTTTCGGCAGCGCGTCGAGCAGGTCCAGGTCGCAGAGCACGGCGGCGGGCGCGTAGAAGGTGCCGACGAGGTTCTTACCCTCGGCGGTGTTGATGCCGTTCTTGCCGCCAACGGCGGCGTCGACCATGCCGAGTACACTCGTGGGAATCTGCACGAGCTTCACGCCGCGCAGCCAGGTAGCCGCAACGAAACCGGCGAGGTCGGTGACCGCGCCGCCACCGAGTCCGATCACGGCGTCGGTGCGGCTGAAGTCCGATTGACCCATCACGCCCCAGCAGAACGCAGCTACCTCGACGCGCTTGGCGGCCTCGGCGTCGGGAACTTCAGCGAGCAATACTTCGGAATAGGTTTCGAGCAGGCTATCCCGCAGTGCAACGGCGCGGGCACCGACGGTGGAGGTGTGCACGATAAGTACCTTGTTGACGCCGCTGCCCAGCTGCTCGGCGACGGTGGTGACGAGGCCACGCCCCACGTGGACCTGATAGCTATCGACCCCCGTCACGGTGATCACGGTAGTTGCGGGCTGCTCGGTCATCTCGGTCATCCTGAAAATCTCACTCATCATTTCTTTCTTGTACCCAATTCACGATTTCATCGGCGATGCCGCTGATGGGTCGGTTGGAAGTATCCAGGTGAATCGTCGCGAGGGCCTCATAGATGGAGCGACGAACGTTGTAAATGCGTTCCCAGTCGGTGATTCCCCCCGCCAAAAGCGGCCTTTTGCCGCCCCCCAGGCGCGCCTGCACTGCCGCCGTCGTGACGCTCAGGTAGACGACCGTCGCGTTTTCGAGATCAGACTGGGTGTCGGCATTCAGCACCGCTCCCCCACCGAGCGACACGATGGCGGGCTCGCCGAGAGCCCAATCGACGGCTTCGCGCTCGATGATGCGAAAGTACTCTTCGCCCTCCCGAGCGAAGATCTCGCCAATCGGACCGTAGCGTTCAACGATGCGTTTATCGGTGTCGATGAAGGGCACGTCCAGGCCGCGCGCCACTCGGCGACCGATCTTGGTCTTACCGGAGGCCATCGGCCCGATGAAGACGATCGGCAGCAACGAGTTACGCAGACTCAGCATCGCTCAGGCCGAAAACTCGTCACAGTGTCGCGTCGCTGGACGCCCCCGTGCGCAGGTTGGCGGGAATTTCGGCCAGATAAGACTGAAGGTTACGGCGGGTCTCTTTGATCGAGTCGCCGCCGAACTTCTCGAGCACCGAATTCGCGAGCACGAGCGCCACCATGGCCTCGGCGACGACACCGGCCGCCGGAACCGCACAGACGTCGGAGCGTTGGTGGTGCGCCGCTGCCGGCTCGCTCGTTGCCACGTCGACCGTGCGCAATGCCCGGGGAATCGTGGCGATCGGCTTCATGCCGGCGCGAACGCGCAGCACCGTGCCGGTGCTCATACCGCCCTCTGTGCCGCCGGCCTTGTCGCTGACCCGCACAATCACGCCATCCGCTTGCACGAGTTCGTCGTGCGCGTCGGACCCGCGACGACGGGTCGTCTCGAAACCGTCGCCAACCTCGACGCCCTTGATCGCCTGTATGCCCATGAGGGCAGCGGCGAGCTGCGAATCCAGACGGCGGTCCCAGTGCACGAATGATCCGAGGCCTGGGGGGAGATTGTAGGCGAGCACTTCGACCACGCCGCCGAGGGTGTCACCATCATCGTGCGCGGCATCCACTTCAGCGACCATCAAAGCGGATGTCGCGGCGTCGAAGCAGCGCAGCAAGTCAGCGTCCAGGGCGTCGACGTCTCCAGGCAACGGCAACGGCGCGCCGTCTGGCACGCGCACCGGTCCGATGGCGATCGTGTGGCTGACCAGGTGAATCCCCAGCTCGTTCAGAAAGGACCTGGCGACGGCGCCCAGCGCGACCCGTGCGGCGGTTTCCCGAGCGCTGGCGCGTTCCAGCACCGGGCGGGCTTCGTCGAAGTCGTACTTCTGCATGCCGACCAGGTCGGCGTGACCGGGCCGCGGCCGGGTCAGCGGCGCCCCACGACCGCGGCTGATCGTGCCTGGGTCCACCGGCGCTGCACTCATCACGTCGACCCATTTGGGCCACTCCGAGTTGCCAATACGCAGTGCGACCGGGCCGCCAAGGGTGAGCCCGTGCCGCACACCACCGGAGAGCGTGAGCTCGTCCTCCTCAAATTTCATGCGCGCGCCTCGGCCGTAGCCGAGCTTGCGGCGCGCCAGATCGAGGCGGATCGATTCAAGGGTGACCGGGATTCCAGCGGGCAAACCCTCGACAATGGCGATGAGTTCGGGGCCGTGAGATTCTCCGGCGGTAAGCCAACGAAGCATGGTTCCTATCTTTCCACAGCATCGTCGAAGCCAGTGTCACGGGTGAGCGCACCGCGCATGGCCGCGAGCACGGACGGCTCGTCGGGCAATGGTTCAAACGGGTCAGCGGTAACGAAGACCCGCACTTGGATCAGTGCCTGATGCAGCAGCATTCCGAGTCCGTTCACCACCGTGCCCCCCGCCGCCTGCCACGACGTGGCGACCCCACTCGGCCACGGTGAGTACGCGACGTCGAACAAGACGGCACGTTCGCGCAGTTCCAGCGGAAGCGGTGACGGCAGCACGGTTCCTCCCGGCAGTGTGCTGATCACGACATCGCTGTCGACCCGGCTCACCCCGCTGAAATCCTGCAGGTCAACGACCATGCCCAACGTCCGGCCGAGCTCCACCAGTGGCTGCGCTTTCCGTGCGTCCCGCATGAGCACCGTGACGAACTCGGCGCCGAGTTCTGCTGCCGCCATCAAAGCGGATGACGCCGTCGCGCCCGCTCCGAGCAGAGTCACGTGCGTCGCCTGGGTGACTCCACTTTCGGCGAGGGCGCGCACCAGACCCGCAACATCCGTGTTGAAGCCGCTCAGTGTGCCGCGCCCCTTGACCCGGCGCAGCAGCACCGTGTTGACCGAACCGGTCAGCTGGGCAACCCGGTCGCAGTCGTCGATGAACGGCAGAACCTCTTGCTTGAGCGGCATCGTGAGTGACAAACCCCGCCATTCTGGCCTGAGCTTGCTCAGGAACATGGCGAGGGACCCCGATTTGACCTCGACGGCATCGTAGGACCAGTCGAGTCCCAGCTGCCGGTAGGCGGCTCGGTGCACCAGCGGCGAACGAGAATGCTTGATCGGCGAGCCGAGCACCGCAAGCCGATTCGAGGTGAGGCTATCCATATTCGGGGTGCTCCCTCATCCAGTTCTGCCAGACGACGACCGCGGCGTCGTGTTCTGCCACGGTCGTGGAGAAGACCGTCTCGCCGGTATCGAGGTTGACGGTCACGAAGAACAGCCACGGGCCGTCCAGCGGATTCAGGGCGGCGTCAATAGCCAGGTCACCCGGGTTCGAGATGGGGCCGACGACCATGCCGGGGTGCACGTAGGTGTTGTACGCGTTGCCGGCATCGCCGCGTTCGGCGTCGGTCGTGGTCACGAGGTGGGTGTTTCCCGTACCGTAAGCGACGGTCGCATCGGACTGCAGCAAACCGCTCTGCCACCGCGCTGGCTCCAGCCTGTTCAGAAAGACCCGGGATACCTTGTAGTAATCGGCGGCGAGACCAGCTTCTCGCTGAATGAGTGAGGCGAACACGACAGTCGACCAGCGGTCGGCAACAGCGACCCCCGCCGCGTCGAGGGCCTCGAACTGCCGATCAACCATGGCCTGCAGGACGACCTGGGCGGTGTCCCCCGGTGAGAATGTGTAGGTGGCAGGAAAGAGAAAACCTTCGAGCGTGGTCGCTTCGGGCGGTAAACCGAACGAGCCCACGTTGGCCGCAGCAGCCTGCACATCGGTGAGAGGAATGTCAGTGCCCTCGGATATCGACTGCAACACGTCGACGGCCGCGGTTCCTTCCGGAACGACGACGGTCTGGCGTAGTCGCGTACCGTCAACGAGCAGCGCATCCAGGGCTGTGCTCGCGACCATTTTAGTCTTCAGCTGGTAGGCACCGGGCTGGAACACCGGCTCCGGGGTAGCCTCTAAGAGGAGCGTGTAAAACGCATCGAAGCTCTTCACCACGCCCCGGTCTACCAGGGTGGTGGCGATGTCCGAGCCGCCGTCACCACCGTGAATCATGACGACCACGTCTTCACCGGAGGCCGCTTCTTCTGTCGTGAAATCGGCGGGGCCCTGTGTGGCCGCGATGATTTGCGAGATGGGACCTTGGAGAAAGAAGTAGGCGCCGGCCACGAGCGCAGCCAGCACGGCAATGACGATGAGGCAGCCCCAGGCACCCTTACGGCTGCGCTTTTCTCGCGGCGGTTCGTCGGCCAGGAGTGAGCGCCGGTTTGCACGGCCGTGGCCGGAGCCGCCGCTCTCGTGCGCTATCCGAAAGTCGGTGGCGTCGGTAGGGGGCACGGCTGCTTCGCTGGCCAATCGAGGCAACAGCGGTCCGTCTCCGGCGACGGTGACGGGAGGCGGCGCAGCCTGGCTCTCTCCCGCGGCCGCTTGTTCCGCTGCGGCCTGCTGCGCGCGCAACTGCCGACGGCTCGGCAACGGCTCTTCCGGGTTGGAACTCGACACGGTTACGGCCTCTCTGTCGGTTCGACGGGCGACCCTGGCGGCCGCCCTGAGGCACGCTCACTGTCGAGCGCGTGTTGCAGAATGATAGTCGCGGCCACCTGATCAATCACTGGCCGGTGCGTTTTCGTGGACCGACCGGACGCCCGCAACGCCGACTGCGCAGACACGGTCGAGAGCCGTTCATCGACCAAGCGCACCGGCACGTCGAGAATTCGATTGAGCCGCGCCGCGAAATCGATCGCGTCGTCGGTCGACGCGGTCACGTTTCCCGACAAAGCCAGGGGCAAACCGACGATGACCTCGACCGCGTCAAGCTCGAGCACTACAGCTCGAATGCGCACGAGGTCGGTCAGCCCGGCCAGGTCGCGGGCAACGGTTTCGACCGGTGTGGCAAGCATCCCGTGGTTGTCACTGCGGGAGACGCCAATGCGCACCTTGCCGACGTCGACGCCGACACGCACCCCTGACCGCATCGTTAGCGGCTGATCGCTGCTATGACGGCCTGCAGCGCGGCCGGGATGGCGTCGCCGTTGGGGCCGCCCCCCTGCGCGACGTCGTCCTTGCCGCCACCGCCTCCGCCGAGAATTCCCGCAACGGTCTTGGCGAGGCTTCCGGCCTTGTGACCGGCAGCTCGCGCGGCCGTGTTGGTGGCGACGATCACGACGGGCTTGCCCGCGGCAATGGCGGAGAGCGCCACAACGACCGCGTCGGTGCCAAGGCGATCTCGGGTTGCCAGAGCCAGCACGCGCAGGTCGTCGGGCGAACCGAGCACGCCGAGGTCTTCGGCGACAACGGTCACGGCGCCGACCCGGCGCGCCGTGGTCAGCAGGGCGGGAACACGGTCGGTCAGGGCGCGGGCCTCGAAGGAAGCGATCTTCTTCTCCGCCGCCCTGAGGCTCGTCACGAGGTCGCTGATGCGTTCTGGCAGCTGTTCGCGCGGCGTTTTCAGGCTCGACGTGAGCTGCGAGACGAGGGCCCGTTCAGCGGCGAGATCGCGGAAGGCTTCAAGGCCGACCAGAGACTCGACGCGGCGGTTGGTCGATCCGACCGAGGCTTCGCTGATGAGGTTGATCATGCCGATCTCAGCGCTGCTGGACACGTGCGTTCCGGCGCAGAGTTCACGCGACCAGGGGCCGCCAATGTCGACGACGCGCACGACATCGCCGTACTTCTCGCCGAACAGCGCCATAGCGCCAAGCGCCTTCGCTTCAGCGAGAGGCAGCTCCCGCGTGGTGACTGGCAGGTTGTCACGAATGGCGTTGTTGGAGATCTCTTCGATCTCGGTGCGGGTCGCCGGCGATAGTGCCTGGTTCCAGGAGAAATCGAGTCGGAAGAACCCAGCCTTGTTGTAGGAGCCGGACTGATGGGCGTTGGGGCCGAGAACCTGCCGTAAGGCGGCGTGCAGCACGTGCGTTCCGGAGTGCGCCTGGCGGGCGCCGCGGCGCCAACTTTCGTCGACGACGCTCGTGGCGCGCTCTCCCACGCCTACCTCGCCGGAGAGCACGAGTACTTTGTGGCTGATGAGGCCCCTGACCGGCTTCTGCACGTCGACCACCTTGAGCTCGTAACCGGCGCCGACGATGAGGCCGGCGTCCGCCTCTTGCCCACCGGATTCGGCCCAGAGCGCGGTCTCGGCGAGGATAACCTCGGCTGTTTGACCGGCAACCGCGCTCGTGACGGTCTCTCCGTCGACGATGAGGCCGAGCACGGTTGACTCGTTCCGCAGGTTGTCATACCCGGTGAAGACGGTCTCACCAAGGGCTCGGAACGGGCTGTAGACGCCGAGGTCGGCGAGGGTCGTCTTCTTGGATTTCGCGTCGGCCTTAGCCAGGCTGCGCTGCTTGGTCATGAGCACGTCGAAGGCGTCACGGTTGACGCTCAGGCCGGCTTCTTCGGCAATCTCGAGGGTGATCTCGATGGGAAAGCCGTAGGTATCGTGCAACAGGAAGGCCGTCGGGCCGGCCAGTTCGGTCTTGTTGGCCTTTTTCGTCTTCGCCACGGCAAGGTCGAGAACGGTGCTGCCGCTCGCGAGGGTGCGCAGGAAGGTTTCTTCCTCGGCGAACGCCGCCTGACTGATGCGTCCGAAGTCGCTGTTGACCTCGGGGTAGGCGGCGCTCATGGCGTCACGCGAGGCGGGCAGCAATTCGGGCAGGCTGACGGTGTCGACGCCGAGCAGGCGCATAGCGCGCACGCTGCGGCGCAGGAGGCGCCGCAGGATATAGCCGCGGCCTTCGTTGGACGGCATGACGCCGTCGCTCATCAGCATGAGGGAGGAGCGCACATGGTCGGCGACGATGCGCATGCGCACGTCGTCGTCGTGGTCGGCTCCGTAGCGGCGGCCAGCGAGTGCGGCGGCACGGTCGAGGACCGGGCGCACCTGGTCGATTTCGTACATGTTCTCGACGCCCTGCTTGAGGAAGGCGACGCGTTCGAGGCCCATGCCGGTGTCGATGTTCTTCTTGGGCAGGTCGCCAAGAATTTGAAAGTCGTTTTTACCGGTACTTTCGCCGCGCAGGTACTGCATGAAGACGAGGTTCCAGATTTCGACGTAACGGTCATCGTCCGTGGCCGGGCCGCCATCGGCTCCATACGCTGGGCCGCGATCGACGAAGATCTCTGAGCAGGGGCCAGCCGGGCCGGGCTGGCCGGTGGACCAGTAGTTGGATTCCATGCCGAGGCGCTGAATGCGGTTGTCCGGCACGCCGATGGCACGCCAGTAACGGTAGGCCTCGTCGTCATCGAGGTAGATGGTGACCCACAGTTCGCTTTCGCGAAAGCCGTAGCCGCCCTGGTTCTCCGGGGTGGTGAGCAGCTCCCAGGCGAAGCCGATGGCTTCTTCCTTGAAGTAGTCACCGAAGCTGAAGTTGCCGTTCATCTGAAAGAAGGTGCCGTGCCGGGGTGTTTTACCGACCTCTTCGATGTCGTTAGTGCGAATACACTTCTGCACGCTCGTGGCGCGCGGATATGGCGCTGGAACGAGCCCGGTGAGGTATGGCACGAACGGCACCATGCCGGCCACGGTGAAAAGAAGGGTGGGATCGTCGCTCACCAATGACGCGGACGGCACAACGGTGTGTCCACGATCGGCGAAGAAGTCGAGCCAGCGCCCGCGAATGTCAGCAGTCTGCATGGTGTCCGTAGCTTTGATGGTGCGTGAGTGTGGTGATGCGAAAGACTGTGGTTCTGTGTGACCGGACGCCTACGGCGCGGTGGGCGTCGGCGCGTCGCCGACCGCGGCGTGCAGTTCGGCCTCGCGCTGGCGGTAGCCCTCGGAGATGGCCTCGCCGAACTCGCGGGCCTTGGTGTCGAGTTCGGTGAAGAACTGTTTACCTTGCTGGGTCTTGTTGACCTCGTGGGCCACCACGAAGCCCGCGGCTACGCCGATGACCAACCAGATGACGTTCTTCATTGCACTTCTCCCTGAATCTGCGCTAGCCGTAGCCATCGATAAGTCGGGCGCGAGAATATCAGCGCCGAGTCCAGAGTAGCCGGTCAACCCCGATCACGCCGAGGCCGCGGCCGCCCGGCGCGAAACGCCGCCCGCACGCCGGCAGAGAACCCGGCGAGCTTGATCAGCGGTCCGCCAACCGTCGCGGCGAACAACGCGACGAGCGCGGAAACGTTACCGGTGACATCCGCCACGTTGCTCGTGATGGTGTCCACTCGAGCCAGTTGTTGGTTGGCCCCGCGAATAGCATCGGTCGTTTCGGTCAGCATCGGAGTGATGCCCTCGCTGAGTTCATGGATGGCCGCGGTGGTTTCATCAAACACCCGACCCAATTTGACCAGCGGAATAGCGATGACCGCGACCAGAATCGCGAACACGCCGGCTGCGATAAGACCGGCAATATCTCCACCTGACACGGTGACTCCACTCAGTTTGATCGGCTCCTGCGGAGCGCGGGTATACAAAAAAGCGGATCACCCTGGGGTGATCCGCTTTTCAGCGTACCGTTTCACACAGCCGGGGGCTGCCCTCAATCGGTCAGGTACTTAGCGAGCTGCGTAGTACTCCACGACGAGCTGAACTTCACACGTCACGGGAATCTCGATGCGCTTCGGGGCGCGCACGAGGCGGGCCTGAAGCTTGTCGAGCTCAGCCTCGAGGTACGGCGGGAGCTTGGGGAGCAGGTCGACGTGTCCGCCGGCTGCTGCAACCTGGAAGGGCTCCATGCCCTCGCTGCGAGCCTTGACGTGCATGAGCTGGCCCGGCTTCACGCGGAAGGAGGGCCGGTCGACGAGCTCTCCGTCAACGAGGATGTGACGGTGCACGATCATCTGACGCGCCTGGGCCGTGGTGCGCGCAATCGCGGAACGAACGAGAAGAGCATCGAGACGGGTCTCGAGGATCTCGACGAGGTTCTCACCGGTCAGTCCCTGACGACGACGAGCCTGCTCGAAAGCAATTTTGAGCTGGGCTTCGCGGATGCCGTACTGGGCGCGTAAGCGCTGCTTTTCGCGAAGGCGCACGGCGTAGTCCGAATCGGTCTTGCGCTTGGTGCGGCCGTGCTCACCGGGTGCATAGGGGCGCTTCTCGAGGAAGCGGGCTGCCTTCGGCGTGAGGGCAATGCCCAGGGCGCGCGAGAGGCGAGTTTTACTGCGGGTACGTGACTTGGTAGACACGGTTTCCTTTCGATCGGACTCAATAACAGGGATACCAGGGCGAGTGCGGACGTAACCGACACAGGTCATGGGAGATCAGAGGATTGGGTGCCACGGGACGTTCGGCTACAGAACGATTCCCCTCCAAACTGGAAACGGACGCAGCCGCATGCCGAAACCAGTTGTAGGCAGGGATAAGGCTAGCACACGGGGGCACTGTTACTGATTGCGCACTATCCTACGAATTTTGAGCAGGCGTGCGGAAATGTCGCGTTCGTGGCCATGCTCGGTGGGCTCGTAGTAACGCGTGTTTTTCAATTCGGTCGGCGGATACTGTTGAGTGACCACGCCGAGCGCATCATCGTGCGGGTACACGTACCCCTTGCCATGACCGAGTCGTTTGGCACCAGGGTAATGCGCGTCGCGCATGCCCTTGGGTACTCGGCCCATCTTGCCGGCCCGCACGTCGGCGATCGCCGCGTCGAGCGCCATGTAGGAGGCATTGGACTTGGGGGCCGTTGCGAGGTGCACGACGGCCTGAGCCAGCGGTATACGGCCCTCAGGCATGCCGATCAGTTGCACGGCGTCGGCGGCGGCTACAGCGATCAGGAGCGATTGCGGGTCCGCCATTCCGATGTCCTCCGAGGCGAGAACGATAATGCGCCGGCAGATGTAGCGCGGATCTTCGCCGGCCTCGATCATGCGCGCCAGGTAGTGCAGCGCAGCGTCGACGTCGCTGCCGCGCACCGATTTAATGAACGCGCTGATCACGTCGTAGTGCTCGTCACCGTTGCGGTCGTAGCGCAGTAAGGCACGATCAACGGCGAGGGCGACAACATCGGTCGTGATGACGGGCTTGCCGGTAGCTCCCGCTTCGAGCGTCGATTCGGCCGAAACGGATGCTGCCTCCAGCGCGGTCAGTGCCCGCCGCGCATCACCGGAGGCGAGTCGGATGATCGCGCCTCGGGCTTCGGGTTCGAGTTCGAACCGGTCGGCCAAGCCGCGCGCATCGGTGACGGCACGATCGACGACGATGCCGAGGTCGTCGTCGCTGAGAACTTCGAGGGTGAGCAACAGCGAACGAGACAGCAAAGGGGAAATGATCGAGAACGACGGGTTCTCGGTCGTCGCGGCGACCAGGATGACGACGCCGTTCTCGACCCCGGGCAGCAGGGTATCTTGTTGGGCCTTGGAGAAGCGGTGGATCTCGTCGAGAAACAGCACCGTCGCGAGGCCGTACAAATCGCGATTGGTACGGGCATCTTCCATCACTTGCCGCACGTCACGTACGCCGGCCGTCACGGCGGACAGCTCGACGAATCGTCGCCCTGAGCTGTGCGCGATAGCTTGCGCGAGCGTGGTTTTTCCGGTGCCGGGCGGTCCCCACAAGATGACCGACACGCTGCCGCGCTCCCCGGTCTTGTCGCTCGCGAGACTCACCAATGGCGAACCCGGCGTCAGCAGGTGGCGCTGGCCGGCGACCTCGTCAAGAGTTTTTGGGCGCATTCGTACGGCGAGGGGGGTCGCACCACTACGCAGACCCGGTTGAGCATCCGACATTCTTCCAGCGTAGTTTGTGCGTAGAGTTCTACGAGATCGGGAGCACGACGCGTCCGATTGCTTTGTGTTCGGTCGTCGCCAACCCCGACGGCCCTGGAGGGGTTCTAGTGGCTTCGAATTACAAGCTCGAGCGTGCGGCACGTGAAGAGCGCGGACGCGTTCGTTCCTACCAAGCCAGACGGGCCGTGCACGAGCACCAGAAGAAGCGTCGTGTGCGCGACAACGTGATCGCCGGCGGCGGTCTGCTCGTGGTGCTGACCCTGATCGTAATCGCTCAGGTCTTCTATTTCGACGGCGGCCCCGGTACCCCTGCACCCACAGCAGCGGCGACTACCACTCCGACAGCCCCCGGCACAGCAGCGGGTGAGAACACCGGAGACGTCCCCGCGAGCACCCTCGCCGAAGGCCGCACCTGGACTGGAACCCTCACCCTCAACGATGTCAACCTCGGCATCGAGCTTGACGGTGCGCTCGCACCTCAGGCGGTCTCTTCCACCATCAGCCTCGCCCAGAGCGGTTTCTACACCGGCGTCACATGCCATCGCCTCACCACGGGTGGGTTCTTCGTGCTGCAGTGCGGCGATCCTGACGCCGAAAAAACGGGCGCAGAGGCTACGCACGGCCCGGGTTACAGTTACGGGCCTGTGGAGAACGCCCCGGCCGAGGATATCTACCCCGCCGGAACACTCGCGATGGCCCGTCAAGGTGGAAATGGGTACAGCATGGGTAGTCAGTTCTTCGTGGTCTATGACGACACGACCATCCCATCAGACGCGGGCGGTGGCTATACCGTGCTCGGCCACGTCACGAGTGGCCTGGACGAGCTCAAGGCCCAGATCACGGATGCCGGAACCGCGGATGGTGCCGGTGACGGTGCCCCGAAGGTGCCAACGACGATCACGGGCATAACAGTTCAGTAGGATCAATCGACCCGCCTGCGCTATTGCAATAGGCTTATCAGGGTATTTCCTGGATCCGCACTCGTCCCTCCCGCGGATCCACACACAACAACTCAGCAAAGGTGAGGCTCTTGACTACGACAGATCAGCAACCATGGGGTCGCGTAGACGAAACCGGCACGGTCTACGTGCGCGAGGCCGCCGGTGAACGCGCCGTCGGCCAGTACCCGGATGCCACTCCGGAAGAGGCCTTGGCCTACTTCGAACGCAAGTACGTTGAGCTCAACGGGCAAGTCACCCTGCTCGAACAGCGCGCGAAAGGTGGCGCTCCGGCAGTGGATATCGCCAAATCGGTCGCCAACCTGACCGTCGCCGTTGCCAACGCCAACGCCGTTGGCAATCTCGCCGCACTGGCCGAACGTCTCGGAGCCCTCGGCGGGGCCGTCAGTGAGCTCACCGAGCAGCAGAGCATCGAGACCAAGGCCGCGTCCGCTGCCGCCGTCGCTGAGCGGGCCGAGATCGTGACCGAGGCCGAGCGTCTCGCCGCCGAAGATCCGGCGAAGACGCAGTGGAAGCAGACCAGCGCCGCACTGGACGCCCTGTTCGCCAAATGGCAGGCACACCAGCACGATGCCCCGCGCATTCCCAAGGGGGAAGCCAACGACCTGTGGAAGCGCTTCCGTGCCGCACGCACGACGATCGAGCAAAACCGCAAGGCCTTCTTCGCCGAGCTCGACAGCGCTCACAAAGACGTGCGCACCAAGAAGCAGCACTTGATCGAACAGGCGGAGGCCCTGGCCCCGCAGGGTGCCGATGGCGTCTCGACGTACCGAAACCTGCTCGACGAGTGGAAGAAGGCCGGTCGCAGCGGCAAGAAGCAGGACGACGCTATGTGGGCGAAGTTCAAGGCCGCCGGCGATGTGCTCTACGCGGTCAAGAGCGAGGTCGAAGCCCAGGACAACGAAGAGTTCTCCGCGAACCTCGTCCTCAAGCTTGAACTGCTGACCGAGGCCGAAACACTGCTCACCACGAGCGACCGCAACGCCGGCCGCGACACGCTCACCGTGATCCAGCGCAAGTGGGATGAAATCGGCAAGGTCCCCCGCGACCAGGTCAAGCCGATCGAAGATCGTCTTCGCAAGGTGGAAGCCGTCGTCCGCAAACTCGATGACGACCACTGGAAGCGCAACAACCCGGAGACGAAGGCCCGCACGGAGGGCCTCGCCGGCCAGCTGAACGACGCGATTGCCAAGCTCGAGGCTGAGCTGGTCGCGGCGGAGAAGGGGCAAAACGCGCGCGCCATCAAGGACGCCACCGAAGCGCTCGAGGCCCGCAAGGCCTGGCTGAAGGCGATCGGCCAGTAGCCAGAGCAGCAGCGGACTCCCCGCGGAGTTATGCACACTCCACGGGGGTCCGCACATTGTCCACAGATGCGGCCCCTCGAGGGATCTGAATGGGTAAGACCGTCACTCTGGGAACATGACGAATCTACCGGGACGACCGCTCACCATAAACGATCTCCCGCTCACCGAGCTCTACAGCGCCCGCCTCGATGGCCAGGTCTTTCAAGTCGCAGACTCCTGGTGCGTGATCGATGAGATAGACGGATGCGACACCCGGGCTATCGCCGCCAGCCAGTTGGTCCCGCCCCGCGCCATCGCTGAACAACTCACCGCCGCGTGGATCTATGGCCTCGCACCGGAGCCGCGTCGCCACCAGTTCTGCGTGCTGATCAGCGCGCGCACCACCGCTGTGTGGTCTCCCCGGGCACAGGTACGTGAAATCGTGCGTTCTCCCGATGACGTCCGCACCATCTCGGGAGTGCGGGTCACCACGCCCCTGCGTACCGCGGTCGACCTCGCCCGCTACACGCCCGGCACGACGTCGACCGCCGGAATCACCGCCCTGCTGGCCCGCCTCCTGCACTACGGCGAGTACCCCGATGTCTCGGCCGCCATTCGCCTCTGCAAACGCGGCAGCCCCGCTCACAGCACGCTCGCCGTGGAGCGATTGGCAGCCGTCCGGGCACCCCTGCAAGCCCTGCGGCTGCAGAGCCCGCAGCGTGCTGCAACCATCACCGCAGGTTAGCCGTCGCTGACCCGGTAGACGTCATAAACGGCATCGATGCGACGCACCGCGTTCAATACGCGGTCGAGATGAGTGGTGTCACCCATTTCGAACACAAAACGGCTCAGCGCCAGCCGGTCACTCGAGGTGTTGACGGTAGCCGAGAGAATGTTCACGTGGTGTTCTGACAGCACCCGGGTGACGTCGGAGAGCAGCCCGGCACGGTCGAGAGCTTCAATTTGTATATGCACGAGGAACAGGCTCTTGGAGGTGGGTGCCCAATCGACCTCGATCATGCGCTCCGGTTCTTTGAGCAGCGACTGCACATTGTGGCAGGAAGCCTGATGCACCGAAACGCCGGCGCCACGAGTGACGAAACCGACGATCTTGTCACCGGGCACGGGAGTACAACAACGCGCGAGTTTGACCAGAATGTCGGGCGCACCGCGCACGAGCACTCCCGAATCCGTATTGCGGGTGGACTGGGTGCGACCCCGTGCGGCGACCGGAAAATCGTTGTTGTCGTTGTCTTCGATGCTTTGCACCGACGAGACAACCTTTTCGAGCACCGACTGGGTTGAAACGTGACCTTCACCCACAGCGGCATAAAGCGCCGAAACGTCTTCGTACTTGAGCTGGGCCGCTACCTCCGCGAAGGAATCCTGGTTCATCAGCTTCTGCAGAGGCAGGTTCTGCTTGCGCATCGCACGCGCGATGGCGTCGCGACCCTGTTCAATGGCTTCGTCGCGGCGTTCTTTCGTGAACCATTGCCGGATCTTGTTGCGCGCCCGGGGGCTCTTGACGAAGTTCAGCCAATCCTTGCTCGGGCCGGAGTCAGGGTTCTTGGAAGTGAACACCTCGACGACGTCGCCGGTGATCAGTTCGTTCTCCAGCGGCACCAGTCGGCCGTTGACTTTGGCACCCATGGTGCGGTGGCCAACCTCGGTGTGCACCGCATAGGCGAAGTCGACCGGGGTGGCGCCGGAGGGCAGGCCGATGACCCGGCCCTTCGGCGTGAAAACGTAAACCTCCTTGGCGCCGATCTCATAACGCAGGGAGTCAAGGAACTCGCCCGGGTCGGCCGTTTCGGCCTGCCAGTCAGAGATGTGCGCGAGCCACGCCATATCGGTATCGCTCTGGAGACCTGGCCCGCCGGTGCTCTTACCGTTGACCTGTTCCTTGTACTTCCAATGCGCGGCAACGCCAAACTCAGCACGCTGGTGCATCTCGGTGGTGCGAATCTGGATTTCCACCGCGCGACCGCTCGGGCCGAGAACGGTCGTGTGCAGGGACTGGTACAGGTTGAACTTCGGGGTGGCGATGTAGTCCTTGAACCGGCCGGGCAGTGGTGTCCATCTGGCGTGGATGGAACCCAGCACGGCGTAGCAGTCCCGCAGAGAGTTCACGAGAACGCGAATACCGACGAGGTCGTAGATCTCATCGAACTCCCGGCCGCGCACGACCATCTTCTGGTAGATCGAGTAATACTGTTTGGGTCGACCGGCAACTTTGCCGCGAATGCGTGCTGATTTGAGGTCGTCGTTGATGGTGTCGATGACCTGCTGAACGAACTCTTCGCGCTGCGGCGTGCGCTGCTTGACCAGACTTTCGATCTCGGCGTACAACTTGGGGTACAGCACCGCAAAAGACAGGTCTTCGAGTTCCCATTTGATGGTCTGGATTCCCAGCCGATGCGCCAGGGGCGCGTAGATCTCCAAGGTCTCTGTTGCTTTTCGCACGGCGGATTCGTTGGGCACGAAGCCCCAGGTGCGCGCATTGTGCAGCCGGTCGGCCAGTTTGATGATGAGCACCCGAATGTCTTTGGACATTGCGACGATCATCTTGCGCACGGTCTCAGCCTGGGTCGAATCGCCGTACTTCACCTTGTCGAGCTTGGTGACCCCATCCACCAGCATCGCGATTTCATCGCCGAAGTCGGCCCGCAGTGCGTCGAGGGTGTAGTCGGTGTCTTCCACGGTGTCGTGCAGCAGCGCTGCGGCGATGGTCTTGGTACCGATGCCCAGGTCGGCCAGAATCTGAGCTACCGCAACCGGGTGCGTGATATACGGCTCCCCACTGTGCCGAAACTGCCCGTCGTGTGCTCGCTCGGCAGCGGTATACGCGCGTTCGATGATCGACAGATCAACCTTGGGATGATTCGACCGGACCGTCTTGATCAAGCGATCAACGGCACCGGCAGGCTGCGCGCGGGAGAAGATGCGCGGCACAAGTCGGCGCAGCGAGGCCGGGGATGGTGTCGTCGTGTCGGTCATAGTCTCACCTCGTACTTCACGCTCTGCAGGGGCGGGTGTGCGTACTGTCAATTATGCCGGTTCTCTGAGGCTCGCCCTTACGCCCCCAGCGATCACGTCTCGATCACACGCAGAAGCGGCCGACCCAAAAGGGCCGGCCGCTTCTCGCCGTGCACATTCCTGCGACTACACCGTGATGCTCTCCGCGGTTGGACCTGACGCCTTGGCGCGAGCGGCGAGGGCTTTCTTGTCGTGTTTACGAATGACATCCTCACCATTTCGCAGCTGGGCATACATCGGTGACGCAATGAAGATGGTCGAGTAGGTGCCGACCAGGATTCCGATAAGCAGAGCGAGAGAGATGTCGCGCAGGGTACCGGCGCCCAGAACGAACGCACCGATGAACAAAATGGATGCCACGGGCAGGGCCGCCACGACGGAGGTGTTGATGGATCGCACGAGTGTCTGGTTGACCGCCAGATTGACCGACTCAGAGAACGTTCGGCTTGAACCTGACCCGTCGAAATTCGTGTTCTCGCGAATCTTGTCGAAGACAACGACGGTGTCGTAGAGCGAGTACCCGAGGATCGTGAGAAACCCGATCACCGCCGCTGGAGTGATTTCAAAACCGGTTATTCCATAGAAGCCCGCGGTGATCACGAGGTCGTGCAGTAGGGCGACCATCGCCGCCACGGACATCTTCCAGGTACGGAAGTAGATCGCCATGATAATTCCGGCCAGTACGAGGAACACAACCAGGGCACGAAGAGCCTGCCCGGTGATGTCCTGCCCCCAGGTCGCACCGATGAACGAAGTGGCCACTTCAGCGACGGGAACATCGTAGGCGGTTGCGAGAGCGTCTCGCACGCTCGTCGTCTCAGCTTCCGACAGCTGGTCGGTCTGCACCCGGACGCCGTCGTTGCCGATCGTGGAGACCTTCGGGATGGCATTTGGAACGACGCTTGCGACGGCATCCGTTGCCGTGGTCTCGGACTGGCTGGTCGTCTGCGAGACAACGAACTCGCTGCCCCCGGTGAATTCGATACCAAAGACAAAGCCGCCACGCAACAGGAACGGACCGACCAAGGCGATGAGGACCATTCCTCCGGCGATCAAGTACCAGAGCTTTCGACGCCCGACGATATCGAGCGAACGAGCGCCCGTGTAGAGGTCGTTTCCAAATTTCGAGAAGCTAGCCATCAGGAATCCTTCTCGTTAGTCGATCGTTCAGTGCTGGTGCTTACGAGGTCGGAAGCTTTACGCTCGGCGATGGTTTGTCGCTTCGCTGCCTCTTTGCTCGAGGATGAGACCTTGGAAGCGGACACCGACGCCGATGGCGCAAATCGGGCCCGTCCCCGGTAGACGGCGCCGAGTGCTCGCGGATCAAGCCCGCTGAGTTTGTGGCCCTCATTGAAGAACTTCGTCTGGGCGACCAGCTGCAGCATCGGGTGCGTGAACACGCTGACCACGAGGAGATCGACGATCGTCGTGAGGCCAAGCGTCAATGCGAAACCGCGCACGTTGCCGACGGCGAGCACGAACAACACGGCAGCGGCAAGAAAATTGACGACGTCAGAGGCGACGATGGTCCGGAAAGCCCGCTTCCAGCCGGCCTCGACCGAGGACTCCAACCCGCGACCGTCACGCAGCTCATCACGGACACGTTCGAAGTACACGATGAACGAGTCGGCAGTGATACCAATAGCCACGATCAAACCAGCCACACCGGCCAGAGACAGGCGATAGCCTTCGCGCCAGGACAGGATGGTGATGAGCAGGTAGGTGATCACCGCTGCCACGCCAAGCGATGCAACCGTGATCAGGCCGAGGAGACGGTACTGCGCAAGCGAGTACAAGACCACGAGGATCAGGCCGATCAGGCCGGCGATCAGCCCGTTGACGAGCTGGGTCGACCCGAGCGTCGCCGAAATGGTGTCCTGGCTCTGCACGGTGAAGCTGATCGGAAGGGCACCGAACTTGAGCTGGTCGGCCAGGGCCTTGGAACTGTCTTGGTCGAATGACCCGGTGATCTGCGGCTTGCCATCGAGGATGGCGCCCTGGGTGGCTGGTGCAGAGATGACACGGCCATCGAGCACAATCGCGAACTGGTTCTGCACACCGGTGAGGTCGAATAGCCGGGTCGTGACGTCAGCGAACTTCGCGGTTCCATCATTGTTGAAAACGATATTGACAGCCCACTCGCCGGTGGTTGCACCGTTTTGCGTCGTGACCTGGCCGTTGGTCGCGTTGGCGATCGTGGAACCGTCTACTTCGACCGGACCCAGGATGTACTTGACGGAGCCATCTGTTTCGCAGGTGATCAGGGGCTGGTCGGCCGGCGCCACGTTGGTGGTATTAATTTTACTGCAGTCGAAGGCGTCGTACTCGGCCTGGAGCGCTGGGGTGACGTAGTTCAAGTCGCTTGCGTTGGTCGGCGCCACGGCGGGAGTGGTCGACAGGCTCGGATCGACAGGAGCTTGCGGTACCGGTGTTGCCGTTCCGTCAGCACCGACGGTCTGGCCGGACGGCTGACCGGCCACGAGCACCGCCCGAAACTCGAGCTTCGCTGACGACTTGATGCGTTCCAGGGTGGCGTCATCGGGGGTGCCGGGGATCGACACGACGATGTTTCGTCCGCCCTGAGTGTTGACCTCCGCCTCGGATACCCCCGAGGAGTTGACACGCTGGCGAATGATACCCACGGCTTCAGTGAGCTGCTCCGAAGTCACTGAGGCGCCGCTCTCAACCCGGGGGGCGAGGATGATCTGTGTTCCACCCTCAAGGTCAAGCGCCAGTTTCGGCGTCCATGATCCGTTCTGGGTGAACACCCCAAAAGCGTTGAGGGCGATCAGGCCGACGATAATCACGCCTAGCCAGGTCAGGGAACGCCAGGCCTTCTTGACCGGAGACGACTTAGCCACCTATGAACTCAGCTTTCTGTTGGCGCCCACGCCAACATGCGTGGGCGCGCCGCGTGATGCAGTACGTGCGTTGTGTGAACTATGGTGCCAAGCGAGTATGCCCTAAAAGTTGAAAACTACGCGTCACCTTTTTTGGGCTGTTCGGTGGTGTCGGTGTCGACGTCGGCAACGCGCTGACCAAATTCCGGCTCGGTGAGCGAGTCGATGCTATCAACACTAGAGCCCTCGGAAACGTCGACGACAACCGGCTCCACCACGCGGGCGATGGTCTGACGGTGAATTTCGACGACGACGCCGGGGGCAATCTGCAGCTCGACTTTGTTGGCCTCTTCATCAATAGCGATGATCGTGCCGTACATGCCGAAGTTAGTCATAACGTCTGCGCCGGGAACCATGGTGGCCTGCAGCGCTTCCTGGTCTTTCTTGCGCTTGCGGCCGTTTCGGAACATGAAGAAGACGAGAACGGCCAAAACGGCCAACATGACGAGAGTCAATGAATCCATAAAACTGTACTACCTTTCGATTGCGGCACGAGTGGCCGAAGCTTGTGATGGGGGCCCGATTTGCGGGGACGCGCCTACTGAATTAGAGCTATAGGCAGACGGGCCAAATTGAATTATAGGTCAAGAAGGGTCGCACTACCCTGAGGAGAGGTCAGACCGAAGTGTTGCCACGCCGCGCTGGTGGCAACTCGACCTCGCGGGGTGCGCGTGAGAAATCCTATCCGCACCAGAAACGGCTCTACCACCGCCTCCACCGTTTCGGACTCTTCACCAACAGACACGGCCAGGGTGTTGAGCCCTACCGGCCCTCCCGCGAACCGGGTCAGGATGATCTTCATCACCTCGCGATCGAGGCGGTCGAGGCCGATCGCATCGACGTCATAGAGTTCGAGAGCTGCATGCACCGCGGCAATGTCGGCCGCTCCCCCGTGCACGAGCGCATAGTCACGTACCCGACGCAGCAGGCGATTTGCGATGCGTGGCGTGCCGCGGCATCGCCCAGCGATTTCGGCGAGAGCATCCTTTTTGATCGGCAGGCCGATTAAAAGTGCTGCCCGAGCGAGAACTTGTTCGAGCTCGCTCTGGGCGTAGAACTCGAGATGGGCGGTGAAACCGAATCGGTCGCGCAAGGGGTTCGGCAGCAGCCCGGACCGGGTAGTAGCGCCGACCAGGGTGAACGGGGCCAGTTCGAGCGGGACCGAGGTAGCACCGGCGCCCTTGCCGACCATGATGTCGATGCGAAAGTCCTCCATGGCGAGGTAGAGCATCTCTTCGGCGGAGCGAGCCATGCGGTGGATCTCGTCGATGAAGAGTACCTCGCCGGGCACCAGGGACGACAGCACGGCCGCGAGATCGCCGGCGTGTTGAATGGCTGGACCGCTCGACATGCGCAACGGACGGTTGCCCTCGTAGGCGACGATCATGGCCAGGGTGGTCTTGCCGAGGCCGGGAGGGCCGGCCAGAAGGATGTGGTCGGGTGTGCGATTCTGCATCGTCGCAGCGGTCAGCAGCAGCTGCAACTGCCCACGCACCTTCTTCTGGCCAACGAATTCACCCAGACTCGCCGGGCGCAGGGCGCCCTCGAACGCCAGCTCTGACTCGCTTTCCAGCGAGGGGTTGACCAGCTGGACGGCCGGGTTCTCGATAGATGGATCGGTTGTCACGAGCGAGCCGTTCCGGTGCTCGCGGCGGCCGCCGCGCCGGTAACGTGGTGCGCTGCCGGTCCAAGCCGGCCGAGGGCCAACCGGAGCACAGCGGCAACCGCCGGCGGCGCGGACTCTGTACCGGCGGCATCTGCCAGCTCGGACAGGGTCTCGTCGACCGCCTCCGCCGCGACCCGTTCCGACCAGCCGAGGCCGATCAGTGCAGCCAGCACGCTGGCCGCGACCGAGGAGGCCCCGGCTGTTCGGGTTGGAGAAGTTGCCGCCGTCACAGCGAGTTTGCCGGCCAGGGAGAGCACGATGAGTTTTGCCGTTTTCGGTCCGATGCCACTGACCTTGCGGAACACGCCGTCGTCATCACCGGCCACAGCCTGCGCGATCTGGTTGGGGGTGAGCACCGCGAGCACTCCGAGAGCGGACTTGGGGCCCACACCGGTCACACCGACGAGCAGTTCGAAGACGGCGAGCTCATCGCCGCTCGGAAAGCCATAGAGCGTGAGCGAATCCTCGCGCACGATGAGTACGGTCACCAGCCGGGCTTCCTCGTCGATGCGCAGGCCGAGGGCGGTGGCCGGCGTCACCTGCATGGCGAGACCGACACCGCCGACCTCGATCACGACGGTTGAGCCGACAGCTGAGCGAACAGGGCCACGTACGGAGGAGATCACCGCTTAAGACTACGGGGCACCACCGACACTGCTGGCACCGATTTACGTTCGGCGTCGCGCCACGCTTTCTGGGCGGGGGTGAGCGCTCCGGGCATGACGGCGGCCGCTTTCACCGAGGTGATGGTCGGCAGAGTGCCACCGGATGCCCCGGTACGCCAGGCGTGGCAGATCGCGAGGGCGAGGGCATCCGCTGCGTCGGCTGGTTGGGGAATTTCGGTGAGCCCCAGGATGCGGGCGACCATCGTGCCGACTTGTTTCTTGTCGGCAGCACCGTAGCCGGTGATGGCCGCCTTCACTTCACTCGGGGTGTGCAGGGTCACCGGCAGGCCCCGCTTCGCGGCGAGCAGCAGGGCGACACCGCTGATCTGCGCGGTGCCCATGACGGTGCGCACGTTGTGCTGGGCGAAGACGCGTTCAATGGCAATGAATTGAGGCCGGTGGCGGTCGAGCATGTCTTCCAAGCCCTGGGCCAGCAGCAGCAGACGCTGCTCCAGGGGCAGATCGGGTGCGCTGCGCAGCACCGTCACATCCACCAGGCGAGCCGAGCGGTTACCCTCGACGTCGACCACGCCCACACCGCAACGGGTGAGGCCCGGATCGATGCCGAGAACCCGTACCGCCATCGGACTACTCGGACTCGCTCGCGAGTGCGGCCTGCACCTCGGCCGACAGATCGTAATTGGAGTACACGTTCTGCACGTCGTCAAGATCTTCCATGGCGTCGATCAGGTGGAACACCTTACGGGCCGTTTCGGCGTCGACTTCGATCTTGAGCGAGGGAATGAAAGCGATATCCGCTGACTCATAGTCGATTCCAGCGGCCTGCAGCGCGGTACGGGTAGCGACGAGGTCGCTCACATTGGAATGGATCTCGAAGGTCTCACCCTCGTCAATGACCTCTTCGGCGCCGGCATCGAGAACGGCAAGCATGATGTCGTCTTCGGTGAGCGTCGGCAGGTGCTTGACCACAACGACGCCCTTGCGGTGAAAGTTGTAGGCGACGCTGCCCGGATCGGCCATGGCCCCGCCGTTGCGGGCCATCGCGGTGCGCACCTCGGCCGCTGCGCGGTTTTTATTGTCGGTGAGGCACTCGATCATAATCGCGACACCGTGGGTGGCGTAGCCCTCGTACATGATGGTCGTGTAGTCGACCTGCTCGCCCGATAGGCCTGCACCGCGCTTGACCGCGCGGTCGATGTTGTCGTTGGGTACCGAGGTCTTCTTGGCCTTCTGAATGGCATCGACCAGCGTCGGGTTACCCGAGAGGTCAGCGCCGCCCAATCGAGCCGCAACCTCGATGTTCTTGATGAGCTTGGCGAACGCCTTGGCCCGCCTGGAGTCGGTGACCGCCTTCTGGTGCTTGGTGGTGGCCCATTTGGAATGCCCGGACATACATCTCCCGTTGTTGTGCTCGATCGTTTGGACGTGGTGCAGCAGGCGCCGGCGGCCCGTGGCCATTTGGCCGTTACGCTGCGGGCGGCGGCAGTGCGTGGTTTTTGCACACGTAAGTGCTAAATCAGTCTATCCCGGTGTGAGTTCCAGCAGCTTGTGCAGAGTGTGCAGGTTGCGGGTGGTCGTCGTGTTGCGGTACTTGAGCTTGGCACTCTTCTTGCTGAAAGCACTCTTGATGCCGACCGACTTGCGAACCTCCCAATAGAGCACACCATGGCCGAGTTCGATGCGTTCCTCGGCGGCCTCGAGTTCTTTGCGGTGTCCGGCGAGTTCGCTGAGATGTCCCGGGTCGGAGGAGAACATCACATACGGATGCCAGCCGTCGCGGTCCGCGTCGAAGGGGTACGCGCGAACGATCCGATCGAGGGATTCGGCGTCGACGAGCACGATCCACGCCTCATAGTCAAACCGAGCGGCCAAGGCCTTCTCGATGCGGGCCTTGAGCGCGGCAGCATCCGTTTTATCAACGAGCGGACTGTCGATACTGAAGATCACATTGCCACTTGCCAACACGGTTTTGACGTCGGTATAACCGAGTTCGTGAAATGTTTCAGCAAGATCCGTCATGGCTATGGTGATGCCGTTGACGTTGATGCCACGGAGCAGTGCTACATATCGGGTCATCGTTGACCACCGGTTGTCTGAGTCATGTCTGAACCCTAGCCACACTCGCGCACCCGGCACAATTAAGCCGACTTCTCACCGTGCGGCGGAAATCACTTTCTGCAGGAAATACTGGTGAAAACGATATTCTCCGGTGATTTCCGGGTGAAAGGAGGTTCCGAGCAGGTTTCCTTGCTCGACAGCGACGCAGCGCCCATCATCGAGGGTGGCCAGCGCGGTCGCCCGCGCACCGATGGTCTCCACGACCGGCGCTCGAATGAACACGGCATGCACCGGCTGCTGACCGAGCACCGGAATGTCGAGGTCGGTCTCAAAGGAGGCCGTCTGCGACCCGAAGGCGTTGCGGCGCACCACGATGTCGAGTCCGCCGAGACTCTGTTGACCGTTCATACCGTCGATAATCGTGTCGGCAAGCATGATGAGGCCGGCGCACGTACCGTAGACCGGCAATCCGCCCCGAATGGCGGCCGTCAGCGGCTCGGCAAGACCGAACGTGCGGGCGAGTTTGTCCATGACGCTCGATTCACCGCCCGGGATGACCAGACCGTCGATTCGGTCGAGTTCTTCCGGGCGGCGTATCGGGTCGACGTGTGCGCCGAGTTCGCGCAACACGTGCGCGTGTTCGCGAAAATCGCCCTGCAGGGCGAGCACCCCGACCCGCAGACCTGCCGGTACAGCGGTTTCTGCCGATCGGGTGCGCATGGAGAGGATCGTCACGAACCGCTCAGTTACCAGCCGCGGGTCGAGAGGAGGTGCGGCGCGGGAATGTCCGACACGTTGATGCCGACCATGGCTTCGCCGAGGCCACGCGAGACATCTGCGATGACCTTGGCGTCGTCGTAGAACGTGACGGCCTTGACGATAGCTGCTGCGCGCTGCTCGGGGTTGCCCGACTTGAAGATGCCGGAGCCGACGAAAACGCCGTCAGCGCCGAGTTGCATCATCATGGCAGCGTCAGCCGGGGTGGCCACGCCTCCGGCGGTGAACAGCACGACGGGTAGCTTACCGGTGGAGGCGATTTCGGCGACGAGCTCGTAGGGTGCCTGCAGCTCCTTGGCGGCGACGTACAGTTCGTCGCGACTGAGTGAGGTGAGACGCTTGATCTCGCCGTTGATGGTGCGGATGTGCTTGGTGGCTTCGGAGACGTCGCCGGTGCCGGCTTCTCCCTTGGAACGGATCATGGCCGCGCCCTCATTGATACGGCGAAGCGCCTCCCCGAGGTTGGTAGCACCGCAGACGAAGGGAATGGTGAAATTCCATTTGTCGATGTGGTTCATGTAGTCGGCCGGGCTGAGCACCTCGGACTCATCGATGTAGTCAACGCCGAGCACTTCAAGAATCTGCGCCTCGACGAAGTGGCCGATACGAGCCTTGGCCATGACCGGAATGTTGACCTCCGCGATGATGCTGTCGATGAGGTCAGGGTCGCTCATCCGGGCTACGCCACCCTGTGAGCGAATGTCGGCGGGAACGCGTTCAAGAGCCATGACGGCGACAGCGCCGGCGTCTTCAGCAATACGAGCCTGGGCAGCGGTGACGACGTCCATGATGACGCCGCCCTTGAGCATTTCGGCGAGTCCACGCTTGACGCGGCTCGAGCCGAACTGCTCGGCGGAGGTTGATTTAGTCATAATACGATTATATTCCTTGCACGGTGGTGGTCTGGTCGGCGGCTGGTGCACTGACAGGGTAGGACCGGGCGCGCACCAACACGTGTCCAGTGTGAATCGAGTTAGCGGGTCGCCGCAGCGGGCTTTACGATGCTGGGCCAGCCGTCAGCGATTTCGCGCCGCACGTCGCCGAGCAGGCGCGGAATGGCCTTGGTGCCGGCGATGATCGGAAAGAAATTCGAGTCGAGGGCCCAGCGCGGCACGATGTGCTGGTGCAGGTGCTCGGCGATGCCCGCCCCGGCGATGCGCCCCTGATTCATGCCGATGTTGAATCCGTCACAATTGGACACCTGCGTCAGAACCCGCATGGCGATCTGCGTGAGTTCGCCGATCTCGGCGACCTCCTCCGGTGTGGCCTGGTCGTAGGTGGCGACGTGCCGATACGGGCAGACCAGCAGGTGACCGCTGTTGTACGGAAATAGGTTGAGCAGCACGTAAGCATGGGTACCGCGCGCCACGATCAGCGCCTTCTCATCGTCCAGACCCGGAGCGATGCAGAACGGGCAGTCATCCGGGTGCGGCTGCTGCCCATCCTGGATATAGACCATCCGATGCGGTGTCCAGAGCCGTTGGAAGGCATCCGGAACCGCCGCGAACTCGGCAGCGGTTTCGCTCGCACCCGCGTCGCCAGTGTCCGAGCCGCGCAGCCGATCGTCCGGAATTTCCGTCATGCTACGCCTGTACTTCGGCCGGGATCGGGGCAACCGGGCTCGTGGTGACCTGGGCGCGGTTCTCGATCGATTCCACGATGAGGCGCACGGCCTCGGCGACCGGCACGCCATTTTGCTGTGTACCGTCACGAAAACGAAAACTCAGCGCTCCGTTGGCCTGGTCGTCTTCGCCCACAATGAGCTGGTAGGGCACCTTGGCTTTGGTGTGGGTGCGAATCTTCTTCTGCATGCGGTCGTCGGAATGGTCGACCTCAGCGCGCACGCCAGCCTTCTTCAGGGTGGCGATCACGTCGTCGAGGTACGGGCCGTACTGCTCGGAGACGGGGATGCCGACGACCTGCACCGGCGCCAGCCAGACCGGGAACGCTCCGGCGTAGTGCTCGGTGAGCACGGCGAAGAAGCGTTCGATCGAGCCGAATAGGGCGCGGTGGATCATGACCGGGCGCTGGCGGCTGCCGTCGTTCGCCGTGTATTCGAGGTCGAACCGTTCGGGCAGGTTGAAGTCGAGCTGGATGGTCGACATCTGCCAGGTGCGGCCGATGGCATCTCGGGCCTGCACCGAGATCTTGGGGCCGTAGAACGCCGCCCCGCCCGGGTCGGCGACGAGATCGAGACCGGATGCCTCCGCGACTTCCCGCAGTGTCTCGGTCGCTTCATTCCAGGCGTCGTCGCTGCCGACGAACTTTTTCGGGTCTTTCGTGGACAGTTCGAGGTAGTAGTCCTCGAGGCCATAGTCGGCGAGCAGCTGCAGCACGAAGTTAAGCGTGCTGGTGAGCTCTTCTTTCATGCCTTCTTTGGTCGTGTAGATGTGGGCGTCGTCCTGGGTCATGCCGCGCACGCGGGTGAGCCCGTTGAGCACGCCGGACTTCTCGTAGCGGTAGACCGACCCGAATTCGAACAGGCGCATCGGCAGCTCGCGGTAGCTGCGGCCGCTGGACTTGAAGATGAGGTTGTGGAACGGGCAGTTCATGGGCTTGAGGTAGTAGTCGACGCCCTGGCGGGTGACATGGCCGGTCTCGTCACGTTCCTCGTCGAGGTGCATCGGCGGGAACATGCCTTCGCGGTACCAGTCGAGGTGGCCCGAGGTCTCGAACAGGGTCGACTTGGTGATGTGCGGCGAGTAGACGAAGTCGTAGCCGGCTTCAACGTGGCGCTTGCGGGAGTAGCTTTCCATCTCCTGACGGATGATGCCGCCCTTGGGATGGAATACGGCCAGGCCCGAGCCGATCTCCTCAGGAAAGCTGAACAGGTCGAGTTCGGCGCCGAGCTTGCGATGATCGCGCTTGGCGGCCTCTTCCTGGCGGGTTTGGTAGGCGCGCAGTTCGTCCTTGGTGGGCCAGGCTGTGCCGTAGATGCGCTGCAGCTGCGGGTTCTTCTCGGAGCCACGCCAGTAGGCGGCGGCCAGCCGGGTGAGCGAGTAGCCGTTGCCGATCATGCGGGTATTGGGCAGGTGCGGACCGCGGCAGAGGTCTTTCCAGACCGTCTCCCCCGTCTTCGGGTCGACGTTGTCGTAGATGGTGAGTTCGGCGCCGCCGACCTCGACCGACTCATTGTCTTCGGTGGTGGAGCCGCCCTTCAGCCCGATGAGTTCGAGCTTGTACGGTTCGGCAGCGAGTTCGGCTCGGGCTTCGTCATCGGTCACGACTCGGCGCACGAAGCGCTGCCCCTGGCGAATAATGCGATCCATCGCTTTTTCCAGTGACTTCACGTCGTCCGGGGTGAACGGAACCTCGACGTCGAAGTCGTAGTAGAACCCGTCGGTGATGGGCGGGCCGATACCGAGCTTGGCGGTCGGGTTCACCGTTTGCACTGCCTGGGCGAGCACGTGAGCGGCGGAGTGGCGCAGGATGCTGAGGCCGTCGGGAGAATTTATGCTGACCGGTTCGACGGTATCCGTTGGCAACACCGTGGCGGCCAGGTCTTTCAACTCGCCGTTGACGCGCATGGCGACAATGGATCGATCGGTGAAAAGCGCAAAGCCGTCAGCCACGTGTATAACTCCCTGTTGTTTGCCTACCCGTCAACTTTAGCGGCGTGCGCGGGTGCGCTCGTCGGTTGCGAGATCACGCCGCCGCGAAAACGCACGCCCGCACTTCTAGCCCCGCCGATATCGGAGTATCTTGACCGTAATTTGGGGGACCGATCACTACCGACCGCAAAGAAGCGAGAAATGATACTTGCACCGCACCCATCCCATTCCAGCCATGCGGGCGCGAGGCGCTCGTGGCGCTTTCCCGCGCTGTTATTACCGGCCGCCGTGATGCTCGGCGCCCTCATCGCCGCGCCGGCAGCATCGGCGGTAACGGATGCCCCGGCCCTTTCCACGGGGCGGGCCACGGTGAGTATCGTGGCCGGCACGTTCGACATCTATTTCGCCGGGCAGGCCGCGTCCGTTTATGGCGAGATCACGCCCACCACCCCCGCCACACGCGTCCCGACGGGGACTGTTCGGGTCGTCTCCCTCGAGCCGGGCAACCCCACCGAAACGCCGCCGCTCCTGCCGAGCGACACGGCCGGTGTGTTCTACTCCGACGCTCATCCCAGCGTGGCCGGGACGCGCCAGTTTCGAGTGGACTACCTCGGGGATAAGAACTTTGCCCCGGCCTCGAAAACCTTCAACTACTTCGTGCCGACCGGTCCCGATACGAAAACGACGCTGACCGCGACGCCGTCAGGCACCATAACGGCCGGGCAGCGCATCACCTTCACGGCGAACGTCACGGACAGTCAGGGGCGCGCCCTAAACGGTGACCGATCAGGCGAAGAGATCACTTTCTACGACAACGGCCAGCCACTCGTTGGCAACCAGGTGTTCGGCGAATGGCATTCCACCGTGACCACGACGAGTCTGTCCGTGGGGGTGCACCGCATCACCGCCGAAAGTTTCGCCGTGTTCTACGAGTCGTCGACGTCGCCAGCGGTGACGGTCACGGTTCTGCCCAAGACCGCCAGGGCCAGCAAGGTCGCTGGAACGCTGACCGTGTCGCCGAGAGGTTCGGTTATTGTCGGCACCGCCGTCACGGCTGTGGCGAAATTCGCTCCGCGCTCCGGCACCGCCGTGGTGACCGGTTTCGTGCAGTTCTACGACGTGACAACGAAGGTCGGCACCCCGGTGGCGCTCAAGAACGGTTCAGCCACGTTCAGGTACGCGTCGCTCAAGGTCGGCGCTCACGTGCTGGTAGCCCGCTACCTGGGCACGCCGAAGTTCGCTCAGGCGTTGACCGTGCCGAAAATCGTACGGGTAGTTCGGTAGCAGGAGGTGTGAGATCGGAGCCCGGTCATGTCCGGGCTCCGACCTCACACCGATACCGTCGAGAGTTCAATGACGAAATCGGCGCCGAGGACCCCGCTGCTCCCCTGCCGCTCGTCGTGCGACGAGGCTTCGGGCAGAAAAAAACCCCGGATGACCGGGGTTCTCGTTCAGCAGGAAATGCTCTGTGGGCGATACTGGGATCGAACCAGTGACCTCTTCCGTGTCAGGGAAGCGCGCTACCGCTGCGCCAATCGCCCAAGATTCTGGGAACTATCTATTCTTCAGGACGTGCACAAAGAATGGAGGTGGATACGGGATTCGAACCCGTGTTAACGGCTTTGCAGGCCGCTGCCTCGCCTCTCGGCCAATCCACCATGTGGGTTTACACCATATGGGTTCATACCAAACGAATTGGAACCGGCCTTTCGACCGATTCCAGTTCATTCGAGCGGATGACGAGATTCGAACTCGCGACCCTCACCTTGGCAAGGTGATGCGCTACCACTGCGCCACATCCGCAACTGTCCGCATTTCTGCGTACTTGGAGACTCTAGCCGAATAGCAAGACGGAAACCAAACCGAGCCGTTTACGGCGTGTTGCGTCGGTCGGCGCGACGGCATGCCGTGACCTATCTGGTGGCCGCGCACGGCACGCGCGCCACTCCCGGTTCGGTCTCGATGTGCGGCGGCGCGCCAGTCTGGGCTAGTATCAAAAGTCGCAAGACAAGCCTTGGCTGTCGTGCGAAAAGCAAATGGGCGATTGGCGCAGCTGGTAGCGCGCTTCCTTCACACGGAAGAGGTCGTGGGTTCAAGTCCCGCATCGCCCACCAAGAAAACCCCCGTTCACCCGGGGGTTTTTTCTTGTTGACCGCCTCTCGCGGTCGGGCCAACTTAGTCTGAGGGACATGGACGTACTTCTCGACATCTGGCAACGCATAACGACACCACATGCCATGCTGGAACCGCTCATTGCCTGGCTAACCGTGGCAGCAGCTGCTGTGATCGTGGTCTTTCCTCCGATGTGGCGCCTCGCGCGACACGTCATCACGATTGTGCACGAGGGCGGGCACGGTATCGTCGCTGTGCTGAGCGGGCGACGATTGGGCGGCATCCGCTTGCATTCGGACACTTCCGGGCTCACCGTGAGTCGAGGACGCCCGACCGGCCCCGGAATGATCTTCACGCTGCTGGCCGGCTACCCGGCCGCAGCGCTGCTCGGCCTCGGCGCGGCCTGGTTACTCAGTTTGGGCTACGACGTGGGCCTCTTATGGGCACTTCTCGTGCTGCTGGCATTGCTGCTCATACAGATCCGCAACTGGTTTGGGCTCTGGTCGGTTGCCGTCACAGGCGCCGTCGTGTTCAGTGTCTCCTGGTTTGGGTCGCCCCAGGTGCGGGGTGTGTTCGCGCTGTTGGTCACCCTGGTTCTCCTTTTCGGCTCCCTGCGCACGTCTTTCGAACTGCAGCAATCCCGGTCGCGTCGAGGCGGCTCCTCGTCGGACGCCGACCAATTAACGAGACTCACCCACCTTCCGGGTATTTTCTGGGTGGCCGTTTTCATCGTCGCTCAACTGTTCTGCGTTGCCCTGAGCGCCCGGTTGCTCGGCTTTGTTCACATCTAAGACTCGCTTTCAGTCAATCGTGGGAGGCTGAATGCATGACAAAAATTGCGATAATCGGCGGACACGGAAAAGTTGCCCTCCACCTGGCTCGTTTGCTCACGACGGCGGGACATGACGTCTCCTCGCTCATCCGTAACCCCGAACACGTCGACGACGTCACGGCGACCGGTGCAACGCCGCTCGTAGCGGATGTCGAGCACCTGTCGGCGGATGAGATGGCCAAAGCACTCGCGGGGCATGATGCGGTGGTCTGGTCCGCCGGCGCCGGCGGAGGAAGCGCAGAGCGCACGTACGCGGTGGACCGGGACGCGGCCATCCGCTCGATGGATGCCGCCGCTCAAGCCGGCATCAACCGTTACGTGATGGTGTCGTATCTGGGATCACGTGCCGATCACGGTGCCTCACCCGACAACGGCATGTTTGCCTACTATGAGGCCAAGGCTGCCGCCGATGACTATCTGCGCGCCACCTCGTTGAACTGGACCATTCTCGGACCGAGCACGTTGACCCTGGCCGCCGCGACGGGCTCCATCAATGTGGGCTCGAAAGCGACTGGTGACACCTCACGCGAGAACGTGGCGCTCGTTGCCGCGGCCGTGCTGGCCGACGACAATACCGTGGGCGCGTTCATTGAATTCACCGACGGCGACGTGCCGATCGGCGAGGCCATCGCCGCTATTCACTAACAGGCCCAGAAGCGTACAGGCCCAGAAGCGTACAGGCCCAGAATTTAACAGGCTCAGAAGCCGAAGTCGCCGCCACCAAAATCGCCACCGAAATCTCCGCCGGAGTCGCCGCCCGCATCGCTCGCGGGGTCCGCGTTGGTTTCGGTGTTGGCGTCGGCGCCGGCATCCGTACCGCCAGCATCCGTACCGCCGCCATCCATCGGCATAAAGGCGCTGACCAGTGCCGAACCAATGACGAATCCGGCAACGGTGCCAAGCAGCGAGCTGCCCATCATGCCGCCAAAGCCCATTCCGTTCTGGTTTCCAAACGAGCGCGTCAGCGTGCCGGGCTGACGCAGTTCAGCCCGGGTCGCGGCTTGGGCGAGCGTGGCCGGTGCGGCGTCCACCGGGCGTTCGCTCGGTTCGACGTTCTCGGTGAGTTGGCGAAAGAGAATGTCGCGCTGCTCGTCGGTCAACTTTGAGAACGCCTCGCTGTGCACCTGTTCGATGGTTTCGGGTGGGGCCGTGCGCAGCAGGTACTGGTAGCGCTCGACCGCGATCTCATCCTCGCTGCGCGTGGGGGCGCCGGTCGAACGGTTTGACCGGTTGTCCGTGGGTGATTGCTCCTTGCGGCCCAGCAGAAAGTCAAGAAATCCCATGGTGTGCTCCTCTTGTGGATTTGTCTGTGACGATCATTTTTCCAGATCTTTCTGAGTGCTGGCGTCGTCACTTTCCCCGGCCGAACCAGGTCGTAACGCCGGGTGAATAAAGCACAGAATCAGGCGCGCGATCGGTGAGGCCGGTAAATCCAGCCGCGGCCAACAGCGTGTCATCGAGACTGACCAGCTCGGCCCCGAACAAGGGCCACGGCTCGTGGTGGTTGCGTAAATACACGGTCCGCCCACGGATGCTCGTGAACAACGCCCATCGTGCGGTGAGAAAATCTGCCAACGGATCATCAACGACAGCACCTGCACCCGGTCGCGCCACGATCTCTGAGCGCTTGGCATGGTCCCCGTGTCGCGTTGAGTTGTACCGGTACTGGCCGGAATCAATCGTGAGTCGGGTGCGCGACCAGATGTAGGGCAATGAGAACAGGGCGCGGGCAGCCAGCACGGCCGCGAGGCGACCGGCCTCCAGTGATACAAACACGACACCGCGACGGCCCTCGGAGTCGACTGCATAGAGTCGAACATTCACTTCGACGAAGGTGCCGAAGTACGGAATCGGCGGGCTCCCGAGAATGGTGGCGCGATCGAGCACAAAGGGAATCAGGCCGACCCAGCTCGACCCGTCGTGTTCGTCGGGGACGAGGCCTTTCGGCAACAACGGCGCGACCAGAGCAGCATCCACTCGCCAGTGCAGAAACACCACATGCGACCAGCGCTGGCTCGCCGCGGCCCTTCCGGCCAGGGGCGGTGCTATCGCGGAAATGGGATGTGCCTCAGCGTTCGCCATACGAATCCTTTCTCGATCTGCCTCACGGTACTCGCTGGGCACCCCCTGCGCATGTTGATCACCCGGGAATGCATGCAGGGAGGCGGTTCCGCTCAGCAATCGCGGAGGCGGCCTGTGTAAACATAAGGAAGACAAAATCGTCGCGCTGCACCACACGAACCACAGATGAGGAGACGAATGCCGGGTTCGACCGTTCTCGACCTCTTTCTCGTTCTCATCCTGTTCGTAGCCCTCGTGAATGGTTACCGCAGCGGACTGTTGCAAAGCCTCACCGGCATCGTCGGAGCCGTGCTCGGCGGGATAGCCGCCTTCTTTGTCGTGCCCCTCGTGGGTGCCTGGGTGCCGGCGGCCGAATGGCGCACTCCGGCCACGATCGCCGTGGCGATTCTGCTCGTACTCATCGGCCATTCGATCGGTGTGTCGGTGGGTGGCATGTTCGGTAGCCGGAAACGGCGTTCCCCGCTCGGCACCCTCAACCGCGTGTTGGGATCAGCGTTTGCCGCTGTCGCCTCGGCCCTCGTCGCGTCGATGGTCGCGTTCAGCATCGGCGCCCTGGGCATCCCTTTCCTGTCCCCCGCCATCGCCTCCTCCACCGTCGTCTCAGGAATTGACTCTCTCACCCCCGACCCGGTCAAGGCGCTCATGGCCGAGCTGCGCTCATTGGCCGTGCAGCAGGGTCTGCCGCGCATCGTCGACGCATTCGCGGGACCGGCACCGGATGCCGCCGAAGCCGACACGAGCAGCCCGGCACTGGCCGTGGCGGCGAAGTCGGTCGTACGCATCACCGGAACGGCATACGCCTGCGGGCAGAGCCAGTCCGGCAGCGGCTTCGTCGTCTCTGACGGCCGCGTCGTCACAAACGCGCACGTCGTCGCTGGCGTGAGCCAGCCCGTCGTGCAAACGCCGGCCGGTGAAACGATGGCCGGCGAAATCGTGTACTTCGACCCGGTCGATGACCTCGCCATCATTTCGGTGCCCGGCCTTGATGCTGCACCCTTGACCGTCGGCGCAAATCTCCCGGCGGGCAGCGGCGCAGCCGCCGACGGGTATCCCTTCGGAGGGCCGTATGTCTCCGATCCGGCGCAGGTCATCTCGATCGGCACCATCAGCGTCGCCGACATTTATGGACAGGACCCGACGCCCCGCCAGGTGTATACCGTGGCTTCGGACGTGCAGCAGGGCGAATCGGGCGGACCTCTCCTGAGCGAATCCGGCCTGGTGGTCGGCGTTATCTTTGCCAAGGCGTCCAACACCGAGAACGTCGGCTATGCCCTCGCGCTCGAAGAAGTGCAGCCGGTTATCAGCCAGGCACCCGGTCTGAGCTCCCCGGTATCATCGGGAACCTGCGTTCGCGGCTGAACCACCGGTATCCGCTCGCTCGCAGAAACACAGCCGCACCAACACTGCCCCGCACGAACTCTGCCCCGCACCAATGTGCTTCGCACGAACAGCGCGCGGTGCCAACGAAGCGCGCAACGCACGAAGGGCGGCACGGAAGCGGGTCAACCCGTATTCCGTGCCGCCCCATGCCAGGCAGACAGTTCACACTGACGACGTCAGAAGCTAGACCCGCTCGAGGGCGTAACCCTCTTCGCCGTGCACACTCGTGTCGATTCCGGCCAGTTCGTCTTCGTTCTTGATGCGGAAGCCGATGGTCTTCTCGATCGCGAGGCCAAGCAGGTACGCGACGATGAAGGAGTAGACGAGAACCGAAAAGCCTGCAATGGCCTGCACCGCGAGCTGACCGAGGTCGCCGCCGGTGAAGAGTCCGGTGTTGATGGCGAAAAAGCCGAGGTACAGGGTGCCGATGATGCCACCGACGAGGTGGATGCCGACGACGTCGAGCGAGTCGTCGAAGCCGAGCTTGAACTTGAGTTCAACGGCGAGGGCGCAAACGGCACCGGAGAGCCCGCCGAGCAGGAGCGCCCACCCCGGCTCCAGGTTGGCGCACGCCGGGGTGATGGCGACGAGGCCGGCAACAGCGCCCGATGCGGCGCCCACCGAGGTGGCTTTGCCATCCTTGAATTTCTCCACGAGCATCCAGGCGAGGATGGCCGCTGCCGTGGCGCCCAGGGTGTTGATAACGATGATGCCGACATTGGCGAGGCCATTGAGCCATTCAGCACCGGCGTTGAAACCGAACCAGCCGAACCAGAGAATCGAGGCGCCGATGAGCACGAGCGGTACGTTGTGCGGTTTGGTGATGCCCTTCTGGAACCCGACGCGCTTGCCGAGGACCAGGGCAAGCGCGAGAGCTGCGGCACCGGCATTGATGTGCACCGCGGTACCACCGGCATAATCGATGACGCTCGGCAGGCCCAACGTTCCACCGAGCTTCATGATCCAGCCGCCGCCCCAGACCCAGGCTGCGACCGGAAAGTAGACGAGGGTCGCCCAGATACCCGCGAAGATCATCCAGGATCCGAACTTCGCCCGGTCGGCAACGGCCCCGCTGATGAGCGCGACGGTGATGATGGCGAATGTGGCACCGTACGTGGCACCGAGCAGGTCGATGCTCCCCGTCTCTCCCATGGCGAGATTGCCCAGGCCGAAGTCGGAGAACGGATTGCCGGCGAATTCGGTGGGACCGTTCACGGCGCTCATATTGTAGCCGTACAGAATCCACAGGACGCTGATGAGGCCCAGTGCACCAAAGCTCATCATCATCATGCTGATGACGCTTTTAGCCTTGACCAGCCCGCCATAGAAGAAGGCGACACCCGGTGTCATTAACAACACGAGCGCGGTGGCGGTCAGCCCCCAGGCAATGCTTCCGGTTTCCATAGAATTGTCCTCACGCGTCTCAAATGTGCAGGGCGTAGCGCGAGGCGATCCACCTCGGATACGACTCCAGTATCTGAGGTGACTGTTACAACAAACGTTCCGACGTGTTTCGTTGCGGTTACGGACGTTGGCGAATTGTTAACGCCAGATTTCAGGGTCAGTCGGTGTGCGGCGGCAACTCTCCCGTAGTGAGGGCGACCATGCGCGACTGCGACCGCTGGTATTTCTTGCGATACCCGCCCGCCATCATCTCGTCGTCGAACACCTCATTGAGCGGACGCCCACTGGCCACGATCGGAATCTCAGCGTCATAGACGCGGTCAATGAACGCGACCAGACGCAGGGCGTCCGACTGATCGGTCAGGAGAAAAACGCCCCGCAGAGCAATAACCTCGACGTCACGGATGACCTTGATGTATTTGGACGGATGCACGGTGCCCAGGTGACGAATCAGGGAACCGAAGTCATCCTCGGTGACCTTCGAACCACGATCAAGCAGAGTGTTGACGAGGTGTTCACGTGCCTCGGGCTCAACCGTCACGGCCTGACCGGTGACGTTGCGGCGACGGTAGTCGAGACCGTCGATGCGGAGGGTCTCGAAGTTGGCGCTCATCGCCGAGATCTCGCGGAGAAAGTCCTGCGCGGCAAATCTGCCCTCGCCGAGCGAGTTGGGCGGGGTGTTCGACGTGGCGGCGACGCGGGTGCCGGTGGCGACGAGTTCGCCGAGCATCCGGGTCATCACCATGGTGTCACCCGGATCGTCGAGCTCGAACTCGTCGATGCAGATGAGTTTCGCGCTGCGCAGCTCCTTGATGGTTTCCTGATAGCCGAGGGCGCCCACGAGGGCGGTGTACTCGATGAAGGTGCCAAAGTATTTCGGGCCGGTCGCGGCATGCCAGAGCGCTGCGAGCAGGTGCGTCTTGCCGACACCGAACCCACCATCGAGGTAGATGCCCGGCAGGTCGTCCTTCGCCTGTCGGCGGCGGGAAAAGAATCCGGCCGGCCGGGGGTTCACGAATTCCTGCAGCTTTTCAACGGCCGCGACCTGGGACGGGTAGTCGTGATCCGGCCGGTAGTTCTCGAACGAGGCGTGTTCAAACTGGGGAGGCGGCACCAGTTCGGCCACTATTTCCCGGCCCGTGATGCTCGGAGTTCGGTCGGCCAGTTGCGGAACCGTGTGGTGCGCCTTCTCGTGGGCCTCTGGTGCCATGCTGAATCGCCCGTTCTCGTTCATCGTGCTGCGAATGCGCAGTGTGTGCAAATGCGCTGTGTGCCGGCAACGCGTAGATTTATGGGGTGGACCAGATAAGCCTAATCCGCGGTCAACCCAAATCCGTATGCATCCGCTGCCCACTGGAGGTTACATGTCTGCCCCGTTCGATCCCACCGAGAAGTTTGCCACCTATGCCCACCCTTCCAAGCTGGTTTCCACCGACTGGCTGGCCGAACACCGCGATGACGCCGGACTGGTCGTGGTCGAATCCGACGAAGACGTCTTGCTGTACGAAGTGGGACACATCCCCGGCTCAGTGAAAATCGATTGGCACACAGACCTCAACGACAAGGTCAACCGCGACTACATCGAGGGCGCCGCATTCGCCGCCCTTATGAGCAGCAAGGGCATCACCCGCGACAGCACTGTGGTCATCTACGGCGACAAGAGCAACTGGTGGGCCGCCTACGCCCTCTGGGTGTTCACCCTGTTCGGTCACGACGACGTTCGCCTGCTCGACGGTGGACGCACGAAATGGCTCGCCGAGGCGCGCGAGATGACAACGGATGCGACCTCCGTCACCCCCACGGAATACCCGGTGGTCTCGCGCAACGACGCCCCGATTCGCGCCTTCAAGAACGACGTGCTCGCCCATTTCGGTAACCCGCTCATTGATGTGCGCTCCGACGAGGAGTACAGCGGCGTACGCACGACGATGCCCGCCTACCCTGAGGAGGGAGCCCTGCGCGGCGGCCACATTCCTACGGCAGCGTCTGTTCCGTGGGCCCTCGCCGCAGACGCCGATTCCACTTTTCGCACCCGCACCGAGCTGGACGACATCTACCGCGGGAAAGCAGGCCTGTCCGACGGCGACGACGTGATCGCCTATTGCCGCATCGGTGAGCGGTCGAGTCACACCTGGTTTGTGCTGACCTACCTGCTCGGCTTCGAGAATGTGCGCAACTACGACGGTTCCTGGACCGAGTGGGGCAACGCCGTCGCCGTGCCGATCGCGGTCGGTACGGCGCCGGGTACCGCGCCGGCACCGCGCCCATGAGCGCAGACCTGCTGGCGGAGATTCGGGAGGACTTTCTGGCACTCGAGCAGAAGGACCGTCTGCTCTTGCTGCTCGAGTTCGCCAATGACCTGCCGGAACTTCCGAAAAATTTTCAGGACCATCCCGACCTGCTCGAGCGCGTCGTCGAATGCCAATCGCCGGTTTTTATTTTCGTCGACCTGGACGCCGACGGTGCCTTCCACCTGCATGCCACTGCTCCGCGCGAGTCGCCGACCACGCGGGGGTTCGCGTCAATCCTCGCCCAGGGGCTCGACGGCCTGAGCGCCCAGCAGGTGCTCGCCGTTCCCGATGACTATCCCCAGTCCATCGGCTTGAGCGAAGCTGTCTCTCCGCTGCGCCTGCGCGGTATGAGCGCCATGCTTGGCCGGGCCAAACGTCAGCTCCGAGAGCGACTCGCTGCTTGAGGCGTTGGCAACTGCGCCAGCCAGGCTGTGATCTGTTCGTTCCACCGATCGGGGTCGTAGTTCCATAGCTTCGTGTGTCTGGCTTCGCTAAAAGCAACGAAGGTCACCATGTCGGGCCGTCGGTCGGCGAGTCGACGCGACCCGGTCGGGGGCACGAAACCATCGTCATCGCTGTGCAACAGGAGAACGGGACGGTGCACGTCGCCGGCGCGTTCTACAAAGTCGAGCCTGGCAAAATCAATGGGGGCGTCTTGCCCGGTCAGGCGCCGGGCCCAGCGCGCCCCCAGCACAACGACGGCGCCGCGGGCAATCAGCCTCGGCAACTTACGATCAGTGGCCTGCGCGTCAACAACGTCTCGCCAGTCGATGACCGGCGATTCCAGCACGACACCGACGATCAGGTCCGCGCGTCGACCGCGGGTCATCGTCTGCAACACCACGGCACCGCCCATCGACCAACCCATCAGCACGATGCTCGTCGCCCCGTGCGCGGCGGCGTAGTCGATGGCGGCGTCCACGTCGGGCCATTCGGTGTCTCCGAGGCCGTAACGGCGATCAGTGCTGGCGGGAGCGTCGCCGTCGTTTCGGTAGGAGACGAGCAACGAGGTGTATCCGGCCGCGTGAAACACCGGCACGGCCCGTAAAGCCTCCTCGCGGCGCACGGCCCGGCCGTGCACCTGGATCACCCACCCTGTCGAACGGATGGCGGCATCCGCTGGAACGAGCCAGGCGGGCGCCGGCCCCACGGGCGTTCGAATGATGACCTCAGCCCAGGCGAAACCAAGGTCGGCGGGGCTGGTGTACAGCCAACCGCTGAACCGCCCTCGGCGGGCAGCGGCGAGGTCGCCGTAGTCCACCGTGAGGATGCGCCGGGTGACGGTCACGGCCGAGCGCGCGGTAATCTCACCGATGCGCGCATGCCCGGTGCCCGCGCTGAAGAAGAAGCTGTAGTCACCCGCAAGGACGGAATCGCGATGGCGTTGCAGTGTGATCGTGCCGCTCAGCAGGTCGACCGCAACAACCCGGGTGTCATCGATACGGGCTACGGGCGGTGTGACAATGGTCTTCGCCATGACCCCCGCAAGTACGCCGGCGGCACCGACGATGGCCACGGCAGAGCCGGCGATGACGATGCCGGTGACGCCGAGAATCGCACGCAGAACGTGATCATGACGCCTGTTTGGGGGCTGTGGGTCGTGCACGTGCACCTCCGACTGATCGGCGTGCCTCACGGACAACACCCAGAAAAAACTCTAGTCTGCAGACGTGCCCGAAACAGATCAATCGCTCCCCGCGGAGTTTGCTGCGGCGTTGACAGCGATTCGTCGTGCCACGAGCCGGGCCGAACTGGTCGTCACCGAAATTGCCGCTCCCGCACAACTCGCCCCGTATTCGATCGCCTTGGCCGCCAATATCAGGCCGGTGCGGCACGGCAGCGACTCCGAACTGGGAACCGGCCGATTCATTCTGCTGTACGACCCGGAGGAACCAGAAAGCTGGAATGGCGCCTTCCGCGTCGTCTGTTTCGCGCACGCTCCGCTTGAGGTCGAGATCGGGCTCGACCCGTTCTTGGCCGAGGTCACCTGGACGTGGCTCGTCGATGCCCTCGACTCGCGCAAGGCCAAGTACACCGCGGCCTCCGGAACGGCGACTAAAATAATTTCATCAGGCTTTGGCGCACTCGCCAAACAGGGAGATGGTGCGCAGATTGAGCTGCGTGCGTCATGGACGCCCCTGAATCACAATCTCACCGCCCACGTCGAGGGGTGGGGCGAGCTGCTGTGCATGCTCGCCGGACTCCCTCCCGCTGGGGAAGGAGTCAGCATGTTATCAGCACGCCGAGCAGCCCGTGGCTGAATCGCACCACCATGTCATTGACACTCGCGAGGCCTACTTCGCCGCGACGGCCGCTCTGGCCGCCGGGAACGGGCCGGTTGGGGTCGACGCGGAACGGGCATCCGGTTTCACCTACTCGCAACGCGCGTACCTGATTCAAATTTACCGTCGCGGCGCCGGCACGTTTCTGTTCGACCCGCCGCCGATCGGCAACTTCAGCGAGTTGAACGATGCGCTCGCCGACGCCGAGTGGGTTTTGCATGCCGCGAGCCAGGATCTCGCCTGCCTGCGCGAGGTCGGACTCGACCCGGCCCACATCTTCGATACCGAGCTCGCCGCCCGGCTGCTCGGTATCCCACGGGTCGGGCTCGGCACAGTGGTGGAAGAGTTGCTCGGAATCCACCTCGCCAAGGAGCATTCTGCCGCGAACTGGTCGACCCGGCCACTGCCCGAATCGTGGCTGGTGTATGCCGCTCTCGACGTCGAGCTACTGCCGGACCTCCGCGACCGTATGGTCGACCTGCTCGTCGAGTCCGATAAGACCGACATTGCCGACCAGGAGTTCGCCGCGACCCTGGCCAAAGAGGCCAAGGCTGCGCGCATTGATCCCTGGCGGCGACTGGCGGGCATCCACTCCCTGCACGGGCAGCGCAATCTGGCCGTTGCCCGCGAATTGTGGCTTGCCCGTGATGATTTCGCCCGTGACGTCGATGTCTCCCCCGGGCGCCTCGTTCCCGATGCTTCCTTGCTCGCCGCCGCACGCGTGCTGCCGGCGACGAGACAGGCCCTGGCCGATCTGCGCGAGTTCAGCGGTCGTGCCAGTCGCACGGAACTCGAACGCTGGTGGGCCGCCATTGAGCGCGGTCGGACGGCGACCGACCTGCCAGCGCTCAAGGCGATCAGCGACACCCTGCCGCCGCCGCGCGCCTGGGCCGACCGCAATCCGGAGGCCGATGTGCGCTATCGGGCGGCGCGCGCTGCGCTGCAGACTGTCACGGATGAACTCGAGATTCCCCTCGAGAATCTGCTCACTCCGGACTACCTGCGTCGGGTGTCGTGGTCGCCGCCAGAACCGGCTGACACGGCATCCGTCGGACAGGCACTCAGTGTTTTAGGAGCCCGGCGCTGGCAAATTGACGTGACCGCACAATTAATAGCGGATGCTTTTGTGGAGATTCCACAAACAGCCGATCCCATCTCGGATCTGAAGTCGTAGAAACCTGCAAACGATTCGAGACGCCCATTTGAGTCACCCTAGGATCGGTTCAGAGCTAACAGGCCGCTTCGGATCTGTTCGACGTACGGGAGGCATTGTGGCCGAGAGAGCAGAAGTCGTTTTTGTGGATGGAGTTCGAACCCCGTTCGGACGCGCCGGCGACAAGGGTATGTACTGGAACACCCGAGCGGACGACCTCGTCGTCAAGGCGATTATCGGGCTGATGGAACGAAACCCCGGTGTACCGCCCGACCGCATCGATGATGTCGCTATCGCAGCCACGACCCAGACCGGCGACCAGGGTTTGACCCTCGGGCGTACCGCCTCTCTACTGGCCGGTCTTCCGAAATCGGTCCCCGGTTTCGCGATTGACCGCATGTGCGCCGGAGCGATGACCGCCGTCACCATGATGGGGTCCTCCATCGGTTTCGGCGCTTACGACCTCGCCATCGCCGGCGGTGTCGAGCACATGGGCCGCCATCCGATGGGGTTCGGGGCAGACCCGAACCCGCGATTCCTTTCCGAGCGGCTGGTCAGCGAAGACGCCCTGAACATGGGCGCGACCGCCGAACGCATTCACGACCGGTTCCCCGAGTACACCAAGGAACGCTCCGATCGGTTCGCGCTGCGCAGCCAGCAGAAGGTCGCCGCCGCCTACGAGGCCGGAAACATTCAGCCCGACCTGATTCCCGTTGCCACGCGCAGCGAATCCGGCTGGGGCCTCGCGACCCGCGACGAAGCACCGCGCCCGGACACCACACTCGAGGGCCTCGCAACCCTCCGCACGCCGTTCCGGTCGCATGGCCGCGTCACGGCGGGCAACGCGTCCGGGCTGAACGACGGCGCATCCGCTTGCCTGATGGCGAGCGGTGCCACGGCCAGGGAACTCGGCCTCGGCGTGAAGATGACCATGATGAGCTTCGCCTTCGCCGGCGTGGAACCGGAGGTCATGGGCCTGGGGCCGGTGCCCTCCACCGAGAAAGCACTGCGCAAAGCCGGCCTGTCGATCACCGACATCGGTTTGTTCGAACTCAACGAAGCCTTTGCCGTACAGGTCATCTCCTTTCTCGACCACTTCGGCATCGACGACGAAGATCCCCGCGTGAACGAGTACGGCGGGGCGATCGCGCTGGGGCATCCGCTCGCATCTTCCGGCGTTCGACTGATGAACCAGCTCGCCCACCAGTTCGAATCGCACCCCGAGGTGCGCTATGGCCTGACCGCAATGTGCGTCGGCCTCGGCCAGGGCGGCTCCGTGATTTGGGAAAACCCGCACTTCAACAAGAAGGCAGCCAAACGATGACGACCACTGATTACAATTCCCTCGACTTCAGTTCGCTCGTCGCGATCTCCGGTGACGAGGTCGTGACGCACTCCTTTGTGCGCGATGTGCCGCTCACCGCTGGCCGTACGCTCGCGCTGGTCACCCTTGACAATGGGCGCGACCACACCCGGCCGAATACGCTCGGCCCGGTCACCCTGCTGGAGTTCGCCGCCACCATGGACGAACTCACCGCTCGTGCTGGGCGCGGCGAGATTCACGGTGTCGCCGTCACGGGCAAGCCGTTCATTCTCGCCGCCGGCGCCGACCTCAGCAAGGTCGCGAAAATTCCCTCGCTCGAGACCGGCAAGCTACTCAGCCAGCTCGGCCACCACGCCCTCGGCAAGCTCGACACGCTCGGCGTACCGTCGTTCGTGTTCATCAATGGGCTCGCGCTCGGCGGTGGGCTCGAAATCGGGCTGAATGCCGGATACCGCACCGTGGACGCGTCCGTACCCGCGATTGCGCTCCCCGAGGTTTTTCTCGGTCTGATCCCCGGCTGGGGCGGCTCGTATCTGCTGCCCAACCTGATCGGCATCGAGAATGCCTTGAAGGTCGTCATCGAGAACCCCCTCAAGAACAACCGCACCCTCAGTGGAGCGGATGCCCTCGCGCTCGGTATCGCGGACGTCATGTTCACGTCGGCGCGGTTCCTCGAAGACTCCATCAATTGGGCCGACGGCGTCATCGCGGGCAGCGAGAAGGTGTCGCGGCCCAATGCGCCCGGCAAGATCGAGCGCCTCGTCAAGTGGGACGTGGCCGTCGGCATCGCCCGCAAGATGCTCGTCAACCGCATCGGCGAGGTCGCCCAGTCACCGTATGTGGCACTCGACCTGCTGCAGGCGGCTAAGAGCGGCAGCCGCGCCGAGGGTTTTCAGCGCGAGGATGACGCACTGGCCGGCCTCATCGCCGGCGATCAGCTGCAGGCGAGTATCTACGCCTTCAACCTCGTTCAGAAGCGCGCCAAGCGGCCGGCCGGAGCACCGGACAAGAAACTGGCCCGACCGATCACCAAGGTCGGCGTGATCGGCGCTGGCCTTATGGCCAGCCAGTTCGCGCTGCTGTTCGTGCGGCGCCTCAAGGTGCCCGTTATCATCACCGACCTTGACCAGGCCCGCGTCGATAAGGGGGTGGCGTACATCCACGACGAAATCGCCGCGCTCCAGGCCAAGAACCGCATCTCCCCCGACGAGGCAAATCGCCTGCGCGCGCTCGTTACCGGCACGACCGACAAATCGTCGTTCTCCGACGCCGACTGGGTGATCGAGGCTGTCTTCGAAGAACTGGGTGTCAAGCAGTCGGTGTTCGCCGAGATCGAAAAGGTCATCTCGCCCGACGCGATTCTGGCCACTAATACCTCGTCGCTCTCGGTCGAACAGATCGGGGCGAAGCTCGCGCACCCGGAGCGCCTGGTCGGGTTCCACTTCTTCAATCCGGTTGCCGTGATGCCACTCATCGAGGTGGTGAACACGCCGCAGACCAACGAAGTGACGCTCGCCACCGCGATGGTCATCGCCGGCAAGCTGCGAAAAAACGCCGTGATCACCCGGGACACCCCCGGTTTCGTGGTCAACCGCGTACTCGCCAAGCTGCTCGGCGAAGCCATGCACGCCGTGGATACCGGTACGCCGTTCGAGGTCGTGGAAGCCGCTGTAGCGCCATTCGGACTGCCGATGACCCCGTTCGAGTTGCTCGAGCTCGTCGGTCTCACCGTGGGCGCTCACGTGCTCGACACGCACCACGCGGCGTTCCCCGATCGCTTCTTCGAGAGTGACAACCTGCACAGGCTCGCCGAGCACGGCAAGATTCTCGAACGCGACGGCAAGGGACGTCGCACGGGCTTCGACAAGGGCGCACTGAAGATCGTCGCCGGCGGCGCCACACCGATGACGGCCGAGCAGATTCTGCAGCGGGTTGAAGACGGCCTGGTCGACGAGATCAAGCGAATGCTGGACACAGACGTCGTGCACGCGGCCGAGGACATCGACCTGTGCATGATCCTCGGAGCCGGCTGGCCGTTCCAGATGGGCGGCATCACCCCGTACCTCGATCGCGTCGGCGCGAGTGAGCGAGTGTTCGGCGGTACTTTCCACACGCCGCCGATCCGCGGTATCGCTGCATCCGTGCCCGCGGTCACCCTCGGCTAACCGGGCCTCCGGGCGGCCTGGTAACCGGGCCCACCTTGTGAACGCGGGCCCAGTTTCTAAACTGGGCCCGCGGACGGGGCCCGGGCCCCGTTCGTATTCGGGACAGGACCGAAGGGGAGAGTGCGGGACAGCGGAGGGGGCTAGTCGCGGCGGGTTACCTGGATGGCACCGGTGTCGGTGTAATCGGCAGGCAGCGGCCGCGCGTTGGGAATCTTGCTGCCGAGCACCATCGCGACCACGTCCCGGGCGATCACCTGCGGGGTCAACCCGACCCGCTCGAGAATCTGGGCACGGGTACCGTGATCGAGGAACTGATCGGGCAAGCCGAGTTCGGTCACCGCCGTGTCGACGCCCGCCTCCCGGAGGTCCTGACGGATCCGCGTGCCGATGCCACCCACGCGAATGCCGTCTTCGATCGTGACGACGATACGGTGCGCGGCCGCGAGGCCGATGATGCTTCGCGGCACGGGCACGACCCAGCGTGGGTCGACGACGGTTGCACCGATGCCCTGGGCGGCGAGGCGGTCAGCTACGTCGAGCCCCATCGCCGCCATGGGGCCGACCGTCACAATGAGGACGTCAAGCTGGGTGGATTCCTGGAGCACGTCAACACCGTCGTAGAGGCGGCGAATGGCATCGAACTCGACCCCGACGGTGCCCTTGGGATAGCGCAGGACCGTCGGTCCGTCGTCGACGACAACGGCCTCAGCCAGTTCTTCGCGCAGCCGAACAGAATCGCGCGGCGCCGCCAGGCGAATATTGGGAACGACTTGCAAAATAGCAAGGTCCCACATGCCGTGGTGGCTGGGGCCGTCCGGCCCGGTTACCCCGGCGCGGTCGAGAACGAAGGTGACCCCGGCTTTATGCAGGGCAACGTCCATCAGTACCTGGTCGAAGGCGCGGTTGATGAACGTTGCATAGAGCGCGACGACGGGGTGCAGACCACCGTAGGCCAGGCCGGCCGCGCTGGTCACCGCGTGTTGTTCGGCGATTCCCACGTCGTGCACGCGGGAAGGGAAACGCTCGGCCATCTTGTGCAGGCCGATCGGACGCAGCATGGCAGCGGTGATGCCCACGATGCGCTCGTTGCCGATCGCTAATTGCAATAGTTCGTCGGCGAAGACCGAGGTCCAGGATGCTGCACCGGATTCTTCGACGGATTCGCCGGTTTCCGGGTCGATCTGCCCGACCGCGTGGAACTGGTCGGCGATGTCCTTGACGGCCGGGTCGTAGCCCCTGCCTTTTTGCGTGATGGCGTGCACGATGACCGGTGCCCCGTAACCCTTGGCCTGGGTGAGGGCCTCTTCCATCGCGTGAACGTCGTGCCCGTCGATGGGACCGATGTATTTGATGTCGAGGTTGGAGTACAGGGCTTCATTGTTGGTGACCCGGGCGAGGAAACCGTGCATGCCACCGCGCACGCCGCGCCAGACGGCGCGTCCGGGAGCGCCCAGGCGATCGAACACGTCTTTGCTGGTGAGGTAGGCATCCCGATAGCTGGCCCGCGTGCGGATGGTGTTGAGGAAACGCGCCATGCCGCCGATGGTCGGTGCGTAGGATCGCCCGTTGTCGTTGACCACGATGATGAGCTTGCGGGTATTGTCGTCGCTGATGTTATTGAGCGCTTCCCAGGTCATTCCCCCGGTCAGTGCCCCGTCGCCGACGACGGCGACGACGTGTCGGTCAGTCTGGCCAGTGATTTCAAAGGCGCGAGAGATGCCGTCGGCCCAGGACAGTGAGCTCGACGCGTGTGAACTCTCGACGATGTCGTGCTCGGACTCGGATCGCTGTGGGTAGCCGGCAAGCCCGTCGAGCCGGCGCAGCTTGCTGAAGTCCTGGCGCCCGGTAAGCAGCTTGTGCACGTAGGACTGGTGACCGGTGTCGAAGACAATGGGGTCGATCGGCGAATGGAAGACCCGGTGAATGGCAATGGTCAGCTCAACGACGCCGAGGTTGGGACCCAGATGCCCACCGGTCTTGGAAACCTCCCGCACGAGAAAGGAACGGATCTCACTGGCCAGCTGGGGCAGCTGCTCTTTCGAGAGACCATCGAGGTCCCGGGGACCATGAATTGTCTCCAGAAGGATCATCCGTCACACCTTTCACGTCGTTTGTTCACGAATCTGTTGAATTGGTTGAACCGGCACTGACACAAACCGGCGCCCAGACCCGAATGAATCGAGTCTACGCGCCGGTGTCGTGTTGGTAGAGCGAGGCGCTTCCACCCCGCTTACTGGCTTAGACGAGCGAGCGCAGCACGTACTGCAGGATGCCGCCGTTACGGTAATATTCGGCCTCGCCCGGCGTATCGATGCGCACGATGGCGTCGAACTCGACCGGAGCCTTGCCTGCTGCCGAGAATTCACTCGGAGCGCAGGTCACGTGCACGGTCTTCGGGGTCGTGCCGTTGTTCAGCTCGGTGATACCCGCGACGGAGACGATCTCGGTACCATCGAGGCCGAGCGAATCGGCGCTCTGACCCGCCGGGAACTGCAGCGGCACAACACCCATGCCGATGAGGTTCGAGCGGTGAATGCGCTCGAAGCTCTCCACGATGACGGCCTTGACGCCGAGAAGGCTCGTGCCCTTGGCTGCCCAGTCGCGGCTGGAACCCGAGCCGTACTCCTTGCCGCCGAAGATGACGAGCGGGGTTTTAGCGGCCTGGTAGTTCTGGCTGGCATCGTAGATGTCGGCCTTCGGTCCTCCGGCGACAGTGAAGTCGCGGGTGAAGCCACCCTCGACGTTGTCGAGGAGCTGGTTGCGCAGGCGAATGTTCGCGAACGTTCCACGAATCATGACCTCGTGGTTACCCCGGCGCGAGCCGTAGGAGTTGTAGTCGCCACGTTCGATGCCGTGCTCGGCCAGGTAGCGGCCGGCGGGGCCGTCTGCCTTGATGGAACCGGCGGGGCTGATGTGATCGGTGGTGACGGAGTCGCCGAGCTTGGCGAGTACGCGAGCACCGGAGATGTCGACGACCGGGCTGGTTTCCAGGGTCATTCCGTCGAAGTACGGAGGCTTCCGCACGTAGGTGGACTCAGCGTCCCAGGCGAAGGTGTCGCCGACGGGAGTTTCGAGCGACTGCCAGCGCTCGTCGCCGTCAAAGACCCCGGCATACTGGGTCTCGAACATGTTCGAGTCGATCGACTCGTCGATGGTCTTCTGCACCTCGTCGGCATCAGGCCAGATGTCCTTGAGGAACACGTTGTTGCCCTCTTGGTCAGTGCCGAGCGAGTCGGTGTCGAAGTTGAAGTTCATCGTTCCAGCCAGAGCGTAGGCAATGACGAGCGGCGGGCTGGCCAGGTAGTTCATCTTCACGTCGGGGTTGATGCGTCCCTCGAAGTTGCGGTTACCCGAGAGCACGGCGGTAACGGCGAGGTCGTTCTCCTGCACTGCGGTGGAGATTTCATCTTCGAGCGGGCCGGAGTTACCGATGCAGGTGGTGCAGCCATAGCCGACGAGATAGAAGCCGAGGTCTTCGAGGTAGCCGTTCAAGCCGGCCTTCGCGTAGTACTCGGTGACGACCTTGGAGCCGGGAGCGAGCGTGGTCTTGACCCACGGCTTGCTCTTGAGGCCCTTGAGGCTCGCGTTGCGGGCCAGCAGGCCGGCCGCAAGCATAACGCTCGGGTTCGACGTGTTGGTACAGGAAGTGATGGCCGCGATCGCAACGGAACCGTTGTCGATCGTGAACTCACGGCCGTCGGCGAGGGTGACGTCGGTCGGCTGTGGGTGCGACTGCGTCGGGTGGCTGGTGTGGCGGGCCAGGCCGCTCTCGAACGCGTGGTTGTGCGCGGTCTCTTCGTCTTGCGGAGTGAGGCCGATCGGGTCTGAGGCCGGAAAAGTGCCCTCTATTGCCGCGTCCACGAGGGATACGGGCGCATTGGCGTAGTTGTCCAGGTCGCGCTCGAACTGGGTCTTGGCCTCGGAGAGGACGATGCGGTCCTGCGGGCGCTTCGGTCCGGCGATCGAGGGAACGACCGTGGAGAGGTCGAGCTCGAGGTACTCGCTGAAGACCGGCTCCTGGTCGGGGTTGTGCCAGAGTCCTTGCAGCTTGGAGTAGGCCTCGACCAGCGCGACCTGCTCCTCGCTGCGGCCGGTGAGGCGCAGGTAGCCGAGCGTGACGTCGTCGATCGGGAACATGGCGGCCGTCGAGCCGAACTCGGGGCTCATGTTGCCGATGGTGGCGCGGTTGGCGAGCGGGACAGAGGCCACGCCCGATCCGTAGAACTCGACGAATTTGCCGACGACGCCGTGCTTCCGCAGCATCTGGGTGATGGTGAGCACGACATCCGTTGCGGTGACGCCGGCCGGGATGATTCCGGAGAGCTTGAAGCCGACAACCTTCGGAATGAGCATGGAGACCGACTGGCCGAGCATGGCTGCTTCGGCTTCGATTCCGCCGACGCCCCAGCCGAGCACGCCGAGGCCGTTGACCATGGTCGTGTGCGAGTCGGTGCCGACACACGTGTCGGGATAGGCCTGCAGAACGCCGTTGACCTCTCGCGTCATGGTGACGCGCGCGAGATATTCGATGTTGACCTGGTGCACGATGCCGGTTCCCGGCGGAACGACCTTGAAGTCGTCAAACGCGGTCTGGCCCCAGCGGAGGAACTGGTAGCGCTCACCATTACGTTCGTACTCGATTTCCACGTTGCGTTCGAACGAGTCGGTCGTGCCGAACAGGTCGGCCACGACGGAGTGGTCAATGACCATTTCGGTCGGGGCGAGCGGGTTGATCTTTTTGGCGTCGCCGCCGAGTTCGACGAGGGCTTCGCGCATGGTGGCGAGGTCGACGATGCAGGGAACACCGGTGAAGTCCTGCATCACGACGCGAGCCGGCGTGTACTGGATCTCGGTGTCGGGCTCAGCGGTTGGTACCCACGCGCCGAGAGCGCGAATGTGCTCGGCGGTGATGTTGGCGCCATCCTCGGTGCGGAGGAGGTTCTCGAGCAGCACCTTCAGGCTGTATGGCAGCTTCTCGTAGCCGTCGACCGCGTCCAGACGAAAGACTTCATATTCCGTCGATCCGACGCGCAGGGTGTCTTTGGCTCCGAAGCTGTTTACCGCGGTATTTGTTGATTCCGACACAATGCCCTCTCCGTTGTGGGAGCCGACGGGAGACCGGCGGCAATCCTCAATTCTTCTGGCAGGCACAGCCTCGTGCCAGCAAGGCAAGCCTAACCAGCGGATGCCGGGGGCTGCCTTTTTCCATCGAGTTACCCGGCGACTCCTCGCCGAACAACTATCTTGACGTCGAGATAACTCTAGCAGGGAGAGCGGGTCTCCGAGTCGTCATTCACACCGCGTCAGCGGCATCCGCTTTGCGATAGACCGAGCGCACCATGAGCCACGAAACGATCAGGAGCGGCGCATACAGCGGGATGCCCATGAGGAGTTTCATCGTGGCGAGCAATTCGACGTTGTCAGCCAGGTAGAGCGGCAGCTGCACGGCCAGACGTGCCAGAAAGAGACCGGTCCAACACAGGGTGAGGATGGTCAGCACCCGGCGCTTCGACGCGTCGAGGCGCCAAGCCACACCGTCGCCCATGAGAAAACCGACGGCCACGCCGATGAGCGGCCAGCGCACGAGTACGGAGACCAGCAGGGCAGCTCCGTAACCGGCGTTGGTCCACAGGCCGACCAGAAAGAAGTCGGACGGTTTGCCTGAGAACAGTGCCAGCGCGACGCTGATCGCCGTTCCGACCAGGCCGCCGAGTGCGGGCGTCGTGGTCTGCCTGGTGATCGCCCGCAGGGCGACGAAGATCACGCCGATCACGAGCGGCGCCACGAGCGAGGGCAGCAGGGTTCCGATCGGGTCGCTCGTCACATCAGTGGAGGGATCGATGGTGAGCGAGTAGGTGATCAGGAAGACCAGGCCCGGCAGGACAGCTTCAATCAGGCCGCGAATGCCGCCCATGGCCGCCAGCAGCGCCTGGCCACTGATCGGCTTTCCCTCGGTTGCCGCGCCGAACCCGGCGCGCCGCGCTGCGCCGGCCATCGACTCAGCAAACAGTCCGGAGGTTGTCGGAGGCAATGCGTCTTTCGGCTCGCCGCGCGGTTCACCGAACTGCTCGGGCTGACCGGGCTGCTCGGGCTGCTCTTTGGGGGTGTCGCTCATCGCCTGTTTAGACTGCGGTGGTTTCGGACGCGCCGGCGGGGGTGGCCGGCATACGCAGCGGAATCAGATCGCGCGGCGGCATCGGTGTGGACCCGCGCACGACGACGATGCTGCGGAACAGGTCTTCGATCTGCGTGGCAGCATCGGGGTCTATTGCGCCCTCGCCCGCGATGACGCCCCGCAGGAACCAGCGCGGACCGTCGACACCGATGAAGCGCGCGAGGCGGGTGACACCGCCGGCTTGCTGTCCGGCCGCAACGGGGATCTCGGCGACGAGTTCGGGGCCGAAGGGGCCCTCTCGCGGAGTCGTGGTTCCACCCTGCTTGCCGATCTGGTCGGCGATCTGCTCTCGAATTTCATGCCATAGGCCGCTCGAGCGCGGTGCGGCGAACGGCTGTACCTGCAAAGTCGACCCGGCGAAGTCAAGACCGATGGCTACCACTCGCTTACTGCCCTCTTCGATTTCGAGGCGCAGGTGCAGACCCTCCCGCGGAAGGATTTTGATCCCGCCGAGGTCCACGTACGGACGCACCGGGTTGGCCTCTGATTCGTCGAGCGGGCCCTCGGTTTCGCGGTCTTCGGGTGCCGACTTCGGCATCGATTCGGGGATCTCCCCAGAGTTCGTGAGGTCACTCACCGGTTGTCTCCTGACTGCGGGACCGTGGGGCCCGATACTGGCGCGCTGTTGGAAGTGCTGGTTGCCGCGCGGGGCAAAACTCCGGTCGAGCCAAAACCGCTCTCGCCACGCTGGCTGCCGGGCAGTTTGTCGACGGCCATGAATGTGGCACGAACGACAGGCATCACGATGATTTGGGCGATGCGATCGCCGATCGCGATCGTGAACGACTCATTCGGATCGGTGTTCAGCAACGCCACCTTGATTTCACCGCGGTAGCCGGCATCGACTGTTCCGGGCGAGTTCACGATCGTGATGCCATGTTTGACCGCAAGGCCGCTGCGAGGAACGACGAAAGCCGCAAAGCCATCGGGAAGGGCGATCGACACGCCGGTACCGACAAGTGCACGGGTTCCCGGGCCGAGCACGACAGCCTCGGCAGCATGCAGGTCAGCCCCGGCATCACCGGGGTGTGCGTAGATTGGGAGGTTGGATGCCTGGATCAGTACTTCGACGCTTTCTGCCACGTGTCGAGGGTAGTGCAGATATCTGATCGAATAGAGCCATGCCTGAATACCGCGAAAAACTGTGGCCCAACGCCTGGGCCTTCCTTGTCACCGCACTGGTGATACCGGCGAGCATTCTCGTGCTCGTGCCGATTTCCCTGTTTGCGGGTATCGTCACAGCTGCTGTTTTGTACGGCGGATGCGTGCTGCTGCTCGTGCTGGCCGCGCCGGTCGTACGCGTTCAGAACGGCGTACTGACCGCCGGACCCGCCACGATCTCCACCGGGCTGCTCGGCGAAGCAACGGCATATGAAAAGACCGAAGCGACCCAGGAGCGCGGAACCCGACTGGACGCCCGAGCCTGGCTGCTCATTCGCGGCTGGATCGACCCGGTTGTGCGCGTGCCCATCGTCGATGCGACCGACCCAGCACCGTATTGGATCATCTCCAGCCGCCACCCAACACAATTGGCCGCCGCGATCAATGAATCGCGAACGGCCAACGTGGAATAAAGCGAAGGTTTAAGAGTCGCACTCCAAGCAGACGGTGCCGAGCTTGGTCTCGTGGCCCATCTGCGAGCGGTGCTTCACAAGGAAACAATTCACGCAGGTGAACTCGTCGGCCTGCGCGGGCAGAACGACGACATCGAGGTCCAGGTCGGACAGGTCAGCGCCCGGAAGGTCAAACCCCCCAGGGTTGTCGGAGTCGTCGACATCAACGCTGCCGGACATCTTGTCTGGCACACGTTCCTTGAGAGCCTCGATCGACTCAGAGTCGTCTTCAGTCTTTCGGGGTGCGTCGTAATCGGTTGCCATGCCCATCCATTTCAGTTACGCCGAAAAACGAAATCGGCGGCCACAGTTTCCAACAATCCAGACGGAATAGCAAACCGTCCGCCAACCTTTTTATTCGGACACGAAGAAACAACTTGCGGCACGCCCGGCGTATTCCCGCGAAAAGGCACCAACTCGTGGCAGTCTTGCAGCCAACGGTAATCGCGAGAGGGCTTGTCTTCATGCAGGAATTGAAGGTTATTGGAGTTGAGAACGGTGCGCTGCTCGCAGCGTCCGAGGATGGCGACCGATATCGCATCGCCATCGACGAAGTTCTTCAATCCCGGCTTCGCCAAACCCAGACGGAGCGCGTCAACGCTCCCAAGCTGTCCCCGCGGGAAGTTCAGGCGCACATTCGCTCTGGAATGTCCGCCGAGGACGTCGCTGCGGTCACGGGGGCATCACTCGACTACGTACGCCGCTTCGAGGGCCCGGTCGTCGCCGAGCGGGAGTACATCGTCTCGTCGGCGTTGAGCGTTCCGGTGCATACCGCCATCGACCCGGATCCGATCGACGAGAACGTCAACTTCGGCAGTGTCATTCGCGAACGGCTCGCCTCCCTCGGGGCCACCGGTGAGCGCTGGGCGAGCTGGAAAGAACCCGGTGGCGGCTGGATCGTCAAATTATCGTTCACCGCCGACGAGATCGACCATGACGCTCGGTGGGCTTTCGAACCGAAGAAGAATGCTTTGTCTCCGGTTGGTAGCGAAGCCATCGCGCTGTCCCAGCAGGGGGAGCTCAAGGGTTTGTTGATCCCGCGCCTGCGTGCCGTCGGCTCCGAGACGAGCGCCGCCGACGTATCGCGTTTCGACAGTAACGCCTTCAACTTCAAGGAATCCCTCGCCGACGAGATTCTGAACGACACCAGCCCCAACCTCGAAGCCGTCCCGTACTCGCGCTCGCTGAGCCGGGACGATGCGGTGTCGAAGGCGGCGATCAAGCGTGCTGCAGAGCCGGCCTCGAACATGAGCGAAACCGCCGACCTCTTGGAATCTTTGCGTCGACGACGCGGTGAACGCGAAGCGGCGTCGAGCGGGGATGCGTCTGCAGCCAAGCCGGTGGCATCCGCTTCGGTGCCGGTTTCCACCGAACGGCCCCGGCCCCGGCCGGCGACTCCGACCGCCGCCACGGTCACCGATGAGGCCGCTGCGGCGCCATCCACCACTCCTGAGCCGACCGGCAATGCCTGGGCCAACCAGGCTGCCCGCGCCCAGGAACGCACGAACCACACTCGTACGACACCTAAACGCGGCCGGGCATCCATGCCGAGCTGGGACGAGATCGTGTTCGGCGCTCGCACCGATGACGACTTGGGCTAACCAGCTGGAGAGTTAGCCGACCAGCCAGGCGTAGCGCCGCTGCGGACGGCCGGTCTGGCCGTAGCGCAGGCTGACAACCGCCTGCCCCGTCGATACGAGGTATTCCAGATATTTGCGTGCCACCACCCGAGACAAGCCGAGCAGTTCGGCGCACTCCGACGCGGCCAGGTCTGGTTTGCTGTTAGCCAGGGCCGCAGTGGTCAGCGCAGTCGTCTCCTTGCTCAGTCCTTTCGGTAGCGTGGAGATTGCTCCCGTGGATGGCACAGCGCACGCGGGTGCGATCACCCGGTCGAGCTCGCTCTGGTTGAGGTCTCCCGCGCGGTCGAGCAGTCGTCGTCTTTCGGCGTATCCCGCCAGCCGCGACTGCAGTTCGATGATCTTGAATGGTTTGAGCAGGTAGCTCACAATGCCGCCCTGCAGCGCCGCGGTGACCATTTCGGCCTCGCGGGCGGCACTGAGCACGAGAAAGTCCACGGCCCACCCCGCCTCTCGCGCGCGACGGATCACGTCGAGACCAGTCATATCGGGCAGGAACATGTCGAGGAGGACGAGGTGCGGGGCCTTGTCGACAATCTGGGCGAGCGCGTCCGCCCCGGACGCGGCGACGCCGACCACGGTGAAACCGACCTGCTGCGCCACAATGCGTTCATGCGCGCGCGCCACCATGAAATCGTCGTCGACGATGAGGACGTCACACAAGGGTCAGTTCCTTCTCTTGAACTGACCGAGCCGCATCAATCGGGAGCACAGCCTCGAACACGGCACCGTTCTCGGCTCGGTAGCCGACCGATCCGCCGCGACGCGTCGAAACGAGTCGCACAATAGCCAGTCCGTAGCCGTGTGCATCGGCATCGCCGAGCGCCGATTTGCTGGTCACGCCAGTTTCGAACACCCGGTCGATCAGTGCGATATCGATGCCCGGCCCGGAATCACTCACCGTCACCCGCACGGCACCGGCACCGGTACCTGAAACTGGTTGCACGTCGAGCCGCACACTGCGTTCCCGGGCTCCGGTGACGGCGTCGAGGGCGTTGTCGACCAGGTTTCCGATCACAGTGATGAGGTCGGCGGAGAGGTCAGCGTCGACCCTGGCCAGAGTCGATTCGGCCGAGAGCACGAGCGTGGCGCCGCGTTCGCGGGCGAGCGAGGTCTTGGCGCTCACGAGCGCGGCAACCGCCGGCTCTTGCAGGCGGGTGATGACTGAACTGTCGAGGTCGGTGCGCTCGCGCGTGACGGCGTCGACGTATTCCACCGCCGCATCGGTGTCGCCGAGCTGCATGAGCATTGAAATGGTGTGCAGCCGGTTCGCGAACTCATGGGTTTGGGCGCGCAACGTATCGGTAGCCTGCCGGCTGCTGCCGAGATCGTGCTGCAGAGTGACCAGTTCGGTGCGGTCGCGCAGGGTGGTGACAACCTCGGGCCGCGACCTGGGCGGGTGAATGAGCGTCTGGTTGAGCACCAGCAGCACCCCTCTGTTCACGAACACTGTGTCGATGTCGCCGATTTCCTGTTGGCGGAGCGCGCGCACCGCCTCGTCATCGAGGCCGACCGCATCGATCGCCCGGCCTTCCGCGTCAGCGGGCAAACCGAGCAGGGTGCGCGCGCTGTCATTGGCGAGCGTGATGAGTCCGTCGGTGTCGACGGAGATCACCCCTTCCCGGATGCCGTGGATCATGGCGTCGCGATGCTCGACCAGCCGACCGATCTGTTCCGGCTCCAGGCCGAGGGTCTGCCGTTTCACCCGAGCCGCCAGCAGCAGCGATCCCGCGACGCCGAGCACCCCGGCCACGCCGAGATACGTGAGCAGGTTCGGCGCCGCGGCCTTGAGCAGTTCGGCCACGGCCGGAAACTGGCGGGCAGCGACCATCGAACCCACGACCGTGCCGGAGTTCGACAGCACCGGTACCTGCGCGACAACGTAGTCACTAGTGCCCATCGGGGCAGTTCCGGCCCACGCACCATCAGACTCGTCCGGCGTGGGATCGATGGCGAGGTCGGTCGTGAGCAGACGCGGATCGGCCGGTGAGGCGATGATTCGGCCCGTCGCATCCGTCACGATCAAGTGGTCGACCCCGGTTGTAGTGCGGAGCGCCTCGACCGGAACGGAGTATTGCTGGGGCACCGCCTCGGTGTCGAGCAGGCTGCGCACGAGCGGGTTGGCAGCCGTGTATTCGGCGACCGTCAGCATGCGTCGCTGGGCGCCGCTTTCAAAGCTGCTGCGGGTCTGCTCGATCGAAATGGCCGTGACAGCGACGAGAACGAGAGCGATCAGGCTCAACTGCACGAGCAACAGCTGGCGGGTCAGGCTCAGGCGGCTCGAACGGATGCCCGACCCGCGTGGGCGCCTCGCCGGCAGCGGTGACGGCGCCTCGCTTTTTCGCATCGGGTTCCTCCGGTCGACTCTGGCCATAAGAGATACTCCCTCATCGTGGAGCCAAACCGAAATTGTCCGAATCACCCCGCGCGCAACCGCAAGCTACACAACGTTCACTAGAGTCACAAGTTGTGTCTGGCCGGGCACACCCGGCAGGCTGAATTCGGCCAGCAAAGAGGCTCGCCAGAAATCGAAGAGGATTTGAGCATGCCAATCACAGCACGCACCACGCGCTCGCACCGCACGGCGGGCACCGTCTTTCTCGCCGGCGCCGTCGCACTCGCCCTCAGTGCCTGCGGGGTCACCAGCGCCACGAACACCGAGGGCACCGATAGCGGGCCGATCCAAAACCTGCAGGTCATGATTCCCAACGCCCCGGGCAGCGGCTACGACGTCACCGCTCGCGCCGCGGTCAAGGTGATGGATGACTTGAAATTGGCCAGCGGAACCGAGGTCACCAACCTGGCCGGCGCCGGCGGAACTGTGGGCCTGGCCCGCACCCTCACCGAGACCGGAAACGCCAACTTCATGCTCATGATGGGGCTCGGCGTCGTCGGTGCTGCCTACACGAACGAGGGCGACGCCAAGGTTGCCGACGCAACCCCGATCGCCGGACTCATCGAAGAAGCCGGCGCAATCTTCGTCGCGGCTGACTCCCCCTACAAGACCATTGACGATCTCGTCACCGCGTGGAAGGCCGACCCGGCTTCCTTCGCCGTCGGCGGCGGCTCTTCCCCGGGGGGTCCGGACCACCTGCTGCCGATGCAGCTTGCCGATGCCGTCGGCATCGACCCCACAGCCGTCAACTACGTCGCCTACGACGGCGGCGGAGAGCTGCTGCCGGCCATTCTCGGCGGCAAGCTGCAGTTCGGGGCCTCCGGCTACGGCGAGTTCCTCGAACAGGTGAAGTCGGGCGACCTGCGCGTGCTCGCCGTCACAAGCGAAGAGCGCGTTCCGGTGATCGACGCCCCCACCCTCACCGAAGAGGGTATCGATCTCGTCTTCACCAACTGGCGCGGCCTTCTGGCCGCTCCAGGGCTGTCGGATGTGGAAATCGCTCGCCTCGTCGACGCCGTCACGGCCATGCACGACAGCGCAGAGTGGAAGCAGGTTCTGACCGACAACAGCTGGACCGATGCCTTCATCACCGGCGACGACTTCAGCGCCTTCCTTACCGAGCAGGACACCCGCGTCGCCGACGTGCTGAAGACCTTGGGCCTGGTCTAACCATGACCGCCCCCAGCACAGCAGCAGCTCCCGGGCTGCGCGCTCGACTCCAGGGTCGCTCCGAGCTCGGCGTCGCCGCCCTGCTCGCCGTGATCGCGATCGTGATCGCGGTCGATACCGCGAACATCCGTCACACCGCCATCAATGCCGGTGTGATGGGACCGCAGGTGGTTCCGACGATCATCGCGATCGGCCTGGGCCTGTGTGCGATCGCCCTGGCGATCTCTGTGCTGCGGGGCGGCCATGCCGAGGCCGAAGACGGTGAGGACATCGACCTCTCCCAAAAGGCCCACTGGCCGACCGTCTTCGGCCTCGGCGGGCTGATTCTTGTCTTCGCCCTGTCGATGGACTTTCTCGGATTCGTGATCGGCAGCGCGCTGCTGTTCTACGGATCCGCCCTGCTGCTCGGCTCCCGCCGCTTCATCTGGGCGCTCGTGATCGGCATTCTTCTCGCCGTCAGCACGTTCTACGGCTTTGTACTGGGCCTCGGCATCAACCTGCCGGCCGGCCTGTTGACGGGAATTCTCTGATGGACAACCTGACCCTTCTGATGGAGGGATTCAGCAACGCGCTGACCCTGCAGAATCTGCTGTTCGCCCTCATCGGCGTGCTGCTCGGCACCGCCGTGGGGGTGCTGCCCGGGATCGGCCCGGCCATGACCGTGGCCCTGCTGCTGCCACTCACCTATGCACTCGACGTGACCGGGTCGCTCATCATGTTCGCCGGCATCTACTACGGCGGCATGTACGGCGGGTCAACGACCTCTATTCTGCTCAATACCCCGGGAGAGTCGTCGTCGGTCGTCACGGCCCTTGAGGGTAACAAGATGGCCAAGGCCGGCCGCGGCGCGCAAGCACTCGCGACCGCTGCGATCGGCTCTTTCGTCGCCGGCACCATCGCCACCGGCGCCCTCGTCTTCGTCGCCCCGTTCGTCGTGGCGATCGCGATCGGGCTCGGCGCTCCTTCGTACTTCGCGATGATGGTCTTCGCTTTTGTCGCGGTGAGCACCGTGCTCGGTTCGAGCCGCATTCGCGGGCTCGCGTCGCTGTTCATCGGACTCACCATCGGGCTCGTCGGCCTCGACGCCACCACCGGGCAGCCGCGGCTGACGTTCGGCCAGCCGCTGCTCTCCGGCGGCATCGACGTCGTCGTCATCGCCGTCGCCCTGTTCGCGGTCGGTGAAGCGCTCTGGATCGCCGCGCACCTGCGGCACGGCACCCCCGCGACCATCCCGGTCGGGGTGCCGTGGATGCGCAAGGACGATTGGAAACGCTCTTGGAAGCCGTGGCTGCGCGGCACGGTCATCGGCTTCCCGTTCGGGGCTATCCCGGCCGGCGGCGCCGAGATCCCGACCTTCCTCTCCTATGTGACGGAAAAGAAGCTGTCCAAGCATCCCGAGCAGTTCGGCCACGGCGCCATCGAGGGCGTCGCCGGGCCGGAAGCAGCCAACAACGCTTCTGCCGCGGGAACGCTCGTGCCGCTGCTGACCCTCGGCCTGCCCACCACGGCGACCGCTGCCGTGATGATCGCCGCGTTCAACCAGTACGGAATCCACCCCGGTCCGCTACTATTCCAGACCGAACCCGTTCTGGTGTGGACCCTGATCGCGAGCCTGTTCATCGGGAACACGCTGCTTCTCGCGCTCAACCTGCCGCTGGCACCGCTCTGGGCGAAGCTGCTGCGCATTCCACGCCCCTACCTCTACGCCGGGATCCTGTTCTTCGCAACCCTCGGCGCCTATGCGGCGGGAATGCAAACCTTCAACATCGGCATTCTGCTCCTACTCGGCGCCCTGGGCTACATGGCCAGGCGCTTCGGCTTTCCGGTGCTGCCGATCATCGTCGGCGCCATCCTCGGCCCGGAGATGGAACGTCAGCTGCGCCGCGCGCTGCAGATCAGCGCTGGCGACCCAGCTGCGCTTGTGAGCGAACCGGTTGCCGTCGTGGTCTACACCGTGATCGTGCTGTTCCTGATCGGCCCGCCGCTGGTCAAGGCCCTACGCCGTCGCTTCGGACGCGGCGGACCTACCGACGGCCCCCTGGCAGGCGGCGGCACGGATGACACCGATGGCTACGGCGCCGAGGTCGATGAGACCGTGGAGATCGATGCCTTCGGAACCCAGACGTCGGACGGAAGCGCCCGGGTGATTCGCGTGGTTCGATCCAAAGTCGGGCGGCGCGGAAGATAGCACATCGGTTGATGTGAGCTACGCTCGGCGCGGGAGTCGGCATACTGGTGTCATGCCAGCTGCCGCCTCCCGCGCCGATGTCGTGCGCCTGCGCCTCCAGGCCCAGGGGCTGGCCGGGGTTCCGCTCCCCGGTGCGGTCGCCGTCGCCGAGCGGATGCTCGCGGTGCAAGCCCAGGACTACCCTGCGGCGCAGTGGGCCCTGGGGGTGCGCTCCCCCGGCACTACGCTCCATGACGTGCAGGCCCTGATTTCGGCCGGCGAGATCGTGCGGTCGTGGCCGATGCGGGGCACGCTGCATTTCGTTCCGGCCCGTGAACTGGGCTGGATGCAGAGCCTCACGACACCGCGACTGCTCGCGAAAACTCGAACGATCAACGAGCGACTCGGCCTCGACCCGGCCGTGCTGGAGCGGGCCCGCGAAGCTGCGATCGCCGCCCTGACCGGCCAGAAACAGCTCAGCCGCGCCGACTTCATGGCCATGCTGCGAGCGGTGGGTATATCAACAGAGGGCCAGCGCGGCTATCACATGATCGCGCATCTCGCCCTGACCGGAACCCTGTGCTGGGGGCGGCAGGTCGGTACGCAGCAGGGACTCGTGTTGCTCGACGAATGGGTGCCGTACCCACGCCGGCTCGAGCACGACGAAGCGCTTGGCGAGTTCGTTTACCGTTACTTTCTCGGCCACGGGCCCGCGACACTGGTCGACTTCGCCTGGTGGTCCCAGCTCACCGTGGCCGACGCCAAAACAGGCTTGACCGTGGCGCGGAACCGTCTGACCGAGATGCAGGTCGACGGAGCTGCCTACTTCATGGCCGACGAAACAGCGGATGCGCTCCCTCAGCGCACGCGGGTGCTCGCGCTGCCCGGGTTCGATGAGTACCTGCTCGGGTACCGCGATCGCAGCCATGTAATCTCCTCCGACGAACTGGTTCGGGTCGTGCCCGGTCTAAACGGCATTTTCCTGCCGCTCGTGGTGACCAATGGCCGCATCGTCGGCACGTGGCGCAAGAAGGTCGCGGCGAACGGCCTGACCACCGAGGCCGCACTGTTCGAGGACCCGGCCACGGCCGCCGCCCGCACTCGGGCGGCGAAAACGCAGCGGGGCTTGGGCCCGGCCGTACAGGACTACGCCCGGTTTCTTGGCGTGCCCATGCGGCAGACCATGACAGCGGATGCCCCGGCATCCGCTTGACTGACCCGGCCCGGGTTACCCTTGACCAGTGAAACTAACCTCGGCCCTGCGCATCTCCAAACGACTCCCGCTGCTGCAGGTCGTCAAGGTGGCCGTCGCCGTCGCCCTGGCCTGGGTCGTCTCCCAGCTGTTGTTACCGAGCGACCTGCCGATCTTCGCTGCGATCGCTGCCCTGCTCGTCGTACAGCCGAGCGTCAACCAGACCCTCGGGCGAGCGATCGAACGCACCGCGGGCGTCATCGGCGGCGTTGTCATCGCTTCCACGATCGGTTTCTTCCTCGGCGAGTCCAGCTGGGTCGTTCTCGGCACGATTATGGTCAGCCTGCTCGTTGCCTGGGCACTGCGCCTGTCCCCGTCGTCGGCGAGCCAGATTCCCATCAGCGCCATGCTCGTACTCGCCCTCGGCGCCACGACCCCCGGTTACGCCCTCGATCGAATCTTCGAGACGTTCATCGGAGCAGGAATCGCCCTCGTCATCAATGCCCTCATCGTTCCCCCGGTACTGATTGCGCCTGCCCGCGACGCCGTCGGCCTGCTGGCTCGCGAGCTGGCCGACACCTTCGACCGCATTGCCCAGGCGCTGCGCACCCCACAGAGCCCGATCGACCTGATGGAATTGATGATCAAGGCCCGGCTGCTGCGCCCCATGCTCGTGTCGGCGGAGAAGGCCATCGCGCAGGCCGAGGAGAGCCTCATGCTCAACCCTCGCAAAGCCAAGCTGCGAGTGGCCCTCGACGCCGACCACGACATGATCGAGCGACTGCCGACTCTCGTAACCCGCGCAATCGGCATGACTCGAGCACTGCACGACCACTACGACCCATCACTGCAGTTCGAGCCCACCGTTCAGGCCTTCTCTCGGGAGCTAGCCCGGGCGGCGCACGACCTGGGCCTACTCGCCCGCGCCGACGGTGACCGTGCGTCTGTACCAGAGCCGGCCGCGCCCGACGTGCTCGCCCTGACCGCGCCGCTGCAGATCGTGACGCCGCACCCTGACCACTGGATTCTGATCGGATCGCTCATGGAAGACCTGCGCCGGGTACGCGAAGAAATCGTCGGCGACCGCGCCTGAGCTTTTCTGCGCAGTAACGGATGCTGCGCGCACCGTGGATGCAGGACCCATCGATAAGGTGCGCCCCACTTCGGTGCGCGCTCCAGGGGTTACCGCAGCGGCCACCGCAATGGGGCGCGGTGAAGCTACAGCACCATGGAGAGGAAGTCCTGCGTGCGTTCCTGTTGCGGGTTGCCGAACAGCTCGGCCGGGGTACCCTCTTCGACGATGACCCCCTCGGCCATGAAGATGACCCGGTCGGCGACTTCGCGGGCGAAACCCATTTCGTGGGTGACCACGACCATGGTCATGCCCTCGGCGGCGAGATCACGGATGACCTGCAGCACTTCGCCGACCATCTCCGGGTCGAGGGCGCTCGTGGCCTCGTCGAAGAGCATGATGTCGGGGTTCACAGCGAGGGATCGGGCGATGGCGACACGCTGCTTCTGACCGCCGGAAAGCTGGCCGGGGCGGGCGTCTGCTTTGTCGGCGAGGCCCACCCGGTCGAGCAGTTTGAGGGCGGTGGCGCGGGCATCCGTCTTGGATTCCTTCTTCAACTCAACCGGGGCCAGCATGATGTTCTGCAACACCGTCATGTGCGGAAACAGGTTGAAGTGCTGAAAAACCATGCCGATGTGCTGCCGCACCTCGTTGAGGTCGACCGTCTTATCGCCGAGGTTGAATCCGTCGACGATGACCGTGCCGGCGCTGAGCTCGTCGAGCTTGTTCAGGCAGCGCAGAAACGTGGACTTGCCCGAGCCCGACGGACCGATGACACAGACGACCTCGCCCTCGTTGATCTCGACGTCGAGGCCCTTGAGCACCTCGTTGGAGCCAAACGACTTGCGCAGTCCCCTGACGCTGATTTTACTGCCGGCGGGAATTGTGCTGCCGGCGCTGTTCTTGCTCATTTGTTGAACCTCTTGTCGAGCGTGTTGGAGAGCATGGTGAGCAAATTGATGACGATGAAGTACAGCGCGGCCACGATCAGCAGGGTCTCACCGGTGCGAAAGTTCGCGGCGTAAATCTGCTGGCCCTGGTAGGTGAGCTCGGCGAAGCCGATCACCGCCAGGAGAGAGGTGTCTTTCAGCGTCATCACGAACTGGTTGATGAACGACGGCGTCATGATCTTCACGGCCTGCGGCAGCACGACGCGTCGCATCGTCGTGACGTAGCCGAGGCCGAGACTGCGGCCGGCCTCGGTCTGGCCCGGGTCGACCGACTGGATACCGCCGCGCACGATCTCGGTCATGTAGGCGCCGGCATTGAGGCTCAGGGTCAGTACACCGGCCGTGAGTACGTCGATTGACTGCCCGGTGAGCTGCGGCAGGCCGAAGTAGAAGAAGAAGGCCTGCACGAGCAGCGGGGTGCCCCGAAAGATACTCACGTAGATGCTCGCCAAGCCGCGCAGCACGCGACTCTCGGAGACCTTGAAGAACCCGAACAGTACGCCGAGCACGAGGGCGACCACAATCGACAGCCCGGTCGCGAGCAGCGTCAGGCCGAGGCCCTTCATAAGGGCTGGCAGGCTGTCGGACAACAGCCCGAAGAAACCGGATGCCGCGTCGGGCGCCGGCTGCTCCAGATACGTATCGAGAATGGACTGGTAATCACCGTTGCTCTTCAGCTCGGCCAGACCGGTGTTGAAGGCAGCAAGCAGCTCGGGGTTCTCGCCCTTGTTGACAGCGAAGCCGTAGGAACTGCCCTGTTCCTTCTCGGTGACCGACTTGAGCCCGTTGTTCTGGTTGATGCCGTAGGCGAGCACCGGGTAATCATCGAAGACGGCGACAGAGTTGCCAGCCTTGACGTCGTCGTACATCGTGGCCGAGTCGGCCAGTGCCTTGACGGTGAAGCCGTACTCGTCTTTGATCGAGTTGGCGAAGGTCTCGCCCTCGCTGCCGCGTTTGGCAACGACGGTTTCACCGGCCAGGTCGGCGTAACCGGTGATTTCAGTGTTGTCCTCGGCGACAGCCATCTGCACACCGGAGTCGAAGTACGGGTCGGAGAAATCGAACACCAGCTTGCGCTCGTCGGTGATCGACATTCCGGCGATGACGCCGTCCACCTGATTGGACTGTAACGCCTGCAGCGCGGCGTCGAAACCGAGCGACTTGATCTCAACGGTGAAGCCTTGGTTAGCAGCGATGTCACGAATCAAGTCCATGTCGATGCCGGTCAGTTCACCGTCTTCGCGGTACTCAAACGGTGCGAAGGTCGTGTCGGTACCGATAACGTAGTTTTCGCCGGCGACCGTTGTCCGGGGCTGCACGTGGCTGCTCGGCTGGCTCGCGGCCACGGCGCTGACGCCCGCGAACCCGCTGGCGAGGGCCAGCAGCGCCGTGACGGCAACCGAGAGCTTTCTTGCCCGGGACATATTCATTTTGCGCAAAGGAAAACCATTTCTTGTCGTGCGATCTGCTTGGACTGGCGGCCAGAGAGTTGTTTCGCGCCGATCGACGCTGATCTACCCCAGGGCGGTTGCTGCACACCCTGTCGAAACGAGCCTACCTTGGGGTGCACGCCCCACTGATTACCAACGTGAAAGAAGAGCCTATGCGTTTTCGCCAGCTCGAATATTTTGTCGCTGTCGCCCGGGAACGGCACTTCGCTCGTGCGGCCGCCGCATGCCACGTTTCCCAGCCTGCCCTCTCCGCGGCAATCAACAGATTGGAACAGGAGCTCAATGTTTCTCTGATCAATCGTGGTCATACCTTTGAGGGGCTGACGCCGGAGGGCGAACGCTTGGTGATTTGGGCCAAACGAATCCTCGCCGAGCACGACGCTTTCAAGGCGGAGGTGCAGGCCGTGCAGTCCGGAGTGACCGGCGTGTTACGGCTGGGTGTTGTACCGAGTGCCTCGACGACGGTCGCACTGGTGGTTGCCGCGTTCTGTGCTGCGCATCCGTTGGCCAGGGTCCAAATCAAGTCGGGCCTGTCCGCGGTCGAGATTGGCCGGCGATTGCGGAATTTCGAGCTGGATGCCGGCGTCACCTATCTCGATGACGGGGAAGACCCGCGACTCTTCTTCGTGCCGTTGTACGAGGAACGCTATGTTCTCATCGCCTCCGACGAACTCCTTCCAGAGATTCCACCGACGATGACCTGGCGTCAGGCGTCCGCGCTCCCCCTTGCTGTCTTGACAACGGAAATGCGCAGCAGACAAGTGATCGACGATGCCTTCAGCCAGAACCAGATTCGGATGGAGCCGCAGGTAGAAACGGACTCGATCGCCTCCCTGCACGCGCACATGAAGACGGGCCAGTGGGCCAGCATCGTGCCACATTCGTGGGTGCAAACCATCACACCGTCATCGCGGACCCGCATTGTGCCACTCGTCGATCCCGTCGCCACCGCGCGCGTCGCTGCGGCGATAAAACCCGCGTCGCCTGGTTCGGTGACCGCACGGGCGTTCGCGGCCGTTGCAGCGCGGCTTTCCCTGGGTGAGCTGTTCGATCGGGGGCTTTCGTCGATCGCGCCCGAAGCGCCCGCGACGCCACGGGCTGATTGATAATGTCTGGTTATCGACTGGTTGCATTCAAGTCTTGGACCGGCGAGGCAAAGCGGTACAGACTGGGCTGAGCGCAGCAGTCGGGCGTGAAACCAGCCAACCGGGTTCTGCTGTTCACGCCGCGTCGCCATCGTTCTGTTCGAAAGGCCGTGAGACCCTGTGCGCCCGGTCCTGTTCTACCTGCGCGCACTCGTCAGTGTCCCACCCGCGGTCAATGATCACTGGCCGGCGCTTCGCGTCGGCCTGGGGGTCACCGTCCCAGTGTTGCTCCTGCTGATTTTTGGCCACCCCGAGCTGACCATCTATGCCGTTTTCGGTGCTTTCACGGGCATGTACGGCCGTGGTGAAACCCATCAGCTGCGGTTGGTGCACCAGGCCCAGGCTGCGGCGTTACTGCTGACCGGGGTGACTGTCGGTGTGGCTCTGTCCATCACCCACGTTCAGGCCTGGGGGCTGGTCTTTATCGAGGCACTCCTGGCCGGACTTGGTTCACTCGTAGCCGACAAAATAAAGCTCAGACCCGCCGGGCCATTCTTCGGCATTTTTGCTTTGGGAGCCTGCGCGTCGATCCCCACGGTCATCCCACTGTGGACGGCCGCGCTCATCTGCGGCGCGTCCGCACTCTTTTCCCTGCTGGTCGGGTTCACCGGCTGGTTTGGAAACCGCACCTGGGATTCCACGGCGAGACGCCCTACCGAACCTCGCTCCGGACCATGGCTCCCGAAGGCGGGCGTGCACGCCACTCGTTATATCGTCGCCGTTGCAGCCGCCGGTGCTCTCGGCCTCCTCCTGGGAATCGGCCACGCCTATTGGGCTATGGCCGCTGCGGCCGTTCCCCTCGCCGGCGCCGATCTTTCCAGCCGGGTGCAGCGAGGCATCCATCGCGTACTCGGGACCTATGCCGGCCTGGGCGTGACGGCTGGTGTGCTGCTGCTGCATCCCGGCACGACCGTGCTGGTTATCCTCGTCATGGCCCTGCAGTTCCCGGCGGAACTATTCATGGTGCGCCATTACGGTGTCGCCCTCATTTTTTTCACGCCCGTGATACTGCTGATGACTCAACTCGCCAGCCCGGTCGACCCGGTGTCCCTGCTCGCAGACCGCGGTTTGGAAACCCTTATCGGTGCCGTGGTCGGGATCACCGTCGTTCTGCTGATCCGCGACCGTCTCCCCCGAAGCACCATGGCTCCGGTGGAAAACCCCGCCGCCTGACCAGTCGACGCAGCGCAACCTGCGTGCCGCTCACGACCCCGAAGCGGAGGGTCAGCCCCGTGCCGCCACAACTCAGCCGCTGAACTGGCGCCCGGCTAACGGCGAGCGGTCGCCGCCGTCGCCTCCACCCAGAGGGCCTCAAGAACAGACTGGACAGAACCCGCGGTCGCAGCGCGATACCCGGTGCCGGCCCAGAGGGCGAGTCCGTCGGCGTCACCCCGGCGGGCAGCATCCGCTCGAAGGCCCTTGGTGACGTGATGCACCTGGGGGTACTCGCTCGGTGCGGTATTGCCGTGCTTGATGATGAAAGCGTTCAGCAGGGCGCGCGCCGGACGGCCCGAGAAAGCACGGGTGATCACTGTCTCGGTGAATCGCGACTCGACCAGCGCGTCTTTGTGGGCCTGGGTCGCGCCCGATTCGTCGGTGCGCAGAACCGCCGTGCCCACCTGAACAGCCTCGGCACCGGTCGCGAGCAACGCAGCGACCTGCTCCCCCGAGTGGATGCCGCCCGCCGCGATCAGGGGCAGTGTCGCCTCCGCACGAATCGCCATCAACAGCGCGCCCAATGCGAGGGTGCTCGGTTCGTCGTGCGTCTGGAAGGTCGCTCGGTGTCCGCCGGCTTCCGGCCCCTGCACGCAGAGTGCGTCGACTCCACGCTCGACCGCTTGCAGAGCTTCCGGGACCGAGGTGACCGTGGCGATCAGGTACGACCCGGCCGCGTGCATCCGTGTCACCACACCTGCGGGAGGCAGTCCGAAGGTGAAGGAGACCACCGGAACCTTCTGATCGATGACCACGGCCACCTTCTCGACGAAATAATCGTCGTCCTCGGCGACAATCTCGGAAAACGTGGTTGTGTACTCGTCTGCCAGTGCGTCACGATAGGCCAGGACGGCGGTCCGGTCGGTCAGGGGCGGCTGCGGTACGAACAGGTTGACGCCGAAGGCATTCTGGGTGCGCTGCTGCACCTCGATGATCTGCTCGGCCAGCGCCTGCGGGGTTTTGTAGCCGCCCGCCAGAAAGCCGAGACTGCCAGTGTCGCTCACGGCGACCACGAGGTTGGGCGTTGAAGCGCCGCCGGCCATGGGGGCCGCGAGAATCGGAATCTTCAGGTCGTTCAGGGTGAACACGGGAATCTCCTCGTTCGATTAGACCATTGTTCTAATGATTGGACCGGCAATCTAATTTTCGTGTCGCCTGCTCTTATGCACGCGACGCACCGGGATTAATGCACGGGCATCATTTCACCCTAGCCCCGCAGTACTGTCTCGCGCATACTAACGAGAGCGCGCCTCGACGTCAGGAGACCTCATGTCATTTCAGGCTTATCTCACCGCGATCGAAGAGAAGACCGGGTTCACGCCGCGCGCGCTGGTCGCCCTCGCGCACGAACGCGGTCTCGACGAACCAACCACGAAGGCCGGTGCCATCGTCGACTGGCTCAAGGCCGACTACGGACTGGGTCGCGGCCACGCCATGGCCTTGGTCTATGTCATCAAGAATGGTGCCACGATCAACGAAAAACATGTTGGCAGAGATGGCGTACACCGCGACGAGACTGTCGAGCTGTGGCTTGATGGCAAGGACACCCGCCCGGTCTGAGCCTCGGCAAGCGCAGCGCGGCGCAATTCGCGGCCAGCGCGTAACTTTGGGAATGACATTCGGTTCTGTCTCACCCAGGAGTCGTGGCCCCTTCACGACACAAGGCCCCACCGAAGTGGGGCCCTGACCGACAACGTAACGGTTACGCGTTGAGCGCAGCCTGCAGTTCGAGCGTGATGGTGACCTTGTCGCCGAGCAGCATGCCGCCGGTTTCGAGGGCGGCGTTGTAGGTGAGGCCGAAGTCTTCGCGGTTGACTTCGGTCTTGGCTGTGGCACCGAACTTGTAGTTTCCGTAGGGGTCGCCGCCGAAGCCGCCGAACTCGAGCTCGAAGGTGGCCGGCTTGGTGACGCCCTTGATGGTGATGTTGCCGTCGACGAGATAGTCGCCCTTGACTTCGCGCATTCCGGTCGACACAAAGTCGATGGTCGGGTACGTCTCGGCGTCGAAGAAGTCCCCGGTGCGCAGGTGACCGTCGCGGCTGGGCTCGTTGGTGTTGATGGAGACGACCTTGGCAGAAGCGGTGACGCTCGTCTCGAGCGGGTTTTCGCCGGTCACGAAGGTGGCGTCGAAGTCTTCGAAGGTGCCCTTGACCTTGCTGATGACGATGTGGCGAATGCTGAAGCTCACCGAGCTGTGGGTCTTGTCGATGGTCCAGGTTCCGGCCTTGAAGCCGGGGATGCTCGTTGCGGTGCTCTCGCTCATAGAATTTCTCCTCCAATGTGTGGGCCCAGGAATTGTCGCCCTCGGATACATGCAAGTGCATAGAACTCGGTCGTATTCCCGGGAAGGCAAGAATTTATCTTCCCCTCATCGGGCATGAGGACGAAGCCTGTATGCAGGCCGACCGAATACACTCAGCGTGTCACGGGGTTCTGCGTGTTTATCGGGAGGTAGCTGTGCGCATAGGTCGTTCCCGCAGGATAGCCCCGAGTCTGATGGGGGTCGCTGGTGAGGGCATCCTGATTGCCGCCGGAGGCCGCGCCATTTTGCTACAGCTGGCCAATCCGGCCATCGGCCACGGCGTCGCCGATCACAGTCATTTCGCCGATCGTCCCCTCGATCGACTCAACGGCACGCTCAGCTACGTCTACGCCATCGTCTTCGGCGATGCGGAGCTGGCCGCCACTATGGCGGCGCGGGTCAACCACGCGCACGGTCCCGTGCATTCAACCGGCACGACACCCGGGTACAACGCGTTCACGCCCGAGCTGCAGCTCTGGGTCGCCGCGACGCTGTACGAATCGGCCACTCACCTGCACGGCCAGCTCTTCGGTGCGCTCGACGACCAGGCGGCCGATGAGGTCTACCGCGAATACTCTCGCCTCGGCACAGCGCTGCAGGTACCGCCAGGCCTGTGGCCGACCGACCGTGCGGCATTTCGTCAGTATTGGAACGAGCAGCTCGCCCTGTTGACAACGGATGCCGCCACCCGCGCCGTCGCGCACGAACTGTTGCACTCGCGCACCGCACCCCTGTGGTATCGCGCTGCCTTGCCCGTGGCCCGCCTGCTGACCGCAGGCCTGCTGCCTCCGCACGTTCGGGTTCTCTTCGACCTGCCGTGGTCGACGCGGCACCGGCGATGCTTTGACCTGGTGCTGGGCGGCATCCGCCTGGTCTATCCGCGGCTGCCGCGCCGGGTGCGACATTGGCCGAAGAATCACTACCTGCGCGTGCTGCGCAAATCCGCGCTGCGCGGATCCACGACGCCCGCGTCGGTGAAGCCAACATCGGCGCCGCCCACATCGACGCCGCCCACATCGACGGCGCCAGCATCGGCGCCGCCCACATCGACGGCGCCAGCATCGGTGCCGCCCACATCGACGCCGGTAGCATGAGGGTCCAATGACGCAGCCGCAGACACCCCACCCCGGACTCGACGGCGTTGATCGCCAGATCATCGCCGAACTCAGCCGGGACTCCAGACTCTCCATTCGCCAGCTGGCCCTGCAGGTGCACATCTCCCGCACTGCCGCACACACTCGGGTGCAGAAGCTCATCAGCCATAGTGTGATCACCGGTTTCGGCGCCCAGACCAACCGCAAGGCCCTCGGCCTCAATGTGTCGGCTCTCGTCATCGTGAAGATCGCTGACGTAGCCTGGGGTGATATCGCCGCGCAGCTGGCCGAACTCCCCTTCGTCGAGAAGGCGCAGGCAGTGAGCGGGGACATCGACATTATTCTCACCGTGAGCGCTCCCGACCACGAACAGCTCAGCCAGGCCATTCTTCGCGACATCCACAGCATGCCCGGGGTGATCTCGACCCGGTCGCACCTAATCCTCGACGAGATCGTCGGGCACGCGCCCGGTACCACTCCGGACGCTTGGCACTGAGACACGCTTCAGTAATGCCGTTTGGTCGATGTCTGGCATGTGCACGGCCAATCGTTCACAACTGCAAAAAAGCTGGGTGCGGACTGGCGTAAAGGCGCACCATTGCCTCATGAGCCTCAATGTCGAGAACCCGAGCATGACCACCGTGCTGCCAGCCCCACCCCTGCGTTTGATCGACGACCTCGGCCGTATGGTCCCGCAAAACGAGAGCGGCGGCTTCACCCTTCCGGTCGTGGACATCCTGCTCAGTCTGTATCGGCAGATGGTCATCGCCCGCCGTTTCGACGCACAGGTCACCGCCCTCACCCGGCAGGGTCGCCTTGCCACGTACCCCTCCGCGCTCGGCCAGGAAGCCTGTGAGATCGCCGCGGTTGCCGCGCTCGACCCGCAGGACTGGCTGTTTCCGACCTACCGCGACAGTATCGCGCTGCTCACCCGGGGCGTCGAGCCGAAAGACATCCTCGCCTCATTCCGCGGTGACTGGCACAGCGGCTACGACTATCACACGCACCGCATCGCCCCGCAAGCTACCCCGCTGGCCACTCAGGCGCTCCACGCCGTCGGTCTGGCCACCGCAGCGAAGCTCAAACGCGACGACACCGTGGCGCTGACCCTGCTCGGTGACGGCGCCACGAGCGAGGGTGATGCCCACGAGGCGTTCAATTTCGCGGCCGTCTGGCAGGCTCCCGTCGTCTTCGTCGTGCAGAACAACCAGTTCGCCATCAGCGTTCCCCTCGACAAGCAGATGGCCTGCCGCACCATCGCCGACAAAGCGATCGGCTACGGTATGCCCGGCTATTACGTCGACGGCAACGACGTTGCGGCCATGTACGCCGTCATCTCGGCGGCCATCGACCGCGCTCGCAGCGGCGGTGGCCCGACCCTGATCGAGGGCCTCACCTACCGCATTGAAGCACACACCAACTCGGATGACCCCACGCGCTACCGAAAGGCGGCCGACGTCGACCTGTGGCGCCACCGAGACCCGATCGAACGTCTGGAAAAATACCTCGTCGCGCAGGGCGCCCTGACCGATGAGGTGCGTGCTTCGATTCTGGCGGCCGCTGAGGAGCTCGCCACCACCACCCGGGACTGCATGACCGAGCAGGCGGTCGTCGACCCGCTGGAACTGTTCGAGCACGTCTACTCCACCCCGCGCACCGCCCTGATGGAGCAACGCGCCTTTCTGGCGGCCGAACTCGACGGCGACGCTGTGGCATCCGTTGTTGCTCGTGAAAAGAGCACCCGATGAGCCCAAAACAGCCCCTGCAGATCGGCACCGCGGTGCGCGCGCCAGAAAACCTCACCATGGCCGCCGCGCTCAACGCCGCCATTCACGATGCCATGGTCGATGATCCGACGGTCGTTCTGTTCGGCGAAGACGTCGGCCCGCTTGGCGGCGTCTTTCGAGTCACCGACGGGCTCTACGCCGAATTCGGCGAAACCCGCGTGAGCGACTCCCCACTGGCCGAAGCCGGCATCGTCGGAACCGCGATCGGCATGGCCATGTACGGCCTGCGCCCCGTCGTGGAGATGCAGTTCGACGCGTTCAGCTACCCGGCTTTTCAACAGATCGTGTCGCACGTGGCCAAGATGCGCAACCGCACGCGCGGCAAAATTCAGCTGCCAATCGTCATCCGCATTCCCTACGCCGGCGACATCGGCGGGGTCGAACACCACTCCGATTCTTCCGAGGCCTACTGGACGGCTACGCCCGGACTCACCGTGGTGAGCCCGTCAAACCCGGCCGACGCCTATTCCATGCTCCGGGGCGCCATAGCAAGCGACGACCCGGTTATTTTCATGGAACCGAAGAGCCGGTACTGGAGCAAGGCTTCCGTGGCCTTGCCGGTGCAGACCGAGCCTTTGAACCGGGCGGTCGTGCTGCGCGCCGGCACCGACGTCACGCTCATCGCCTACGGGCCGACCGTGAAGACCGCACTCGCTACGGCCGAACAGGGCGCGGCTGAGGGGCTCTCGATCGAGGTCATCGACCTGCGTTCGCTCTCGCCTTTCGACGACGAGACGGTGGGGGCATCCGTTCGCAAGACCGGCCGCGCTGCCATCGTGCACGAAGCCGCCCAGTTCGGCGGCTACGGCGCCGAGGTCGCCGCTCGCCTGACCGAACGCAACTTCTTCTATCTGGCCGCACCCATTCTGCGCGTCACCGGTTTCGACATTCCCTACCCGTCACCCAAACTCGAGGAGTACTACTTGCCGACCCCCGACCGCATTCTTGCCGCACTATCGACCTGGGAGTGGTCCTGATGGGCCGCGAATTTCTGCTGCCCGACCTCGGCGAGGGCCTCACCGAGGCCGAGATCGTGGCGTGGCTGGTCGCTCCCGGCGACACGATTGTCATCGACCAGGCCGTGGTCGAGGTCGAATCGGCGAAATCGATCGTGGAACTGCCATCACCATACGGCGGCGTCGTGGCCAGCCTGTTCGGTGAGCCAGGGCAGATCATCCACGCCGGGCAGGTGTTACTGACCGTGGCTGACGCCGCCGAGGCTGTGGACGTTCCAGACGTTCCAGACGTTCCAGACGTTCCAGACGTTCCAGACGCTCCAGACGCTCCAGACGCTCCAGACGCTCCAGACGCTCCAGACGCTCCGGTTGCCGCAGCGACCGCCGCCACCGCATCCGAAGGCTCCGGCGCCGTACTGGTCGGCTACGGTACGACGGAGAGTACCCGGCCGGCGCGCACGGTGCCCGCCGGACGTTTCGGCGGCATAAGTACGTCCCGCGATACCCGCGTATTTCCAGCGGATGCCGCGGCTTTGCCCGCGCCGACCCTCCCGGTGGCCGCGGCGCGGACTACGCCCACGGCATCCGTTATGACCGGCGTGCTGCACCCGGCCCGCCGCTCCCCCGTCGTCTCGCCGATCGTGCGTCGACTCGCCCGCGACAACGGCTTCGATGCGAGCATGCTCGCCGGCACCGGGCAGAACAACCTGGTGCTGCGTACAGACGTCGACGACTATATTCGCGACCTGACTGCCCGCCCGACGCCTGCCCGCGCGACGCCTGCCCGCAACGCCGCCCAACCGGCCGATGTGAGTGCCGACATCCGCATTCCCATCACCGGCCTGCGCAAGGCCGTCTCCGCGCGGTTGACGACGTCGCGGCGGGAGATTCCCGAGGCGACGATCTGGCTCGACGTCGACGCAACGGCATTGTTCACCGCCCGCGATCAGTTGCTGATGGCGACCGGCGAGCGGTTCAGCGTGACGGCGCTCATCGCGCGTTTCGTGGTCGCCGGGTTGCGACAGTTTCCGCTGCTCAACTCCTCGGTCGACACCGCAAGCCAGGAGATTTTGCAACACGGAGCGGTGAACCTCGGCATTGCGGCGCAAACCTCGCGCGGGCTGATGGTTCCGGTGATCCACGGCGCGCACGCGATGACGACACGGCAGTTGCGCGATTCCCTCGCCGAGCTCGTGGCGCACTCGCCAGACGGCACGTTCCCGCCGAGCGCGCTCACCGGCGGAACGTTCACCCTGAACAACTTCGGGTCGCTCGGTGTCGACGGTTCGGCGGCGATCATCAACCACCCGGAGGCGGCGATCCTCGGCATCGGTCGCATGATCGAGCGATCGTGGGTGGTCGACCACGCACTCGCGGTGCGTACCGTCGTTGAACTGTCGATGGTGTTCGATCACCGCGTCTGCGACGGCAAAACCGCGGCCGGGTTTCTCACCTATGTGGCTCGCTGCATCGAAAACCCGGTCAGTCTGCTGACCGACCTGTAGTTCCGCAGGAAGAAACGCGGTAATTTTTCGGAACCGTCAGCCGCCAGCGGTGTTCGTGGTGGCCAGCTGGCCGCGAACCGGGGTGGCACGCACACTGGTGTGGTCGCATCCGGAACACGTGAAGATGTAGACGGGAAGAGAATTGCGCTCGGCGTGGGCCGGATTCGGGCTGAGTCGGGCCCGGGAATGGCAGAAGGGGCAAGTGAGTGTCATGCGATCTCCGAGTGCGCCGTTGTTTGGGGCACGCTCTCAGTGTGCCGCCCGCATCGTCGGTCATCTAGGGCCATAGGTCCCGTACCGCTACAGGATCAGCCGGGGGCTGCGTTAGCGTGGTCGGATGAGGGGAATGGGCGGCGGTCGGCGACTGCCTGAATTGCAGCGGGCGCTCGGACCGTTCGTGCTTCCGGTGGGTGTCGGGATCGTGACGACCGCGCTGTACACCGTGTTCTCGAATCTGCAGTGGCGCAGTTTCGCGGCACCATCCTGGGACCTCGGAATCTTCACGCAGCTGGCCCGGCAGTACGCGGCACTTGAGGCGCCCATTGTCACGATCAAGGGCGAGAGTTTCAACCTGCTCGGTGACCACTTTCATCCGTTTCTGGTGGTGCTCGGCCCGATTTTCGCGATCTTTCCGCACGCTTTCACCCTGCTGGTGGTGCAAAATGCGATGTTGGGGATCGCCGCGGCAGCCTTGACTTACGCCGCCATCCGGCTGCTGGGGTCGCGCACCGGCACTCTGTTCGGGTTGGCGTTTGCGTTCAGCTTTGGTCTGCAAGCCGCGGTCGAGGCGCAGTTCCACGAGATCGCCTTCGCCGTTCCGTTGCTGGCGCTGTCTCTGACGGCCTTTCTTGGGCAAAAGTGGGTAACCTGCCTGCTCTGGGCGATGCCGCTCGTGTTCGTGAAAGAAGACCTCGGACTGACCGTGGCCGCGCTGGGCATCGTACTGGCCGTGCGCAGCCGGAATCCGCTCGGAGTGTGGTTGGCGGTCTGGGGCGTGGGCTGGTTTGCCCTGGCCAGCCTGGTCATCCTGCCGCTGCTCAACCCGAATGGGGCCTGGGCATATTCGAGCAGCATCGACCTACTCAAAATTATGGGTGACCCGGCGTCGCTGTTCCAGCCGCAGAAGGGCGTGACTCTCGCGCTGCTCCTCGTGGCCGGCGGCGTTATCGCGGTGCGTTCACCGCTCGCGCTCGTGCTGTTGCCGACCCTCGCCTGGCGGTTTCTATCCGATAATTCGGGCTATTGGGGGCCGACCTGGCAGTACAGCGCCGTGCTCATGCCGATCGTGTTCGCCGCCGCCCTCGACGGCATCGCGCTCGCGCGCGGCAGCCGGCGCCGTTGGCTGCGCGGGTACGGGCGGCAGGCAGCATCCGTTTCGATTGTCGCCGCCCTCGTGCTCACCACGACGCTGCCGCTGTTCACACTGACGGAGGTGGCGGGCAATATTTCAACGGATCGCACCATCGCTGCGACCGCTGCTCTGCAGGTCGTGCCAGACGGCGCCTTGGTCGAATCAGATATTGGGCTGATGAACTATCTCGTGGAACGAACGGATGTCTTCTGGCTCGGCAACAAGAACCCCCTGCCGGACTATCTCGTGATCGACCTTGCGGCCGGAGGTCTGCCGGCCGAGTGGACGTCGGCGCAGGTCGTGGGCGAAGCGCTGCACCCCGGGGTGGCATTCACGACGATCTATTCCGCCGGAGGTTACGAGGTGGCCCGCCTGGCCGGCCCGACGCCCTAGCTCCCGAGCGCCCGCGACCTTCCGGGCCCGGGCTCAGCTGAGAAACTGGGCTTGCCTTCCCATAGTGGACCCAGAAGCTAAGTGCGCCGACGGGTTCTCGGCGCCCAGGGCGGTCAGCAGGGCAGCGCCGGTGTGCGGGTCGTCGACCGTGACAGCGAATTGGTTGCCGCGACGCAGGTTCACCACGAGTGCAGGCCCGCCGCGCATGACCACTGCCGTACGCCCGCCCGTCATGCGGTACCCCCAGCCACCGGATCCCAGCGGGCTCACCGTGTCGGCGAACGCCGACTCCACCTGGTCGAGCGACACCTGCTTCAAACGGATGCCCAGCAGCCGGGACACGACGCGGAGCCCCCGCCGATCCACGCTCACCCGAACCTGCGCAAAGACGAGAGTCATCACCAGGATCAGCCCGACGATCACCATGGTCATGACACCGGCGCCCACCGAAGAAGTCTGACCGTCCTCGCCGAACACCGCGATCACACCGATGATTCCGCCGAGCACGATGAGTCCGCCGATGACGGCCATGACCGGACTTGTCACGAGCTGGGTCCAGGTGGCGGTGAGGTCGACTGAGGTCGTCTCTGCCGTCGCATCGACGGGTTCCACCACGGCCGCCGGAACAACCCACTTATGGGCGATCAGGAACGGCAGCGCACCATAGCCGCAGGCGGTAAAAGTGAACAGCACCCAAGCGCCCCATTCTGGTTCCGCGCCGCCGGCGGCAATCGTGACACCGGCCGTGGTCAGCCACAGGCACGACGACAACCCGGCGGCGAGCCCGAGTCCGAGGTACGCCTGACGCCGATTCGGCGCACCGCGCTCGCGTAGCCAGTAGGTGGCCAGAATCGCCGCGCCCAGGCTCACCACGAGGGCTACCACGGCCATCGCCCACGTAGGCATCGTTGAACTGACCGCACCATCGCGCCCCCACTGCCGTGGCAGCACGTCGGGCAAGCCATCGACCCAGAGCAACCAGGTGACGATAACCGCCAGAACCGGCAGCCACAGGGTCAGGGCTGCAGCGACATCCCTCGGGCGGGTTGGCGCCGCACTATTCACCAGTGTCATAAGGTCCCCCGATGAGTGTGGGCGGGTAAGTCCGCCATCGCACCGAATCCATCCAATCACGAACCGGCCCTGGCGTATTCAGGAAACTTCTTCCCAAAGCGCGTAATGGCTTGCGTCATGGCTGCCAAAGCAACCCTTTAGGCGCTTTCGCGGAAGGGCTAGCGCTTTCGACGGGCGAGGAACGCATCCATTCTGTTGAATTTTGCCTCGGACTCGAACAGGATCGACTGGGCGACGTTATCGACGAGCGGATGCGCGGCCCGCGGAGCGTGGAAGACCTCCTTGGCAAGCCTGGTCGCCAGCGGGTCCTGGGCGGCGATCCGGTCGGCCAGTGCGTGAGCGGCAACGAGCAGGTCATCGGGGTCGTGTACCTCGGTGACCAGGTGTACCGCGAGGCATTCGGAGGCGCTCAGGATGCGCCCGGCCAATATGATCTCCTTGGCCACCGGTTCGCCGACGAGCTCGGCCAGGCGCCAGAGCGCACCGGCGGCGGGCAGGATGCCGAGCGCTGTCTCCGGGTTGCCGAGCCGGGCACTCGTTGAGGCGATGCGAAAGTCGGCCGCGTAGGCGAGTTCGGCTCCGCCGCCGAGCGCCCAGCCGTCGATCGCGGCGATCACGGGCATCGGCAGCTGTGCGATGCGCGAGAACAGGGCAGAGTTGATTCCACGCAGCGCATCGTCGCGACGACGTTCGCGCAGCTCGGAGATGTCAGCACCGGAGGCAAAAACCCCATTCGCACCGCTGATAATGAGGATCCGCGGCTGCTGCTCGAGTTCGGCGCAGACGGCGTGCAGCTCGTCGATCATGGTCTGGTCGATGGCATTGCGCACGTCGGGCCGGTCGAGCTGAACGTGCACCCGGTCGACGCGGCGGTCAATCGTGAGGGTGGTGGTCATTGTGGGACATCTCCCTTGAGGTCGACACTTCGGTCGTGGCTGGAATCGGGGTCAGTCGTGCCGGCGGGGAACACCCGCTTGTAGCTGCGGCCGTCTGGCAGGGTCACCGTGCGGCTGACCAGGGTGCCGCGACGCACCTGCAGGTAGATAGCCTGGGCACTCACCCCACGTTCAGCTGCCGCCTCAGCGACGGACAGACCGGGGAGGTCGGTGGGCACACTGCTCGGTCGCGCGGAGCGTTTGCGGCCAGCTTCAAGGCGGGCGCTGATCTCATCGTCGGTGCCGCCCCAACGCCATCTGGCCGCCGGCGGTTTGAGCCCGGTGGCATCGGCGACCTGCTCCCACGACGTGTCGGCGGCGAGCGCAGCGCGCACCGCGACGAGCGTTGCCGGGTCTTGATCGAGGGAGGCCTGCAGCGAGCGGATGGCGCGCAGCCGGTCCAGGGGCGAGCTGCCGGCATCCGTGTGCAGCGCCAGAAGCCGCTCGAGCGCGGCTGCTGTCGTCGGTGCCAAAAACGATCCCATGCCTGGTCCTCATCACATCTGCTGCAACCGGTGTCAGCAGACCCATCTTGCCAGACCAGATCCGTCACCAGCCCAGCCCAGCCCAGCCCAGCCCAGCTCAGCACAGCCCAGCTCAGACCAACACGACGACGGAGTGCGGAGCGAGCTGCAGGGCATCGGGCAGCCGATCCTGCACAGCATCGGGACCGGTCGCGAAAGACAACACCACCTCTCCCCCACTGGCCGGCACGTGTACCGACCGCTCACCGAAGTTGATCAAAATTTGTGTGCCGCCACGGCGCAGCCGCAACCACCCGTCGACGGCATCGAACTCCACGGCAATCTGGTCGAACCGTGGATCCGTGATGTCGGGATGCGAACGGCGAAGCACCGCGAGGTCACGATAAAACCCGAGCAGCCGACCATGCTCGGTCTCGCTCGACTCACTCCAGTTGAGTTTGGAACGCTCGAACGTGGCCGGGTTCTGCGGGTCGGGAACGATCTGCGGATCCCAGCCCATCCGGGCGAACTCGTTGATACGCCCGGTGGCCGTTGCTGTGCCGAGCTCGGGCTCGGGATGCGACGTAAAGAACTGCCACGGCGTTGTCGCGCCCCATTCCTCCCCCATGAACAGCATCGGCGTATACGGCCCGAGCAGGGTCAGCGCCGCCGCAATGGCGAGTTGACCCACATCCAGCTGGGCGCTGAGACGGTCGCCGATGGCCCGATTGCCGATCTGGTCGTGATTCTGGGACGCGACGACCAGTCGCCAGGTGGGCATCCGTTCACGATCGATGCGGCGGCCGTGGGTGCGTTCGCGAAAACTCGAGTACGTGCCGTCGTGAAAGAATCCGTGGGTGATCACCTTGGCGAGGGCATCAAGCGGCTCGAAGTCGGCGTAATACCCGGCGGTTTCCCCGGTGAGGGCCACGTGCACGGCGTGGTGGAAGTCGTCACTCCACTGGGCGTCCAGGCCGTAACCGTTCGCCGCTTTGGGCGTGATGAGGCGTGGATCGTTGAGGTCGGATTCGGCGATCAGGGTGAGCGGACGCCCGATTGCGGCGCTGAGCGCGCCGACCTCGGTGGCGAGTTGCTCGAGCAGGTGGGTGGCGCTCGTGTCGCGCAGCGCGTGGACAGCGTCGAGTCGCAGGCCGTCGACGTGGTAATCGCTGAGCCACATCAGGGCATTATCCAGAATATAGCGGCGCACCGGGTCGGAATTTGGCCCGTCGAGGTTGAGCGAGGAACCCCAGGTGTTTTCTGCAGCCTCGCTCAGATATGGACCGTACCGGGGCAGATAGTTGCCGCTCGGACCGAGGTGGTTGTACACGACATCCTGGATCACGCCGATGCCATGCCGGTGGCAGGCGTCAACGAAATTCTGATAGGCGGCTGGGCCGCCGTAGCCCTCGTGCACGGCGTACCAGAGCACACCGTCGTAACCCCAGTTGTGCGTTCCGTTGAACGCGTTCACCGGCAACAGTTCAACGAAGTCGACACCGATCGATTTCAGGTGATCGAGCCGGCTCGCTGCCGCTTCGAACGTGCCCTCGGGTGTGAAGGTTCCCACGTGCAGCTCGTAGATGATGGCGCCGGCGAGTTGGCGACCGGTCCAGGCGGTGTCCTGCCAGATATGTTCGGCGGAGTCGAAGGTGCGCGACAGGGCGTGAACCCCACCGGGCTGACGCCGCGCGCGCGGGTCTGCGAACGGCCCACTCCCGTCGACAATGAACCCATAGTCGATTCCGCCGGCACCGGCAGGGGGAACGGATGCCGGCAGCTCCCACCAGCCGTCATCGCGCGCCGTCAGCTCGAGCCTGCGCGGCCCGAGCTGCACCTGCACGGCGTGCGCGTCGGGCGCCCAGACCTCAAATTTCTGATCGTTCATGCGTGTCGTCCTGTGCGGTTGTGGAGGGTGGGGTCGAACGGGGAACCTCGGTCATCGTCATCCGCGACCAGCAGAGCAGCGGGGTAGCGTGCGAGAACGTCAGCGACGCGCAAGCTCGGACCATCGAACCTCTCCTGGGTGAGCACGTCGATGTAGCTGCGGCCGGCCACCAGAACGGTCGTGTCGCCCCAGCCCCCGGCGCGGCGCAGTCCGACCGGCAGCCGGGTGGCCACCGTGATCGCGCCCCCGCGATCGAATGCCACGATGTGCCCGGCGGCCGCGCCGAAGGCGGGTATCGAGACGTAGCGAGTGAACAAGTCCGCCCGGTCGCGGCGCAGCCTCAGGGCGCGTGAGGTGATCAGCAGCTTCGCGGCCGCGCCCTCGTCGATGGGAGGGAGCCATCCGTCGTCGATGCGGGTCAGCAGTTCGCGGCGCAGCTCATAGTCGACCGGGCGGCGGTTGTCCGGGTCGACCAGTGACGTCTCCCACAGCTCACTGCCCTGATACACGTCGGGGACTCCCGGCATGGTCAGTTGCAACAGTTTGAGCGAGAGCGAATTACTCCAGCCTGCCTGCTGCAGTTCAGAGACCAGTCCGATGATGAGGTCACGGGTCGGCCCGGGACTGACGACGGCGGTGATAAGCCCATCGAGTTTCGCCTCAAAATCAGCGTTCTGCTCGGTCCAGGTGGTCGAGGTACCGGCCTCGCGCGCCGCCTTGAGTGCGTAGGCGAAGAGACGCTCCCTGCTGGCTGGCCAGGCGCCGACGATCGCCTGCCAGAGCAGGTTCTCGAACGGCGCGTCATCAAGCGGATGGCGCGCCCGTAGTTGCTCGAGCACGGCCCCCCACCGGGCGGGGATCTCAGCGAGCACCGAGATGCGCGCCCGCACGTCTTCGCCACGTTTCGTATCGTGGGTCGACAGGGTTGTCATCGACAGCGGGAACCCGGCCTGGCGCGCTCGCTGCCGATCGTGGAACTCCGTTACCGTAACCGCAAACTCATCGGGGTCAGCGCCGACTTCATTGAGCGAGGTAAGCCGGCTGAATCGATAGTAGGCGCGATCTTCGACACCCTTGGCCATGACCATGCCCGACGTTTGTTGAAAGCGCACGGCAGCCGGATGCTCCTGATCGCCCAGCAGCGGCAGCAGCCGGTGGATTTCAGCCTCGAATTCGGGTCTGTGGGCGATCGATCGATTCGCCGCCGCCTGCAGGTTGCCCTGGCCCAGGGGCAGGTAGGAACGATAGACCGGGAACCAGGCCAGAAGTTCGGCGAGAGCGTCGGCGGTGTGGTCGTTACTCTGCTCGTCGCTTGGCACCAGGCGAGCGATGCGCAGCACCTCCGAGCGCAGAATGCCGTCGGCCACCGCGCGCTTGTTGTGATACACCAGCTTCCCCCACCCGGCCGTATTCTCCCCCTGCAGCCGCAACTCCAGGGCGTCAAGATCCGCCTGACCGGCCGGATCAACCAGAACCCGATCGACGTCGGTGAGGGCGTCATACCCGGTAGTACCGGCCGTAGCCCAGCTCGTGGGCAGTTGCTCTGGCCCCTCGAGAATTTTCTCGACCAGAACGTAAGCGCCGTGTGTTGCACGACGCAGCGCCTCGAGATAACGCGCCGGGTCGGCCAGGCCATCCGGGTGGTCGACCCGCAGTCCCTGCACGAGACCCTCACGCACCCAACGCACGATCTCACGGTGCGACTCCTCGAACACCCACGGTATTTCGACGCGAATACCGGCCAGACTGTTCACAGCGAAGAATCGACGGTAGTTCAATTCGTCGTCGGCCCGCCGCCAGTTCACCAGCTCATAGTTCTGCCGATCGTGCACATCGGCTGGGCTGGCACCGTTGTCGGCCGATCCGGCGGCAATCGGAAAGTGATTATCGAAATAGTGCAGTTCGCCGTCGACGATCTTCAACTGGTCGAGCTGGCCAGGCCCGTCGCCCAGCACCGGAATGCGAATTCGACCCTGGCCGAACGCCCAGTCCACGTCGAACGCCTCGGCGTAACGCGACTGTTGACCATTTTGGAGCAGGTCCCACCACCACGAATTCTGCCGCGGCGTCGCTACCCCCATGTGGTTCGGCACGATGTCCACGAGTAAGCCCTGCCCCGACAGGTGGGCCGCTGTCGCGAACCGGTCCAGGGCATCCGCCCCGCCTCTGGCCGGATCGACGAGGGAATGATCGACGACGTCATACCCGTGATCCGATCCGGCCTCGGCCTGCAGCAGCGGTGAGAGGTAGACCCAGTCGGCACCGAGATCGCGAATGTAGTCGACCGTTGCCGCGGCGGCATCCAGGTCAAAGGTTGCGGTGATCTGCAGTCGATAGGTCGAGCGCGGTACGGCTACCGGCTCCGCTGCTGCACTACCTGGTTCGTCGGTCATCGACCCGGCCCTCAGCTGTGGCTTACCGGGGTCATCAGACCGGTGGCACCGGCCAGTGACGCTGCGACGGAGTGGTCCGGCACGACTTCGGGTTCGTAATAGGCGCGCAGCACCGCGAGGGAACGACCGGCCACGATCTGAATTGCTCCGGCCGGACGGGGGGTGGAATCGGCGCCGTCGCCGGCGGTGTCGACCACGATCTCCCAGGCCGGAGCATACTCATCGGGCGGGAGCGTGAATTCCTCGTCTTCGGCGTCGGCGTTGAACAATAGGAGAAAGTTGTCGTCGGTGACGTCCTGACCTCGCGCGTCACGCTCGCGGATTCCGTTGCCGTTGAGAAATTTGGCCACTGTGCGGGCCAGGCTTTCATCCCAGTCTTTAGGCACCATCGGTTCACCATCGGTGTTGAGCCAGACGATATCGGGCAGCGATTCGCCCGCCACCCGCTTACCGGGTCGACCGTCGAAGAATCTGCTGCGCCGGAAAGTTGGATGCTCACGGCGCAGGCGGGATACGGCCGCCGTGAATTCGATCAGCGGCACATCGGCCTCGTCCCAGTGAATCCAAGTCAGCTCGGAATCCTGCGCGTAGGTGTTGTTGTTGCCGAGCTGCGTACGGCCCAGCTCGTCGCCGTGCAGCAGCATCGGTACTCCCTGCGACAAAAGCAGCGTCGCAATGAAGTTGCGTGCCTGCCGGGCGCGCAGCCCGCGAATCGAGGGATCATCACTGGGGCCCTCAACACCGGAGTTCCACGAGCGGTTGTGCGACTCGCCATCTTTGTTGTCTTCGCCGTTGGCATCGTTGTGCTTCTCGTTGTATGAGACGAGGTCGGCGATGGTGAAACCGTCGTGCGCGGTCACGAAGTTGATCGAGGCCATCGGGCGGCGCCCGGAGTGTTCGTAGAGGTCGGCGGATCCGGCCACGCGGGAGGCGAATTCGCCCAGAGTAGACGACTCACCACGCCAAAAATCGCGCACGGTGTCGCGGTACTGACCGTTCCATTCTGACCACTGGGAAGGAAAGTTTCCCACCTGGTAGCCGCCGGGACCGACATCCCACGGCTCGGCGATGAGCTTGACCTGCGAGACGATCGGGTCTTGTTGCACGAGCTCGAAGAAGGTGGAGAGCTTGTCGACGTCGTAGAGGTCTCGGGCTAGGGCCGACGCCAGATCGAACCGAAATCCGTCGACGTGCATCTCGAGCACCCAGTAACGCAGCGAGTCCATGATGAGCTGCAGCACGTGCGGGTGGCGCACATTGAGGGTGTTTCCGGTGCCGGTGTAGTCCATGTAGTAGCGTTTGTCGTCGCTCATCAGGCGATAGTAGGCCTCATTGTCGATGCCCTTGAACGACAGGGTCGGTCCCATATGGTTGCCCTCGGCGGTGTGATTGTAGACCACGTCGAGAATGACCTCGATGCCGGCGGCGTGCAGGCTGCGCACCATGCCCTTGAATTCCTGCACCTGCTGCCCGAGGTCGCCGGTCGAGGAATAGGCGCTGTGCGGCGCGAAGAATCCGATCGTGTTGTAGCCCCAGTAGTTGTTGAGGCCCTGGTCAACGAGGGTTCCGTCGTCGACGAACTGGTGCACCGGCATCAGCTCGATGGCGGTCACGCCGAGCTTTTGCAGGTGGTCGATGACCGACGGATGCGCCAACCCGGCGTAGGTGCCGCGTTGCGTTTCGGGCACCGATTGTTGCAGCTTGGTGAGGCCTTTGACGTGTGCTTCGTAGATGAAGGACTCACTGTATGGTGTGCGCAGAGACCGGTCACCGGTCCAGTCGAAGAACGGGTTGACGACGACGCCGAGCATCATGTGCGAGGCGGAATCTTCGTCATTCGGTGCATCGGGGTCATCGAAATCGTAGGAGAACAACGAGGGATCCCAGTCGATGGCCTTAGTAGTGGCCTTGGCGTATGGATCGAGCAGCAGCTTGCTCGGGTTGGCCCGATTACCGGCCGCCGGGTCATAAGTGCCGTGCACCCGATACCCGTAACGCTGGCCCGGCTGTACGAGTGGCAGGTAACAGTGCCAAATAAAAGCGGATGACTCGCGCACCTCCACCCGCGTCTCACCCCCGTCCTCATCGATGAGACACAGCTCGACGCGTTGGGCGGCTTCGCTGAACAGGGCGAAATTGGTGCCGCTCCCGTCAAACGTCGCGCCGAGGGGGTAGGCGGTTCCGGGCCAGGTTTCCATGAGACTCCTCGGGATGAAGATAAGACACGGTCAAATGCGAAAGCAGCGACGAGGGCGCGCGCAGCCAGGTGATCGGATCGCGCTTGCAGAATACGCTACAGGCATGCGCCGACATATCCGCCTTCCCGGCGCCCGGCGCCCGGCGACGGTGACGGTGACGGTACGGTACGGCGACTCCGAAAGCACCAGTCCCGGTTCCCGTTTGCACATCACGCGATTACGGCTTTTCACGAGACACGAATATTTCCCGGCACATGCATCTGCCTGTGCAACGAGGTCCTGACAGAATTTCGTTCATCATTTTCGATTTGCACTGCCAGAGCGACCAAAATGGAACCACGTGCTCTCTGCACCCGACGACTGGAGACCCCCATGACCGAAATCGACCTCATCAGTTTGTGGGTCAAGGCGCGAGCACACATCATCGCGTCCCAGGCCGCCCCAACTTTTCTGTTGACCGCCACCGTGGGCTTTCTCGCACTCGGACTCGGCACCGCCGACCTGGCCGTGCGCATTGCCGCGGCAGGTATTTTGCTCGCGTCGGGTATTTTTGGGGCGCTCGCGCAAATAGCCGCCGCCAACGAGGGACTGGCCGTCATCGCCGACCTGCGTTCCGTGACGGCGCCCAGCTCGGTTACCCGGTGCATCGTCGCCATGGCAGCGTGGGTCAATGTCGTGCGCTACGTGACCCCGGCAATCTTCGTGATCGTCTACGTCGCCGTCTTGATCTCACTTTTCATCACCGTTCCCGCACCGTCGCTGGGCCGCTGACCAATCGCATCCGCCGCCAGCAGATGCCCATTGCACTCAGGAAGAACTGGACACCCGGCGATCACGTCGCACGCGCCACCACGCCCAGACCCGAGTGACAATGCGCTTGAGGAATGCTCCAAACCGACGCGCCCACGCGAATTCCGTTCCGAGCACGGCGAGGCCCAAAAAGACGATAAGCCACCCCGGTCCCGGCAAAGGAATCAGAAGGATGCCGATCGCGATAATCATCGTGCCGAGCAGCGCGACGCCGAGGCGATAGGCGAAGAGCAGATGCGGGTGCCCGTCGACCCACGTGCGAGCACGCCGCAGTGCCCGCCGCACCGGATGCCGCGGGTCGCTGCCGCTGGCTATATCGTGGGAGAGGTGCTCTGACATTTACCAAACTTAGGTTACGTGTCTGGGAAATGGCCGCCGGATATTCCCGACGGTGACACCTGTGTTGGAATTTGACCCACGCCATTGCCGGGCCGGGCTATTCCCACGCCAGACCCTCTGGCGCAGCGTCGAGATAGTACCATTGGCGGTCGACCTTGAGAAAGCGACTGATTTCATTTTGTTGTCTTGCCATGCCGTCTTCACGATAGTGCGCTGCGAATTCCACGATGCCTTCTTTATCGAGTAACCCGCCGCGTTCTGTGCGCACGATATCGAGCCGCCGCCACGTTATCTCCGGGTCCAGTTCGAATGATTCAGGTCTGGTCAGCTGATGCCAGGTCTTGAGTAAGTACTGGGCGTCGCCGAGGTAAAAAGCGCTATACCGCGAACGCATGAGCCATTCAGCCGTTGGTGGTGAAGCAGCACCACTGTGAAAGCGGCCGCAGCAGACAGAATAAGTGTCGCCGCTCAGGCACGGACAACGCTGATCCACAGTGATGGGCTGTGTGAGAGTCTGCTACGCCTGTGCTTTGGCGTAAGCCTCGCGCACGGTGCCGGAGATGCGCCCACGGTCGGACACGTGCGTGCCGTTGGCGGCGGCCCAGGCACGGATGGCCTGCAGCTCGGCCCGGTCTGAACCGGCCGAACTGGCACCGCGCGGCTTGGCGGGCACATAGCCAACGCGCCGTGAAACATTTATGTAGGGCTTGACTGCAGATCGGAATTCAGCGAGATTTCCTGCGGACAGATCGATCTCGTAAGAGTCACCCTCAAAAGTAAAAGAAACGGTCGCTCCGGAGCCATTCTCGATAACGGTGCCGTCAAGGTCGTCCAGCAGCTGAACCGTGGTCTTCTTCATTCTGAGATTCTCCAATACGATGTCGAATACATTCGGGATGGATGCATTCGTTGTGGCAATAACCACTAAGAAATTATGGCTGCCCCACCCGCATTCCGATACCCGCCACGCGGTATTTCTTTTGCATTCACAACTTCTACACTGCCGATACAAAAAAATAGCCCCGACAATGTCGGAGCTATTTCATACTCGGTGGATCCGAGGGGATTCGAACCCCTGACCCCCTGCATGCCATGCAGGTGCGCTACCAGCTGCGCCACGGACCCAGATTGTTGTTTCGAATTGCTCCGAAACAACTTTGTTAGCTTACAACACAGATTGGGATCTGCGAAACCGAAGCTACTCCGCGACCTCTTCAGCGGCGTCTTCTACCGACAATTTGGCGGGAATCCCGGTTGGAATCACCGGGCAATCTTTCCACAGTCGCTCGAGGGAGTAATACTGCCGCTCTTCCTCGTGGAAGACATGCACGACCAGGTCACCGAAGTCAACCAGCACCCAGCGACCGGCAGCCCGTCCCTCACGACGAAGCGGCTTGTAGCCGGCCTCGATCAGTTTGTCTTCGATCTCACCGGCAATCGCAACCACGTTGCGCTCGGATCGGCCAGTGACGATGAAGAAGATATCGGCCAGAGGAAGCGGATTCGAGACATCGAGGGCGACAAGATCTTCTCCTCCCTTGGAGTCGGCGGCGGCGACGGCGATTGCAAGCAGCTCGAGGGCGTGAGGTGAAGTGGTCATGAATGAATCCTTGAGATTGTAAAGCGAGGCGGTATTGCCATTGTGGCGATGATAAAGGGAACGAAAGAAGGCGAACAGCAGGGGCTCATAGAGCGGGCGGGACGAGGTTGAATGATTTGAGCCACTAGAAATTGCCCAGCAGATAGCCGGTCACGAAAAGCGCTAGAACGCTCACAGCCAAAACTGCCGTCGCGATGACGAGAATCATCGGAAGCGAGGCACGACGTTTCTTGGGCGGGGCCAGCATGCCCCGCGTCGAGGCATGCGTACTCACAGCGCGACTCGCACTAACCGGGGCCGAGTCCCCCCCGAGTTGATCGGCGTCGAGCTGGTCCATCATGTGGTCTATTTCCGACGAATCGAACAGATTCGGATGCGCGCCAGTCGAGCCAAGGCTACGCGGCAGGTCGAATGAACCGGTGATCATGATCTCACCGGTGTTGGAGATGGGACTCACGCTGCTGCCCTGATGCGGAATCGACGGCAATATGAGCGCGTTCGTGGTGGTGGGAATCCCACCGGCCCCGATACCGCGGTTGATCAGTTCGTCGAGGGACTGGTCGCGCTGCGGCGCCGCGACGCGCAGGGCATCCTCATCGACCGACCAGTGCCCGATCGGCGGTATCCAACCGGCGATCGAGCTGGCAGCCGAGTCTGGTGCCTCGATCGGCGCCGTGACGATAGGTTCGGCCACGGTCGGTTCGGCGTACATTTGCTCGCGTTCGACCCGGTCGACGACGACCGGAGTGGCCGGCTCGGGCTCGACTGGCTCGGGCTCGACCGGCTCGGCCTCGATCAGCTCGGGCTCGGCCGGCGCAGCATCGACCGGCGCAGCGTCGCCCGGCGCAGCATCAGTAACTTTCGCCTCGACCGGCTCACCAGCGGAAATCGGAAAGTCGCCGGTAGCGAGGGCCTGCTCTTGCTCGCGCGCGTGCAATGCACGTAATTCCCGGCGACTGGGCGTGTATGGTGCCGACACCGGAACAGACGACGCGGACTCGGCTGCGAGTGGGCTTGCGCCAGAAAGTAGTGCCTCCTGGGCCTCGTCTATTTCGGAACTCGTGTGGTGCCGGCTCGTTCGGCGAGATGTCGCAGGCGGTGTTGAGGCGGCGAAGGATGCGGGGCGGAGCGCGGCCGGCGCCAGGACCGGAACGTCGAGAGTCGGGATTGCGTCGTGTGACGCGGCCGTTTCATCACCCTGGTCGCGGGCAAGTTCGCGCGCCTGACGTCGGCTGAGGGGCTGAGGCTCTCCCAACGTCATGCCACACTCCGATACAGATGATGCTTTGAGATGTACTGGACAACCCCGTCGGGGACCAGATACCAGACCGGGAATCCCCGATTGACCCGTGCCCGGCAGTCAGTGGACGAAATGGCCAGTGCCGGGACTTCCAATAAGCTTACGTCTTGGTTCGGTAATCCTGAAACGCTCAGCTCATGCCCCGGGCGACTCACAGCGACGAAGTGCGCCAGCTCCCAGAGTTCGCGAACGTCTTTCCAGCCGAGAATCTGGGTGATGGCATCCGCTCCGGTAATGAAGAACAATTCGGCGTCCGGACGCTCTTCATGCAGGTCACGCAGCGTGTCTATTGTGTAGGTCGGCCCGACCCGGTCGATATCGACCCGGCTTACCGTGAACCGTGGATTGGAGGCAGTTGCGATCACGGTCATCAGGTACCGGTGTTCGCTTTGGGTTACGCCGCTTTTCTGCCACGGCTGCCCGGTCGGCACGAAGACCACCTCGTCGAGGTCGAAACTCTGTGCCACCTCGCTGGCGGCGACGAGGTGCCCATGGTGGATGGGGTCGAACGTTCCGCCCATCACGCCGATGCGTGGACGACGAACTGTCACTGTGAAATCAGGCTTCTAATGGCCACCGGTGTCGGAGGTGCCACCATGTCCGCCGTGCGCGGCCGCGTAAGCATTGGCTTTGCCGCTGTGACGGTTCGCTACATCACGAAAGCTCCACAGCACGACGCCGAGCGCCAGGAACAACACGGCCGCGACCATCGGGTAGACGACGAGCGGCAACGGCAGGGCGATGTGCTCGACCTCGGTCAGCACGGCAGTCAGAAAAGACATCGGTTCTCCATTCACGGGCCGCACCGGTTAAGCGCGGCTTGAGATGACAGCGACGGGTCGCAGGCTTGACGACTCACGCCGTCGTCCCATTCTAGCCGGACCCCGCCATCGGACCTAAGCACGCACCTGTCCGGTGCCGCGCACGATCCATTTTGTGCTGGTTAGTTCTGGTAAACCCATCGGCCCGCGAGCGTGCAGCTTCTGGGTAGAGATTCCCACCTCGGCGCCGAACCCAAACTCGCCGCCGTCGGTGAACCGGGTCGAGGTGTTGACCATGACCGCTGCCGAATCGACCTCGTTCAGAAAACGTTCCGCGTTCTGCAGGTCATTGGTGATGATCGACTCGGTGTGCCCCGTGGAATAGCGGCGAATGTGGGCGATGGCCTCGTCGAGTGAGTCGACGATTGCGACGGAGATGTCGAGACTCATGTACTCGGTGCCCCAGTCTTCGTCGGTCGCCGGGACCGCGGACGGATAGATCGACCGAGTGCGGGCATCCGCATGGATGGTGACACCGGATGCCGCAAGCTTGGCCAACACTGCGGGAAGCAGCCGTTCGGCGGCGCTTCGGTGCACGAGAAGGGTTTCGAGGGCATTGCATACGCTCGGGCGGTGCGTCTTGGAATTGTGCACGATCTCGATCGCCCACTCCTTGGTGGCCGACTCATCAAGGAAGACGTGCACGACACCTGCTCCGGTCTCAATGACTGGCACTTGGGACTCGGCCACCACGGTCTGAATGAGGGTGGCGCTGCCACGGGGAATAAGCACGTCGACGTAGCCGCGGGCCTTCATAAGCTCGGTGGCACCGGCCCTACCAAAGGGATCGATGGTCTGCACTGAATCGGGGTTGAGTCCGGCGTCGATGATCGCCGCCTGCACCAGGCCGATGAGCACCCGGTTACTATTCTCGGCAGCGGAACCGCCGCGGAGTACAACAGCATTTCCGCTCTTCAGCGCGAGGGCCGCGAGGTCGACCGTGACATTGGGCCGAGCTTCGTAAATGACCCCGATCACGCCGAAGGGAACGCGCACCTGGCTGATTTTGATGCCGTTGGGCAGGCTGCTGCCGCGCACGATCTGCCCGACCGGATCAGTGAGCAGCGCGATCTGGTCGACGGAATCCGCCAAGGCAAATATTCGGGGCTCGTCGAGCTTCAGCCGGTCCAGCAGTCCGTCACGGAGACCGTTGGTGACGCCGGCGGCGAGGTCGGCCTGGTTGGCAGTGACGACCTCTGCGACATGGTCACGCAGAGCCTGGGCGATCAGCTTGAGGGCTTTGTTTTTTAGCTCCGTCGGCGCCGACGCGAGTGACACGGAGGCGGTGCGCGCGGCCTCGAGGGTGGGTGTGAGTTGGGCTACATCGTTCGGAGACTGCAACATACTCCTTAGTTTACGGGAGGCATCCAGGAGAGCATTCTCAGTTCTCAGGAAATCCGCAATGCCGATGGCGCCGTCGAGGGTTCGAACCAGGTTCCCACCGGGTCTCCGCGCAGAGCATCGGCCACCAGCCCGGTAGCGGTGACCAGCACTGCGGTTCCGGCTTGGGCGGCGATGCGAGCCGCCGTCACCTTGGTGCTGGCTCCCCCGGTACCGACTCCATTGACGGTTGTGGCGCCAAATTTCATGCCGAGTAAGGGGTCACCGAACGCAACATGACTGATCCGCTCTGCCCCGGGCATGTCTGGTGGGCAGGTATAGAGGGCGTCCACGTCGCTGAGGAGCACCAGCAGGTCGGCGCCGATGAGAGTGGCAACGAGCGCGGCCAGCCGGTCATTGTCGCCGAATCGAATTTCGTGGGTGGCGACCGTGTCATTCTCATTGACGATCGGAAGTATACGCAGTGCCATCAGGCGTTCCATGGCGCGCTGGGCGTTGCCGCGGTGAGTAGCGTTGTCGAGGTCACTCGCCGTGAGCAACACCTGGCCGGCCACGATGTCGTAGCGGTCGAGGCGGTCCTGGTATCGAAAGATCAGCAGATTCTGCCCAACGGATGCCGCCGCCTGCTGGGTCGCCAGGTCGGTGGGGCGTTCCTGCAGTTGGAGATAGGGCATTCCGATCGCGATAGCACCGGATGACACCAGAACCACCTCGGTACCCCGACCATGAGCTTCGGCCAAAGCATCAACGAGTAGCGCAATTTGACCGGAGTTCTCACCGCTGATCGACGAGGATCCCACCTTGACTACGACACGCGACGCCGATCGAACGACGTGCTGCGAGTGCGCCCTCATAGCCTCGCGAGCCCCACGATTTCACCACTCACGACGTGCAACCCCACGGACTCGACCTTCGGCGAAAAAACAACCACGCCAAGCGCAGTTAGTGGCAGCTTACCGAATGCAGCGAACGTTTTTTCACCGCCGCAAGTCGCCTGGTGGCGTCTGAAGAGCATCCATCTGCTGGGGGAAGAGAATCGTCACGCGTGAGGCGAGTCAGGTTGACGCCCCTGATCAGGGTACTCACGTTCAGACACAGTGCGCCTGCCCCGACTTCACTAGAGCAGCGCGTGGCGCTCTTCAGTCGCTTTCGGTTCGAACCAGGTGCCGACGTGCTCGCCACGGAGGGCGGCGGCGGCCAACTCGGTTGACGTCACCAGAACAGCGGTGCCGGCCTCGGTCGCCAAACGGGCGGCGACGACCTTGGTACTCGCTCCCCCGGTGCCGACTCCGGTCGCTCCGCTCGAGCTGAACTCGAATGCGTCGAGTGGATCATCCGCGCCAATGAAGTCGAGCTTTACCGCCCCCGGCAGGTGCGGAGGCTTGGTGTAGAGCGCATCGACATCGCTGAGCATGATCAACAGGTCCGCACGGATGAGTGTTGCCACCAGCGCAGCGAGGCGGTCGTTGCTTCCGAACCGCAAACCGTACACGGCCACGGTGTCGTTCTCGTTGACGACCGGCAGAATGCGCAGGTCGAGCAGGCGTTCGAGCGCGCGCCGGGTATTGCTGCGGTGCGGTTCATTGAGCGCGTCGCCCTCGGTCAATAGCACCGTGCCCGCCGCGATGCCGTAGCGGTCCAGGCTTTCCTGGTAGCGAAAGATCAATACGTTCTGCCCGACGGCGGCGGCTGCCTGCTGCGTGGCGACATCGCTGGGTCGCTCCTCGAGGTTGAGGAACGGCATTCCGGTGGCGACGGCACCCGAAGAAATCAGTACGACCTCGATCCCACGACCGTACGCCTCGGCCAGGGCGTCAACGAGGGGGGTGATCTGGTCGGAGTTCTCGCCGCTGATCGACGACGACCCCACCTTCACAACGACGCGTTTCGCGCCCGCTACGTTTTCTCTGGCTAAGCCACTCACTTCTGAATTTCCTCCACAGTGTCACTGTCGACGTCGTTGCTACGGTCGAACTCGGCTTCAATCTCGGCTTCGGTCGCGGCTTCGATCGCGGCTTCGGTCGCGGCTTCAGTCTCGGCTTCGTCCGCGGCTTTGTCCGCCGCCGACGAGGTGTCGGCGGCAGCGACTCCGCCATCGGTGGTCACCTCCACGTCGGCGAGGCGCACGTCTTCGTTGTATTCCTCTTCGCCGGTCTGCCACATGCCGGCTTCGCGCTCGCGAATGAGCTCGGCGCGGGCCGAGGACTTGGCGTCCATGCGACCGAAGTATTCCTCGCGGCGTTCGTTGCTCGTGCGGCGCTTGGGCTCGTCGAGGCGGGAATCGGTGCCGCGCGGAGCGGTGATCAGCTCGGCGGTCGAGGTCAGCGTCGGCTCCCAGTCGAAGACGACACCGTGGCCAGGGCCGATGATGACGGTCGAACCGGCAATGGCCCCCGACTTGTACAGCTGGTTCTCGATGCCGAGTTTGGCGAGCCGGTCGGCGAGGAAGCCGACGGCTTCGTCGTTGGTGAAATCGGTCTGCTGAATCCAGCGTTCCGGCTTGGTACCGAGGATGCGGTAGATGTTGCCGAAGGTGCCACCCTCGACCTTGATGACGAAACCACCCTCGTCGACGGCCTTGGGACGGATGATGATGCGTGGCTTCTTCGCTTCGGCTGCGGCCGCCTCGGCGCGGCCCTGTTCCACGACCTCGGCAAGGGCGTAGTTGAGTTGCTTGAGACCCTCGTGGGTGACGCTGGAGATCTCGAACACACGGTAGCCACGGGCTTCGAGGTCTGCCTTGACGAAGGAGGCCAGCTCGCGGCCTTCCGGCACGTCGATCTTGTTCAAGGCAACGAGCTGAGAACGCTGCAGCAGCGGCTTCTGACCCTCGGGTACCGGGTAGGCGTCAAGTTCGCCAAGGATGACGTCGAGGTCGCTGATCGGGTCGCGGCCAGGCTCAAGTGTGGCGCAATCCAACACGTGCAGCAGGGCGGTGCACCGCTCGACGTGCCGCAAAAACTCGAGGCCGAGGCCCTTGCCTTCGCTTGCTCCTTCAATGAGGCCGGGCACGTCGGCGATGGTGTAACGCGACTCACCGGACTCGACGACGCCGAGGTTGGGGTGCAGCGTGGTGAAGGGGTAGTCGGCGATTTTGGGCCGAGCCGCGCTCATGGCGGCGATAAGGCTGGACTTGCCTGCGGAAGGATATCCGACGAGCGCGACATCCGCTACGGTCTTGAGCTCGAGATAGACGTCGCCTTCCCAGCCGAGCGTGCCGAGCAGGGCGAAGCCTGGGGCCTTGCGCTTGGTCGAGGCGAGGGCAGCGTTACCGAGCCCGCCCTGGCCGCCGGGTGCGACGATGAGGCGCAGGCCGGGTTCGTTCATATCGAGGAGCTGGTTGCCCTCGACGTCTTTGACGACCGTGCCGATCGGCACCATGAGCTCGCGCAGGTCACCATTATGACCATTGCGGTGGTCGCCCATACCTGGTCCACCGTTGTCCGAGCTGCGGTGGGGCGAACGATGGTAACCGAGCAGGGTCGTCGTGCTCGGGTCGGCGACGAGTACGAGGTCTCCGCCGCCCCCGCCGTTACCGCCATCGGGGCCGGCCAGGGGTTTGAACTTTTCGCGCTTGACCGAAACGCATCCGTTTCCTCCATTGCCCGCTCGTAAATGCAGCGTCACGTGGTCAACGAATGTGGCCATGGAGTGCCCCTTTCAGGTGGCGCAAGAAGTGCTTCAAAACACGGTGCTATGAAACTAGGTGCGGTAATCGAATCTGTCACGGACAAACACGTCAGGGCGGACCGAAGCCCGCCCTGACGCTGTGCTAAAAATTACTGTGCTGTGGAAACCTACGCGGCTGCGACCACAATGTTGATGACCTTGCGGCCACCCTTGGCGCCGAACTGCACGGAGCCGGCCTCGAGGGCGAAGAGCGTGTCGTCTCCGCCACGACCGACGTTGATGCCGGGGTGGAAGTGCGTGCCGCGCTGACGAACGATGATCTCGCCCGCGCCGACAACCTGACCTCCGAAACGCTTTACGCCGAGGCGCTGGGCGTTCGAGTCGCGACCGTTGCGAGTGGAACTCGCACCTTTTTTGTGTGCCATCTGTCTATCTCCTCAGGCCTAGGCGATGCCGGTAACCTGAACGCGAGTGAGCTCCTGACGGTGCCCCTGACGCTTCTTGTACCCGGTCTTGTTCTTGAACTTCTGGATGACGATCTTCGGACCGCGAAGGTTGTTCAAAACCTCGGCTGTGACCTTGATCTTGGCCAGCGACGTAGAGTCAGAGGTGATCTTGTCGCCGTCGACGAGAAGCACGGCGGCCAGCTCGACGTTGCCGTCCTTGTCAGCCTTGATTCGGTCCATCGTCACGATGGTACCGACCTCTACCTTCTCCTGCCGCCCTCCGGCGCGCACAACTGCGTAAACCACTTTACGTACCAATCGTTGGGGAGCCCCAAAAGACTCCGAATCTGGAAATTTGCTGCATGGCCGGGCCGGTTGGCCCAGAGCACTCAGAAAATCATGGTGTTTGCGTTGATATTGCCTAACGCACACCAAGGGTTGACTTTACCTGATCCGCTACCCGTGGTCAAACCAATGGCGCGGCGTGTCTGAACCACGGTGTCTGAACCAGTGCGGCTCATAGACTTCGATCATGGCAATACTTATCGACCAGCCTAGCTGGCCGGCGCACGGAACAGTGTGGGCACACCTCGTGAGTGACGCGAACCTTGACGAATTGCACGCTTTCGCGGCCGCAGCCGGCGTTCCGCGACGTGGTTTCGACCGTGACCACTACGACGTCCCTGAGGCTCGCTACGCCGACCTGGTCGCCGCCGGGGCACTCCCGGTGAGCTTTCGCGAGATGATCGTGCGGTTACGCTCCAGCGGGCTGCGTGTGACGGCTCGAGAACGGCGTCTCGGATAGCAAACTGCTTCCCCCGTACTCTCACGTAGCGTCGAACCCGAGCACGCCGCGGCGCCGCGAACCGGCCGCAGGTTCACGACCACGATCGTCGTACTCGCCGCCTCGGCGTTGACCGGGAACCGCCGAAAAAGTTTGGTGTCACGGTTCAACGATCGGCAACCTGTTCAGAAGGCAGAGCATCGTTCGCCTGATCCACCGGCAGAATTTCGACCGGGGTGAACGCGACCGGGTCGCTCGCCGCGCTCAGGCCCGCATCGAACCGGCGGGCGTGCCACGAGGATGTGGCAGCCCCAGCCGGCCGCCCGCTGCGGAGTGACGATGGTGAACAAGTCCCCTGGGGCAAGGCCGACAGGGCATCGCCGCAGGAGACCTGCGCACCGATTGCGTTATCGCCTGACCTGGCGCCGCGGCCTAGTCACCCGGCGGCAACTGGCTCGGTGCCGACGCAGACGTCGCCGTACCCGTCTTGCTCAGAATGGCTTGCCCACCAGAACCTCCGGCGGTCGTGACGCGGCGGCTGCGCGCGCGTCCCTGACCGGGAAGTTTCGGCTCGGGCAGCGAATCCAACACCGAGTCCAGCAGCTGGTCAGTGACCTGCTTGCTGGGGCGCCGCGCGGTACGCGTCGCCTTCTTCACCGGAATGTCGAGGATATCGACGGACTCCGATATATCGGCGACGAGCGACTGCACGGCGACGGGCGACTGCACGGCCGGCGCCCCAGCCGGCAGGGCGCTGCGACCACCGCGGGTGCGGGGCGCCCCTGCCATGGCGACGGTGCCGACGAGTGGCTCGGTGACCGGCGTAGCCAATACGGCTGCATCGGTCTGTTCCGTGTTGGTCTGACCGATGTTCCCCGGCTCGGCGCCCGTCTGTTCCGTTGCAGCCGGCTCCGTGCCGGCCTGCTCCGTGCCGGCCTGCTCCGTGCTGGCCTGACGGGCACGAGCTTGTTCGGACCGCGACTGCTGGCCGCGCCCGCCCTGACCGCGCGAACGAGACTGACGGCCTCGTGAACGCTCGGCGGTCGTCGGTTCGACCGCTTCGGTGCTGGCGGGTCCAGCGCCAGCCAGCTCGGTGCTGGTCAGTTCCGTGCTCGCCTGCACAATGCCAGCCAACTCGGTGCCAGCCAGCTCGATACTGGCAGCCTCGGTGCTGGCAGCACCGGTGCTGGCCGGTGCGACCTTCGCTGCACCAGCATCAGCATCCGCTGCCCGCGTATCCGAAGCTGGGATGATCGCGATGGAGCCGGTGCGGGTGATGGTACGAGCGGCGATCAGCGCGAGGGCCTGCTTGGCGTCCTCCGTGATGCCGTGGGTGCCCTGCCCGCTTTTCGGCGCGTCGAACCCGGCGCTGCTGCCGGAATGCGCGTCACGGTTGAAACCGTCGCGCTGGCCCGAATTGTCGCGGCCGTTTCCCGAACCGTTGTTTCCTCCACCGTTGGTGCCCGCCGCATTGCTGCTGCCCTTGGCGCGCGGACGGCGTTCCTGCGGCGGCTGCGCGGTCTGGCGGTGTTTGGTGACCGGGTCGTGGTGCACGATGATGCCGCGGCCGGCGCAGGACTCACAGTCTTCGCTGAACGATTCCAACAGTCCGAGGCCGAGCTTTTTGCGCGTCATCTGAACGAGCCCGAGCGAGGTGACCTCGGCCACCTGGTGCTTGGTGCGATCTCGACTGAGGCATTCGATCAGCCGGCGCGACACGAGGTCGCGGTTGGACTCGAGCACCATGTCGATGAAGTCGACCACGATAATGCCCCCGATATCGCGCAGGCGCAGTTGGCGCACGATCTCTTCAGCCGCTTCGAGGTTGTTCTTGGTGACGGTCTCTTCGAGGTTTCCCCCACTGCCGACAAACTTGCCGGTGTTGACGTCGACGACGGTCATGGCCTCGGTGCGGTCGATCACAAGGGATCCGCCGGACGGCAACCAGACCTTGCGGTCGAGGGCCTTTTCGATCTGCTCCGAGATGCGGAACGCATCGAAGGAATCAATCTCGCCCTCGTAGGTTTCAACGCGCTCGAGCAGATCGGGAGCGACCTGGCTGAGGTACGTCTCAATCGTGGACCGCACGTCGGGGCCGGCCACGACCATGCGCTGGAAGTCTTCGTTGAAGACGTCCCGCACGATTTTGATCAGCAGGTCGGGCTCGCTGTGCAGCTCGGCGGGCGCCTGCGCGGACTCGACCTGCTCAGCGATGTTCGCCCACTGCTCACGAAGCCGGTTGACATCGACGGTGAGCTGCTCATCGGTTGCGCCCTCAGCAGCGGTGCGTACGATCACGCCAACGTTGTCGGGGAGTACCTCTTTGAGAATCTTCTTCAGGCGGGCGCGTTCGGTGTCGGGAAGCTTGCGGCTGATGCCGTTCATCGAACCGTTGGGTACATAGACCAGGTAGCGGCCAGGCAGGGAGACCTGGCTGGTGAGGCGGGCGCCCTTGTGCCCGATCGGGTCTTTAGTGACCTGCACGAGCACCTGGTCGCCGGGCTTGAGCGCGAGCTCGATGCGGCGGGCCTGATTGTTGCTGCCGGAGTTCTCGGCGGCAGCATCCCAGTCAACTTCACCGGAGTAGAGCACAGCGTTGCGACCACGCCCGATGTCGACGAAGGCGGCTTCCATGCTTGGGAGCACGTTCTGCACGCGCCCGAGGTAGACGTTGCCGATGAGGGAGGCGTCCTGGTTCTTGGCGACGTAGTGCTCGACCAGCACGCCGTCTTCAAGCACACCGATCTGGATTTTATTATGCTTGGCGCGCACGACCATGAGGCGGTCGACGGACTCACGACGGGCGAGGAACTCTGCCTCCGTGATAACCGGGCGGCGACGACCGGCGTCACGGCCGTCGCGGCGACGCTGCTTCTTTGCTTCGAGCCGGGTCGATCCCTTGATCCGCTGAGGTTCGGTGATGAGTTCGGGTTCGCGCGGGGCGCGCACCTTGACCACCGTGTTGGCGGGGTCGTCGGTGCCTGATCTGTTCTCATCGCCGGTGCGCCGACGGGCTCGACGACGAACCGTCGTCGCCTCTTCTTCCTCGTCGTCATCCAGATCGCGCTCTTGCTGGTGCGACTCCTGCGCCGAGCGGATACCCGTGCGTGCCATCATCGGCAGAATTTCCGGTGCCTGGAACAACAGGGACAACGACGGGCGTGCGGGTGCCGCTGCCTGCGCGACTGGTCCGTCGCTCGCCGTATCGTTTGCCGACGTAGCACCGGTCATCTGCTGCGCTCCGGTGACGTTGTTGTACTCCGCGATGGTTGTCTTGGCGGGTACAGGTTCAGCGGTTGCAGGCTCAGCGGTGAATGACGCTGCCGGGGCCTCGATCGCTGGTTCTGTCGAACGGGTGACCGGCGCCTTCCGAGTTGATTTGCGAGGGCCGAACAGGCTCTTGCGTTTCTTGTTTTCGTTGTCTTCCACCATCACTGGTGCGCTCCTTGACCGCTGTGGATGACCGCGCCATCCACCGGTTACTCTCTCGTGCGGGATTGTCACCTTCGTGACGATTCCGCGAACTTTTTTTACTTCGGCAACCGGCGTTGCCCCCTGTTGCTGATCGGGGACTGTGCTCTGGCTGCAAATACTTCGGATCGTGGGACCCTAATTCTGGGCGACTATTGCCCAGGCAAGCTTCTTTGGCGTCTGCTTGAGCGCGGCTCAACGACTACCAGTGATTATCGCATGTAATCGCACAAACCCACGCAGCACGCGTGGCATAATCGCAAGCGTGCCTCAGACAGAGCGTTCTCAGCGTCCAACCGGCCTGGCTATTTTCCTGATCATCGCCGGATTAATCGCACTCGCAGCGGCATTCGCCCTCACACTCGACAAGATCCACCTGCTGGAGGATCCGAACGCTCAATTGAGTTGCAGCTTCAGTGTTCTCATCGGATGCGCGACCAACCTCGCCTCGCCCCAGGGCGCAGTGCTCGGCTTTCCGAACCCGCTGATCGGGCTCATCGCCTGGAGCGTGGTTATCACGATCGGCGTCGCCATTCTGGCCGGGGCCAAATTTGCCCGCTGGTTCTGGATCGGACTGAACGTTGGTATGCTCGCCGCGATTATTTTCGTGATCTGGCTGATCGCCCAGAGTATTTTCGTGCTTGACGTACTGTGTCCGTGGTGCATGGTGACCTGGGCGGTGACCATTCCGGCCTTTTTGGCTGTGACGCTGTATAACTTCACGGTGGGCAATCTGCCCGGTAGGGCATCCGTTCGCCGCGTGGCCGACGCCGCGTATTCCTGGATATTCGTCATAACCATCGTCTGCTACATCGTGTTCTTCATCGTCGCGCAGGTCAACATGGACGTGTTGAATCGGCTGTGACGCACTGGTGCAGACAGAAGTGGCCCGCCTCACTGATGAGACGGGCCACTCCTGGCCTACCGGATGCTGTTCGGTCAGTCGAACCAGAGCGCGAGCTCACGCGCGGCCGACTCGGGCGAGTCCGAGCCGTGCACGAGGTTCTGCTGGACTTTGGAGCCCCAGTCACGGCCGAGGTCACCGCGGATCGTGCCGGGCGCGGCGCTCGTGGGATCGGTCGTGCCGGCCAGGGCGCGAAACCCCTCGATGACCCGGTTGCCTGCGACGCGGAACGCCACGATGGGCCCACTTTCCATAAATTCGACGAGGGGCTCGAAGAATGGTTTGCCCTCGTGCTCGGCATAGTGTGCCGCGAGAAGCGAGCGGTCAGGCTCAACCAGCTTCACGTCAACCAGGGAGTATCCCTTGGCCTCGATGCGACGCAGGATCTCGCCGGTCAGGTTGCGGGCAACGCCGTCGGGTTTGACCAAAACGAGGGTTTCTTCGACCGTGGTGTTCATTCAATCTCCTTCTGATGATCTATTCGTGAGCCGGTGACCATGCAGTACGTCCACATGGCAGCAAAGAGTGCGCCAACAAAAAACATGGCCGGGGTGATGAACCCGGTAGCGATGATGACCGCCTGCAACAGCCAGCCGATCGGGTAGGACCAGCGAAAACGGAGCAGTGCGATCAGGACGACCATGGCCAGGCACAGCAGCACACCGCCAATGATGACAGTCAGCGGTGAGACCGGACCCGGCTCGGTCGCCACCGATACCAGCCCGAGGGTGACCACCGCACCGAGAAATACGACGATGGTTTCGAAGCCGAGCACGATGGTAGCGAGCGTGCGTTTTACCGAGCGCGGGCCGGGCGACCGGCGAAACCGACCTGCACCCGAGTCAGCGTCTGCATCGTCGGCGCCCACGGAGCTCATTTCTCCATCCATTCGCCGGCGACCGCCAGGGTGATCGCTTCGCCGACGAGCACGATCGACCCGGTGACGAGCACGGCACGCTTGGGGGCCTCGGCGGCCCACTCCCGCGCGCTCTCCAGCGCGCCGGCCAGGTCGTCGAAGCGAAACGTGACCTCATCGCTCGTCCACGCGGCGATGTTGTCAGCGAGGTCGTCCATGCGCGCGGCGCGCTCGGAGTGCGGCTCCGTGACGTAGAACCGGTCGACCTGGGGAGCGAGGGCGGCAATGATCCCTTGGGCGTCCTTGTCGGCGAGAATCCCGACAACCACGGCGATTTCATCGAAGTCGAAGTAGTCCTCGAGGGCGGCGGCGAGAGCGGCGGCGCCGTGCGGGTTGTGCGCGGCGTCTACGAGCACGGTCGGTTCGATGCCGACGAGCTGCAAGCGACCGGGCGAAGTCGCCGTGCCGAGCCCTTCGGCGAGCAGGTCGCCGACCAGTGCCTGGCTGCCCGCGCCGAGGAACGACTCGACGGCTGCGATGGCCAGCGCCGCATTGTGGGCCTGATGGGTGCCGTACAGCGGCAGGAACAGGTCCGTATAGGTGCCGGCGAGACCCCGAACCGAGATGACCTGCCCGCCGACAGCGACGGTACTGGAAATCAGTTCGAAGCCCTCGTTCTCACGCGCGAGTGTCGCCTCGCTCAGCTCGGCGGCACGGTTGAGTTCGGCCTGCACGTCGGCGCTCTGCGCTGCGGAGACAACGGCGGCTGCCGGCTTGATGATGCCGCTCTTGGTGCGGGCGATCTCGGCGACGGTCGTGCCGAGTCGCAGGGTGTGGTCCAGCGCGATGGGCGTGAACACCGCGACCTGCCCGTCGGCGACGTTGGTGGAGTCCCACTCGCCGCCCATCCCGACCTCGATCACGGCCACGTCCACCGGCGCGTCAGCGAAGCAGGCGTACGCGAGCACGGTGAGCGCCTCGAAGAAGGTCAGCGGCACTTCACCGGCGGCATCGAGTTCGGCGTCGACGAGCTGCAGGTAGGGCTGGATGTCGGCCCAGTTAGCGGCGAGGATCTGGTCGCTGATCGGCTCGCCGTCAATGACGATGCGCTCGTTCAGCCGCACCAGGTGCGGGCTGGTGAGCAGACCAGTGCGCAGCCCGTAGGCCCGAACAATGCTCTCGACCAAGCGGCTCGTGCTGGTCTTGCCGTTCGTGCCGGCCACGTGGATGATCGGGTACGACCCCTGCGGGTCGCCGAGAAAATCGAGGGCGCGCCGGGTCGGGGCCAGGCGCGGCTGCGGCTGCGATTCCCCCACCCGCTGCAATAATTCAGCGAAAACAGCGTCGCCTGCTTCGCGAAAAGCGTCAAGCGGAGCCGGCTGGTTCATCGGCTCCTCGTCGTCGCCGCGCCCGGTGATGTTCTTCCAGTCAGTGCTGTCGTCGGCGGGTGCGCCGTCGGCGGGTGCGCCGTCGGTGGGGGTGTCGTCGGTGGGGGTGTCGTTCTCAGACAAGGATGGCTCCGTTCACGCGCGCGACGGCCACGAGGACGGCGCCCTGGTTGACATAGTGGTGTGCTTCAAACCGAACGTAGTGTTCGACGGGAGCGCCGACGCGAGCCTCGAGCCACTCCGACGGCAACTCCGCAAGAATTTCCCCGGTTGACAGACGATGAGTGGTGAAAGTCGTGGCGAGTGTCTCGGCCGCCACATCGACCCCGAGGGCGAGGTCGAAGGATTCGGCATCCGTTTCGCTCTGAAAGACCAGATCGAGACGGATGCGGTCGCTCACCGAAAAACCGGCCGCCTTGCGGGTGTCCTGCACGGCGCGAATCAGGTCGCGGGCGAAACCCTCAGCCTCAAGTTCGGGCGTGGTGTTCGTCGCGAGAAGCGCAAAACCGCCGCCGGGCAACAACGCCAAGGCCGTACCGCCGTCAGTACCGACGTTGTTCGCTTCGAGGGTCAACTCGAATTCGCTCGCTTCGAGCGCGATGCCACCGGCCGTGACGACGCCGTCGGACTCGCTCCAGTCACCGGCACGCGCGGCCTTGATAACGTGCTGCACCTGCTTACCGAGGCGAGGACCTGCAGCCCGGGCGTTGACGACGAGCTTGCTCGTGACACCGTAGGCGGCGGCACTGTCATCTTCGAGCTCGATCAGTGTGACCATTTTCACGTTGAGCTCATCGCGGAGGATTCCGACGAACGCCGAAAGTGCGGCGGTATTGCCGGTGACGACGGTGAGGTTGGTCAACGGCAGGCGCACGCGCAGGCCGGCCTGCTTGCGAAGCGATAACACGGTGCTGCTGATCAGGCGCACCTGGTCCATCGCGCCGACCAGGTTCTCGTCGGCGGGGAACAGGGTGGCGTCCGGCCAGTCCTCGAGGTGCACGCTGCGACCGCCGGTCAGGCCCTGCCAGATGCGCTCGGTGACCAGCGGCAGCAGCGGCGCGGTGACCCGGCAGACGGTTTCGAGAACGGTGTAGAGGGTGTCGAAGGCTTCGTGGGCGGTAGCACCTTCGGCCGCTCCACCCCAGAATCGGTCGCGTGACCGGCGCACGTACCAGTTGGTGAGAACGTCGGCGAAGTCGCGCAGGCGAGCAGCCGCGACCGTACTGTCGAGCGCTTCGAGATCGGTCGTGACACCAACAATCAGGTCGCGGGTCTTGGCGAGCAGGTAGCGGTCGAGAACGTCGGTGGAGTCGGTGCGCCACTGTCCTTCATAGCCCCGTGCGTCGGAGCCGGTGGCACCGTCGGTTCCTGAGGCGTTGGCGTAGAGCGAAAAGAAGTACCAGGTGCTCCACAAAGGCAGCATGACCTGGCGGGCAGCCTCGCGAATGCCCTCCTCGGTGACGACGAGGTTGCCGCCGCGCAGCACCGGCGAGCTCATCAGGAACCAGCGCATGGCATCGGCGCCGTCGCGGTCGAAGACCTCATTGACGTCGGGGTAATTGCGCAGCGACTTGCTCATCTTCTGGCCGTCGTTGCCGAGCACGATGCCGTGGCTGACCACGTTTTTAAACGCGGGCCGGTCGAACAGTGCAGTAGAGAGCACGTGCAACAGGTAGAACCAGCCGCGGGTCTGCCCAATGTACTCGACGATGAAGTCGGCCGGGTTGTGCGCCTCGAACCAGTCCTTGTTCTCGAACGGGTAGTGCACCTGGGCGAACGGCATCGAGCCGGAGTCGAACCAGACGTCGAGCACGTCGGTAATGCGACGCATCGTGGACTGGCCGGTGGGGTCGTCGGGATTCGGGCGGGTGAGTTCGTCGATGTAGGGGCGGTGCAGGTCGGTTGGGCGTACGCCGAAGTCGGCGGCCAGTTCGTCGAGCGAGCCGTAGACATCCGTTCGGGGGTAATCGGGGTTGTCGCTTTTCCAGACCGGGATGGGCGAGCCCCAGTACCGATTGCGGCTGATGGACCAGTCGCGGGCGTTGCCGATCCACTTGCCGAACTGGCCGTCTTTCACGTTCTCCGGAACCCAGTTCACTTCCTGGTTGAGCTCGACCATGCGCGGGCGAAAGTCGGTGACGCGCACGAACCAGCTCGACACCGCCTTATAGATAAGGGGGTTGCGGCAGCGCCAGCAGTGCGGGTAGGAGTGTTCATAGCTGGCCTGGCGCAGCAGCCGGCCGTTGGCTTTGAGCAGCGCGGTGAGCGGCTTGTTGGCATCGCTCCAGAGCGCTCCGGCAACCTCGGGAACGTCACTGAGAAACTTTCCGCCGTCGTCGAGGGAGAGGATGACCGGGATGCCGGCGGCCTCACCGATCTTCTGGTCCTCCTCGCCGTAGGCGGGCGCCTGGTGCACGATGCCGGTGCCGTCGCTCGTGGTGACATAGTCGGCGACGAGGATGCGCCACGCGTTCTGGGTGCCCCAGATCGATGCGTCGGCGTAGTAGTCGAACAGGCGGTCGTAGGAGACCCCCTCGAGTTCGCTGCCGAGCACGGTGCGCGATACGGCAGCGGATGCCTCCGCTGCACTCTCGTAGCCGAGGTCTTTCGCGTAGTTGCCGACCAGGTCGATCGCGATGAGGTATTCGGCGCCGAGTACTTCTACCGAACCTTGCAGGGCGGTGGAATCGGTACCCTCGCGCAGCACCTCGGCGTCGGGCGTTCCGTTCGGGCCGGCCGGCACCACGGCGTAGACAATTGTGGGGCCCACGGCGAGCGCGAAGTTCGTCGGCAGCGTCCACGGGGTCGTGGTCCAGGCCAGGGCCCGGACCGCTGTGAGGCCGAGCGCTTCGGCTTTGGCGCCGATCAGCGGAAAGGTCACGGTGACCGTCTGGTCCTGGCGCATCTTGTAGACGTCGTCGTCCATGCGCAGTTCGTGGTTGGAGAGCGGGGTCTGGTCGCGCCAGCAGTACGGCAGCACCCGGTAGCCCTCATAGGCGAGACCCTTGGTGTGCAGCTGCTTGAACGCCCAGATCACCGACTCCATGAAGGTGATGTCGAGGGTCTTGTAATCGTTGTCGAAGTCGACCCAGCGGGCCTGGCGAGTGACGTACTCTTCCCAGTCCTTGGTGTACTCGAGCACCGACTCGCGAGCGACGGCGTTGAACGCGGCCAGGCCCATCTCTTCGATTTGGCTCTTGTCGGTGATGCCGAGCTTACGTTCGGCCTCGAGCTCGGCCGGCAGGCCGTGGGTGTCCCAGCCGAAACGGCGGTGCACCTGCTTGCCGCGCATGGTTTGAAACCGTGGGAACAGGTCTTTGGCGTAGCCAGTGAGGAGGTGACCGTAATGGGGCAGTCCGTTGGCGAAGGGCGGTCCGTCGTAGAAGGTCCATTCCTCGGCGCCTTCACGCAGGTCGATCGAGGCCTGGAACGTGTCGTCGCTTTTCCAGAAGGCGAGTATGTCGGCTTCCAGCGCGGGAAAGTTCGGCGACGGAACGATGTTCGCGCCGGGCGTCGGCTCACTGTTCAGGGGGGTGCTGCCACTTGGGGCGTTGCGCTTCTTGGGGTACAAATTGCTTCTCCTACCGGGACGGGTCACAGGGGCCCTGCTCCACGAGGACGAACGATCCTGTAGAAATCGCCGCGGTACCACCTCGCTTGCCGCCCACAATTGCCGGGCGACCGCTTGTTCACAGGCTGTGACGGGCCCGACTCGTTCGGTTCTACTGAGCTGTCCACCCGGAGGTGAGCATCCGTTCTTCCGAAGACTTCCCGGTGATAGCCGGGTCACTGTCATTCGCGTTTGATTCTACCGGAACGCAGGCGGCGTTAGTGTTAAAGGCCGGTTCATTCGCACGAGGGGCCGGTTCAACGTGCTATCAACTCGGCAGCGAATGCCGGGGAAAGAGTTTGTGAATGCCTACCCGGCCCGCCTTCCACAGCCCCGCCCCAACTGGCACTCCGGCGCGAACCACTTCACGGCGCACTACTCGTGCGCTTGGTTCCCTCGCCGGCCTGGTCGCCCTCGGGCTGCTCGTAGCCGGCTGCACCGCGGCCGGTTCGACCAAATCGGTCGGTGAACCCAAAAGTGGCGGCACGCTCACCTACGCCTCGGGCGACGCCGAGCCAAGCTGCCTCGACCCGCACGTCGGCGGAAACTTTCCCCAGGCGCTGGTCAGCGCCCAATACCTCGAGTCGCTCGTCTCCCGCAACAGCACTGGCCAGATCATCCCCTGGCTGGCCGAGTCCTGGGTTCCGAGCGCCGACGGCCTGACCTGGGAATTCACCCTGCGCGACGACGTGACCTTCACCGACGGCACGGCTTTCGACGCGAGCGCGGTGCAGGCCAACATCGCTCATCTGCAAGACCCGACGACGCTGTCCTCCACCGGATATCTTGCCCTCGGCAAGGTCACCGGCACCGAGGCGGTCTCCCCCACCGTCGTGCGCTTCACCCTCAGCGAACCCGACAGTGCCCTGCTGGAATCGCTGTCCCAGCCGTGGCTCGCCATCGAATCGCCGGCGGCGCTCGAACGCAGCCAGGACGACAACTGCGCCGCCCCGGTCGGCACCGGCCCGTTTATCGTGGAGAGCTGGGTGAAGCAGAACGCCATCACCCTGGTGCGCAACGATGACTACGTTTCCCCGCCAGCGGATGCCAGCCATTCCGGTCCCGCCTACCTCGACACGGTTATCTGGCGGTTCATTCCCGATTCCGCTTCGCGGTACGCGGCCCTGCAGTCCGGCGAGGTCGACGTGATCGACAACGCCCAGCCCGACACGATCGTGCAGGCCGAGCAAAGTGATTCAATCGAAGAGCTCGATTCCCCGCGTCCCGGCTCTTCCAACCGCATCGAACTGAACTCGGGTCAAGCTCCCTTCGACGATGTACGCGTTCGAGAGGCGTTCATCCGGTCGGCGAACGTCGACGACGCCGTGTCGAGCCTGTTCCAGGGCACGGCGACCCGCTCGTACTCGGCACTGTCGAGCGTCGAGCCGACCGCCGTCTCAAACGCCGCCCTGTTCGCCTATGACCCGGCCGCTGCCGGCACCCTGCTCGATGAAGCCGGCTGGGACGAGACTGATGCCGACGGTTACCGCATCAAAGACAGCGTTCGCTTGACGGTGGAGTTTCCGGTGAGCACCAACCAGTCCATTCCCGCCGAACAGAGCATATTCGAGCAGATCCAGGCCACGGCGAAGGCCACCGGTTTCGAGGTAAAACTGCGCCCAATGGACCTTTCCAGCTGGTATGCCGCCCTTGCCAGTAACGACTACGACGCGGTCAGCGCGCCGTACACCAAGGTCGGCCCCGACGTCCTGCGCATCCTGTACCACTCCGACAGCATCGTGCCGGCACCGAGCGGCTACTTCGCCAATCTCGCCCAGGTCAATGACCCCGCGATCGACGAGCTGCTCACGACTGCTGCGACCACGGCGGATGCCGCAGAACGCGCGTCCCTTTATTCCGATGCCCAGGACCGCATTCTGGAGGGCTTCTACATTCTGCCGCTGTACGACCAGCAGAACCACTTTCTGCTGCGCAGCGACGTGATAGGTCTGCGTACCCTGCCGACCGTGGCCGTTCCCACGCTGTACGACGCGTGGCTGAACCGGTAGCGCCGGCCGGTCGCCCCGGGCCGGGCCGGGCTCTCCCCGACCGGGACAGCGCCAGCGCGCACGCGCGATTCCTCGCCGCGCTCGAGATGTTGGCCCTTGTGCTCCCCCGACTCGCAGCCCGACTGGCCGGAGCGGTCTTCGTGCTGTGGATGGTAGCCACCATTACGTTTTTTGCGGTGCGCCTCATTCCGGGTGACCCTGCCCAAGCCGTTCTGGGGGGCCCGGGATCGCAAGCCTCGCCGGAGGCGCTTGCTGCCGTGAGCGCCGAATATGGCTTCGACCAACCGGTGATCGTGCAGTATTTCGCCCAGCTGGGCCGGCTCATAACCGGCGACCTCGGGCGGTCGTATGCACTCAACATGGATGTCGGACCGCTCGTGCTCAGCCAGCTCGGCGGCACCCTGCTGCTGGCCGTTCTCGCCCTCGTCCTCGCCTGGCTGCTCGCCCTCGCCCTCGCCACCTGGTCGACCCGCGGTGGCAAAGTCGCCGCCCGGGTAGGGTCGAGCCTTGAAATCGTCGCGGCCGCGCTGCCACACTTCTGGCTCGCGACCTCGTTGATCGTCGTGTTCAGCATCGGGCTCGGCGTGCTGCCGCCAATCAGCACCGGCGACATCGCCGGGCTTGTATTGCCGGTTCTCACCCTGGCCGTTCCGCTGGCCGGATTTCTCGGGCAGATCATGCGCGAATCGCTCCTCGGCGCGCTGGAGAGCCCCTTCGTACTCTCGGCTCGCGCCCGCGGTGAGAGCGAGCGTGGTGTGCGCTGGGTGCACGCGCTGCGCCACGCCTCGCTGCCAGCGATCAGCCTCTCCGGATGGGCGTTCGGTTCCCTGATCAGCGGCGCGGTCGTCGTCGAGACCATTTTCGCCCGCCCCGGCCTCGGCCGCACCCTGCTCAATGCCGTCACCCTTCGGGACGTTCCGGTGGTGATCGGCGTGGTCATGATCGTCGCGGTCACTTATATCCTGATGACACTGCTCACGGATGCTGCCAGTCGCCTCGTTGATCCGCGATTGCGTCTGACATGAGCGACCTCGAAGTGCAGGCCGGCCTCGCGGCCCAATCCCGCCAGTCCGGCCCGTCGCGGCGTCTCGGGGTTGCCGAGGCAACGGCCGGCGTTCTCGCCCTGCTGCTGGTGGCATCAGCGGTGGTGCCACAGTTGTTGGCACCGGGCGACCCCCTCGCGATCGACCCGCTCTCGGCGTTCCAGCCGCCGAACTTCGCCCACGGGTTCGGCACCGACGAATCGGGCCGCGACATCTACACCAGAGTCGTGCACGGCACTCAGTATTCACTCGTGATCGGGGCTGCCGCTACCGCGATCGGACTGGGGCTCGGTATCGTGCTGGGCACCCTGGCTGGGATGCTGGGCCGTGTCATCGATTTCACTGTCAATCGGTTTCTTGAGGTACTTTTCGCTTTTCCGGGGTTGCTGTTGGCGCTTTTGTTCATTGTCATCTTCGGCCCCGGCGTGGTCACCGCGACGATTGCTGTTGGACTGTCGACAGCGCCCGGGTATGCGCGCATCATCAGGGCCCAGCTGATTACCGTGCGATCACAAGCGTTCGTCGAGGCGGCGACCGTGCTCGGCCGCACTCGGTGGCAGATTCTGCTGCGCCACATTCTGCCCAACACCCTCGCCCCCCTGTTCGTTCTCGCAACCCTCGGCATCGGCCAGGCCATTGTCTGGGCGGCAACGCTGAGCTACCTCGGGCTCGGCGCCGAACCGCCGACCGCAGAGTGGGGCGCCATGCTGTCGGCCGGGCGCACCTACATCACCTCGGCCTGGTGGATGAGTTTCTTTCCCGGCCTGTTCATCGTGCTGACCGCCGTGACCGCCACGGTACTCGGCCGCAGCATCGACCGGCGGATGAGGCACGTATGAATGGGCCGGTACTCGAAAGTGACAGTGCTGCCGCATTGACCGTGCGCAATCTGCGGGTTGGTTTCGGCTCGGCCGAACCGGTCGTTCGCGGTGTGTCCTTCGTCGTCGCCCCGGGTGAGTGCCTCGCCATCGTCGGCGAATCCGGCTCGGGCAAGAGTGTGACCGCCCGCAGCCTGCTCGGTCTGGCCGGTACGAATTCCCGGGTCAGTGCCGACCGGCTCGAGCTCGGCGGGCAGAACGTTTTGGGGCTGACCGATCGCGCATGGCAGGCCCGACGAGGCAAGGACGTCGGCCTGGTGTTACAGGATGCCCTGGTCTCGCTCGACCCGCTGAGGCCGATCGGCCGAGAGATCGCTGATTCGCTGCGGCTGCACACCACTCTTGGTGCTGCGGGCCGGGCACGGCGGGTGCTCGAGCTGCTCGACGCGGTCGGACTGCCGCAACCCGAATTGCAGGTGCGCAAGCTCTCGGGGCAGCTATCCGGCGGCGAACGTCAACGCGCTTTGATTGCGGCGGCGATTGCGTTGAACCCGCCGCTGCTGATCGCCGACGAACCGACGACGGCGCTCGACGTCACCGTGCAGGCGCAGATTCTGGCACTGCTTGAACAGATCACCGGTGCCGGCACCGCCGTGCTTCTGATCAGCCATGACCTGGCCGTGGTGAGTCGGGTCGCACACCGGGTCGCCGTCATGCACGACGGACAGCTCGTGGAAACCGGCCGCACAACACAGGTTCTGGGCTCGCCCCAGCACGAGCAGACCCGGCGAATGGTCGCCGCGATACCGGCCGACAAACCACGCGGCACGCGACTGAGTCCGTCCGCCAGGCCGGACACACCGAGCACTCCGGACACACCGAGCTTTCCCGACACACCGAGCTTTCTCAGCACCTCGGGCACTCTCAGCACCCCGACCAATTTCGGCGCTGAGGTTTCGCTCGAGAGCACCGTCGTGCTCGAAGCCATCGGGCTGTCGAAGAGTTTTCGACGCCCCGATGGCACCAGCCAGCTCGCCGTCGACGACGTCTCGTTCACGTTGCACCACGGCAGCACCCTCGGCATCGTCGGCGAATCCGGCTCCGGCAAAACCACGGTAGCGCGTCTGCTGCTCGCGTTGCTGGCGCCAGAGCACGGTGAAGTTCACGTCTTCGGCGAGCCGTGGAGCGCGGCCAGCGAAAAGACCCGGCGCGGACTGCGGGCATCCGTTGGGGCCATATATCAGGACGCCCTCGGCTCGTTCGATCCGCGCTGGAGTGTCGCCGAAATCCTCACCGACGCCCTGAACCTGCGGCACGAGCGCGGCGCACCGCACACGACGACGCGACTCACCAGCCTGCTCGACGAGGTCGGCCTTGCGCCGACCGTGCTGCCCCGACGCCCGCTCGAACTCTCCGGCGGGCAGAGACAGCGGGTTGGTATCGCCCGGGCGCTAGCCGGTCGACCCGAGATTCTCATCTGTGATGAACCCGTCTCCTCACTCGATGTGACCGTTCAGGCCCAAGTGCTCGATCTGCTTGACGACGTGCAGCGAGAGCGCGGGCTCAGCCTCATTTTCATCTCGCACGATCTCGGTGTCGTGCAACACATCAGTGATCAGATCGCGGTCATGCGTGACGGGCGCATCGTAGAAATCGGCCCGGCGGAGCGCGTCTTTGCCGCGCCACAGCATCCATACTCGGCGCAGTTACTCGCCGCAGTGCCCCGCGCACCCGTGTGAAACGAGCACATTCGCTCTGGGGAGGAAGGCCCCCGTTCGGGGAAAAAGAGCCGATCGGGTAGATTGGATGGGCACACTCGGGCACCTCACCATTCACACGGTGCCGAATACACCGAACCGGAGAGTTATGACCCACGCCGACCGCGTCCCCGAAAAGCCTGCGCTCGAAGGGCTCGAAACCAAGTGGGAGTCCCGCTGGGAAACCGACGGCACTTACCGATTTGCACGAGCGAACGCCACCCGCGAGACGATCTACTCGATCGACACTCCCCCGCCGACCGCATCTGGTTCACTGCACATCGGCCACGTTTTCTCGTACACCCACACCGATGTCGTTGCCCGTTTTCAGCGAATGCGCGGCAAGAACGTGTTCTACCCGATGGGCTGGGATGACAACGGTCTGCCCACCGAACGCCGAGTGCAGAACTTCTACGGCGTGCGCTGCGACCCCTCGCTCGGCTACACCGAGAACTTTGTTCCACCGTTCGAAGGTGGAGACGGCAAGAGTTCCAAGGCCGCCGACCAGTTGCCGATCAGCCGCCGCAACTTCATCGAACTGTGCGAAACCCTCACCAAAGAAGATGAGAAGCAGTTTGAAGCCCTCTGGCGTACCCTCGGCCTGAGCGTCGATTGGACCCAGACCTACCGCACCATCGGCCAGGAGGCGCTGTTCACCTCGCAGCTCGCTTTTCTTGGCAATGTCGAACGCGGCGAGGCGTACCAGGCGATGGCGCCGACCCTCTGGGACGTCACTTTTCGCACCGCTGTGGCCCAGGCCGAACTCGAAGACAAAGATATGCCCGCCGCGTATCACCGGGTGTCGTTTCTCAAGCCCGACGGCAGCACGATCGAGATCGAGACAACCCGCCCCGAACTTCTCCCGGCGTGCGTCGCCCTCGTCGCGCATCCCGATGACGAACGCTACAAGCATCTGTTCGGCACTACCGTGACGACGCCGGTGTTCGGTGTCGAGGTTCCCGTGCTCGCGCACCACCTCGCCCAGAAGGACAAGGGTTCAGGAATCGCCATGATCTGCACCTTCGGCGATGTGACCGACGTGGTCTGGTGGCGCGAACTCGACCTGCCCAACCGCGCCATCATGGGTTTCGATGGTCGCATCATCGCTGAAGCACCGGAGGCGATCACCTCCGTCGGCGGCCGCGATGCGTATGCGCAGCTTGCCGGGAAGACCGTGTTCGGCGCGAAGGCCGCCGTGGTTGAGCTTTTGAAAGCCAGCGGTGACCTGATCGGCGAGCCGAAGCCGATCGTGCACGCGGTCAAGTTCTTCGAAAAGGGTGACAAGCCGCTGGAGATCGTTTCGACTCGCCAGTGGTACATCCGCAACGGTGCCCGCGACGAAAAACTACGCGCGCGGTTGCTCGAGCACGGTACCGAGCTGGCCTGGCACCCTGAATTCATGAAGGTGCGCTACGAGAATTGGGTGAATGGTCTCACCGGCGACTGGCTCATCTCCCGCCAGCGCTTCTTCGGCGTGCCTCTGCCCGTCTGGTACCCGCTCGACACCGACGCCAACCCGGTGTTCGACCAGCCGATTGTCGCCACGCGCGACCTGCTGCCGGTTGATCCCTCTTCGGATGCCGCGCCCGGCTATACCGAGAACCAGCGCGGCGAGGCCGGCGGTTTCGTGGGCGAAGTCGACGTCATGGATACCTGGGCCACGTCCTCGCTCACTCCGCAACTTGCCGGTGGCTGGGAGCGAGACCCGGAACTGTTCCAGCTGGTCTTCCCCTATTCGCTGCGCCCGCAGGGCCAGGACATCATTCGCACCTGGTTGTTCTCCACCGTGCTGCGCGCCGAGCAGCAACACGGTGTGTCGCCGTGGCAGCATGCCGCGCTCAGCGGCTTCATCGTCGACCCCGACCGCAAGAAAATGTCGAAGTCGAAGGGCAACGTCGTTACCCCGGCCGACATGCTCGAAAAGCACGGATCCGACGCGGTGCGCTACTGGGCGGCATCCTCGCGCCTGGGCACCGACGCGGCTTTCGACCCACAGAACCCGACGCAGATCAAGATCGGTCGTCGCCTCGCCATCAAGATTCTGAACGCGAGCAAGTTCGTCTCCATGTCGCAGGGCAGTATTACGGCCCCGATCACAGAACCAGTCGACCAGAGCATGCTCGCCGGCCTCACCGCGGTCGTCGCCCAAGCCACGACCGCGTTTGAGAACTACGATCACGCGCGCGCGCTGGAGACCACGGAAAGCTTCTTCTGGACCTTCTGCGACGACTACCTCGAACTGGTGAAGGAACGTGCCTACGGCGAGCCCGGGCCCGGCCAGGCTTCCGCCGTTGCCGCGCTGCGCACTGCACTGGCTACACTGCTGCGCCTGTTCGCGCCGTTCGTTCCGTTCGCGACCGAAGAAGCCTGGTCCTGGTCGAACGACGGCTCGGTGCACACCGCGCCGTGGCCGGTCGCAGCCGATCTGCTCGGCAGTGACGAGGTTGCCACCGGTAATATCGCTCTGCTCGATCTGGCCAGCCGCGCTTTGACGGGAATCCGCCGTGCCAAAACGGATGCGAAAGCGTCGCAAAAGTCCGAGGTGGATTCCGCAGTAATATGCGGTGCTCCCGCCGAGATCGCCCTGCTCACCCTGGCCGCCGCTGATCTCAAAGCTGTTGGTCGCATTCACAATCTGACCTTTGTCGACGGCAGCGAACTCGCTGTGACCGACATCGTGTTCGCCACCGTGTTGGAAAGTTAGGAGACCAGATGTCAGTCACCGTTCGCCCACTGGGCGACAAGGACTTTTTTGCCTGGCTGGGCCTGTTCGAAGGCTACAGCGCGTTCTACGAAAGAGAACTGACCGATCAGAAAGCCCTGCAGGTGTGGAGCTGGATTATCGACACGAACAACGCCCTTGTTGGTGCCGTGGCGGTCAACGACGATGGTGACTTTGTCGGCTTTGCCCACTATCGCACCGTTCCGCGCACCCTTAGCGGCGACTTGGCGCTGTTCCTGGACGATCTCTATGTGGCCGAGGACGCACGCAAGCATGGCGTCGGCTCCCTTTTGATGGAATTCACCAAGACCTATGCCCGGGCGCACAAGCTGGCGCAGATTCAGCTCGTGACCGCCGCCGACAACTCAACCGCGCAAGTGCTCTACGACCAGCTCAGAACGCGTACCGACTGGGTCACCTACGAGATCGACGTCTAGATCATGCAGTTAGGCACCCGATGGGCCCTGGGCGGCACTCTGCCGGCGGGGCTGCCGCAGGTTGTTGAAATCGCCGTACGATCGGTCGAAGATGACGTCACGGCGCTGGCCGTCGACAGCAGCACCTGGCACTGGACCCTGACCTGGCTGGAGTCCAAACCGGTGATCGAACTCGACGATGGCACCATCATCCGGTTCAACCCGGTCGACGACAGCGCAACCATCACGCAGCCGTCCACCAACGTCGACGACGATGACGAGGAATGGATTTAGGGTCTCACGTGTAGCTGCGCGATGATACGCCTGCTAGCCTTTTGTGTATCACCTGAGTGATACACAAAAGGCGGCGTGCATGTTGTTTCTCATCTACTTCCTACTCGTTTTCCTGGTGGTCGGAATTGTTCGGGTGGGCAGCCGAAAAAGCCTGGCCCGTCTCGTCGTGACGGTTCCCGAGATTGGCACGGTGACCGCGCGCAGGTTCGCGCGCTCGATCATGCTTCGCAACGTCGGCACCCTCGCGGCCGGCGGAGTCGCGCTCTGGGCGCTCGACCGGGTCAACCAGGCGCAACCGGGCTGGTACGGTTTGCCGCTGATGCTGGCCCCCGGAGTCGCTGCGGCAATCGGCCTGCTGGTCTTCGCACTGACCCCTACTCGCATCGTGACCGACCGGCCCAAACGCCGCTCGGCCGACCTGGTGCCGCGCCGAGTGTGGACGTACGGACCGGCCTGGGGATTTCTGCTACCGCTTTGCGCTGCAGTCGCCGTGGTCGCCCTCGCGATCATCGCCGGCTTGACCGCAAGCGCGCCGCCTGACGGCGCTTTTCGTTCGATCACCATCGGATCACGCACAGCGGGCCCCTACCCGGGTTGGTATTACGGTGTGCCGTTGATCGGCTTGACCGTGCTGCTCGCCGCGGCGACACTGTTCGCACTCGGTCGACTCGCCTCGGCAGCGCGCTCAGAACAATTCGACGAGCTCGATCGGGCCGTGCGAGTTCTGGCCACGCGCGTAGTCATGCAGCTCAGTTCTGGAGCACTGTTTCTCTACTCCGGCGCTGTGTTGCTTGTCGCCGGCTGGGCCACGAGAAACGCTGCAATCACCTTCCTGCCCGCCGGGACTACCTCCGCTGTACAGCCAGCCGCCGCCTTCGGTCTCACCGAGCTGGTCGCCGGGCTGGTCGTCGCTCTACTCGGAGGGGTTCTGGTCAGCCTCTCGATCCTGGATGCCACCACGCAGCCACTCGGCCGCGTTTATCCGGCACGCGCCTCGACAGCGAATGCGGCATCCACTCAGCACTCATGAGCCGTGGCACATGATCACCATCGACGAAGACCAGGCCACACCGCCGTTTGAGCAGATTCGGTCCCAGTTGGCGGATCAGATCCGGGCCGGATCGCTCGTGGCGGACCAGCGCCTGCCCTCGATGCGCCAGCTCGCGACCGATCTGCGGATAGCGACGGGCACCGTCGCGCGTGCCTATGCCGCGTTGGAGACGGCGGGGCTCATCTCGACCAGTCGGGGCAGCGGCACCAGGGTGCGCGCCGGTCAGGGCATCGACGACGATTCTCGCGCGAGTGCGCGACTCTTCGCGCAGGCCCTACACCGACGGGGAGTCACTCTCGACGATGCGCTCAGCGCCGTGCGCGCCGAGTGGTCGCGCAGCAGTAACTCGTAACGCGGGCGGGTGAGCTGCTCGATGTCCGACATCGGCGTCATTACTTCTTCGCGCCGTCGGCCCCAAGGACCGTGTTGGCTAGTGTGGACGCATGGCTTCCACAGCGAACAACCCTTTTTTCACGCGCAGCACGCTGCCGTACCAGCTGCCGCCCTTCGCGTCTATTACCGACGAACACTATCGGCCGGCCTTTCTGCGGGGCATGACCGAGCAGCTCGCCGAAGTCAGCGCTATCACCGGCACAGCGGATGCGCCCAGTTTCGACAACACGCTCGTCGCCCTCGAGCGCAGCGGACAAATGCTCGCCCGTGTCTCCGCGGTCTTCTTCAACAAGAGTTCGTCCGACTCCAGCGACTTCACGAACGAGCTCGAAGAAGAACTCGCGCCGCTGCTGGCCGCCCACGCCGACGCGATCCGGCTCGATCCCGCCCTCTACGCGCGTCTCAAAGCCGTGCACGAGCAGCGCTCCAGCCTCACACTCGATGGCGAATCGTTGTACCTCATCAACCGCTATTTCACCGAATTCACACTGGCCGGTGCCGGCCTGAGCGATGACGACAAACAGTCACTGCGTGATATCAACTCGCGGCTGTCGACCCTCACCACCCGCTTCGAAAAGAACCTGCTGGCCGACACCAACGAGCTCGCCCTCGTCATTGACGACGTGGCCGAGCTCGACGGACTCACGGATGGCGAGATCTCGGCGGCGGCCGAGGCCGCTCGGGAACGCCAGCTCGACGGCAAATACCTGATCAACCTTGTGCTCCCCACCTCGCACCCCTACCTTGCGAGCCTCACCGACCGGGGGGTGCGCGAACGGTTGCTCGCGGCGAGCCGGGCCCGCGGCATCCGCTCGGATGCGACGGGAGCGGCCAACGACAACCGGCCTCTCGTGATCGAGATTACTCACCTCCGCGCCCAGCGCGCCCGCCTGCTCGGGTTTGACAGTCACGCCGCCTACGTGACCGCCGATGAAACCGCCAAATCACCCGATGCCGTCTGGGACCTGCTCGGGCGCCTCGCGCCAAACGCTGCCCGCAATGCCCGCGTGGAACAGGCCGACCTGCAGGCCGTGGTCGATGCCGAGGGCGGCGGTTTCGAGCTGGCTGCCTGGGACTGGGCGTTCTACACCGAGAAGGTACGGCAGGAAAAGTACGACGTGGACACCGCGGCCATGCGCCCCTACTTCGAACTCGAAAACGTACTGACCAATGGGGTCTTCTACGCGGCCAACCAGCTCTACGGGCTGACCTTCACGGCGAAGCCCGAATTGGTCGGCTGGCACCCCGAATCGCGCGTCTTCGAGGTCACCACCGAAGAGGGTTCTGCGCTCGGTCTGTACATCGGCGACTTCTACACTCGCGATTCCAAGCGCGGCGGAGCCTGGATGAACGCCCTGGTCTCGCAGTCAGCACTGCTCGGAACCGATACGACCGTGGTGTGCAATAACCTCAACGTGTCGAAACCTGCTGCCGGGCAGCCGACTCTGCTCACTTACGACCAGGTCACCACCCTGTTCCACGAATTCGGTCATGCCCTGCACGGGCTCCTGGCCCGCGCGACCTATCCCAAGTTCTCCGGCACCAATGTCTACCGGGACTTCGTGGAATTCCCCAGTCAGGTCAATGAGATGTGGATGCTCTGGCCCGAAATACTTTCCAACTACGCCCGTCACCACCAGACCGGTGAGGCGATGCCGCAGCAGTTGGTGGACCGCATCCAGGCGTCATCGACTTTCAACGAAGGCTTCCTGACCAGCGAGTATCTCGCCGCAGCACTCCTCGACCAGGCCTGGCACCGCATTGACGCCGACACCACCGTCGCCGACGTCGTCCGGTTCGAAGCGGATGCCCTCGCGTCTGTTGGGCTGGACAATCCGGCTGTTCCTACCCGCTACGCGAGCACGTATTTCGCGCACACATTCTCGGGAGGATACGACGCCGGGTACTACTCCTACATCTGGAGTGAGGTACTCGATGCCGACACCGTGGAATGGTTTAGGGAGAATGGCGGCCTGACTCGCGCCAACGGCGATCGTTTTCGTGATCGCCTGCTCGGAGTCGGCGGCACTCAGGATCCGCTCGAGGCCTACCGGCATTGGCGCGGCCGCGACGCCGATCTGCAGCCGCTGCTCGACCGACGCGGCCTCAATTAGGACAACCACATAGCGGGATGGGCCGCAGGCGGCGCCGAGCAAATACTTCCCAGGACCCTCAGTATTTGGGATGTGTTAAGGGCGCCTGCACCGTAAGCTACGGGCCCATGGACATTCCGACAGTTCGTTCTCACGGCCCTGGGGAACGCTGGTTTCTCTGGGTCGTCGCCATCGTTTTCGCACTCATGCTGCTGGGTGGGGTTGTCTCACACTACCTACGCGAAAACATCGACATCACGACCCCGGGCTGGCGCATTCTCAGCGCCCTGGCGAGCCTGCTCTACGCCGACGGTGAAGGGAACCTCTGGGCGTGGGCGTCCGGGCTGCTCCTCTCCGGCATCGCGTTATGCTTGGTCGCCGTCGGGTTCGCCGTTCGCAATGAAGCAAAACGGGGTGCACCGTACTTCATACTCGCCGCCGTCGCCCTCGAGCTGTCGGCCGACGAAATCGCCCAACTGCACGAACAATTGGCTCGATTCGATCTCGGCACCGGATTCACGTTTGCCTGGCTCACAATCGGTGTGCCATTGGCCATTGTCGCCGGCCTGCTCATGCTCTGGGTCGCCCGTTCGATCGACCGACAGCTTCGCCGCCGACTCATCGTCGCGGGAGCCATCTACCTGTTCGGTGCCGTTGGCTTTGAAACCATGGGCGGCATCGTCGTGGGAGGCCGCCTCGATGACCTATCGCGCGGCAGCTTGCCGTATCACCTGCTCGTCGGCATCGAAGAAGGGCTTGAAGTGACCGGCGCCCTCCTCGCCCTGAGCGCCGCGCTGTCGGCGCTGACCATCCAACGCACGGTCGCCGGGATCCTCGTGCGGACACGTTTGACCCAAACGGGTGACACCGCCGCCAAGCGTTCGTCGGTGTCATGAGCGCAGGCCCCCGCACGATGAGCCCGACCTAGGCCGACTTCACCTGGTGGGTCTTGTGCAGCACCATCTCAGCGGGCGCGTTGTTCAACACCGTGTCGCGCGTGATGATGACGCGGTCCACGTCGGTGCTCGACGGCACCTCGAACATGACCGGGCCGAGTACCTCTTCGAGGATGGCTCGCAGGCCTCGGGCCCCGGTCTTTCGGAGCACGGCGAGGTCGGCAATGGCTTCGAGTGCCGGCTGTTCGAATTCGAGCTCGACCCCGTCGAGCTCGAACATGCGCTGGTACTGTCGCACGAGCGCGTTCTTGGGCACGGTCAGAATTTGCATGAGGGCCACTTGATCAAGCTGCGTGACCGTCGTGACGACGGGCAGACGCCCGATGAATTCGGGAATCAGTCCGAACTTGTGCAGGTCTTCGGGCAAAACCTCACTGAACAGGTTGATGTCGTCGCCCTTGACGTGCAGGGGAGCTCCGAAACCGATGCCCTTCTTGCCGGCGCGGGACGAGATGATGTCTTCAAGCCCGGCGAAAGCGCCGGCCACGATGAACAGCACGTTCGTGGTGTCGATCTGAATGAATTCCTGATGCGGATGCTTGCGCCCACCCTGCGGGGGAACCGAGGCGATCGTGCCCTCAAGAATTTTCAAGAGCGCCTGCTGCACGCCCTCGCCCGACACATCGCGGGTGATCGACGGGTTTTCGGCCTTGCGGGCGATCTTGTCGATCTCATCGATGTAGATAATGCCCGTCTCGGCGCGTTTGACGTCGTAGTCTGCCGCTTGGATGAGCTTGAGCAAAATATTCTCGACGTCTTCACCGACGTACCCGGCCTCGGTGAGGGCCGTCGCATCCGCTACCGCGAAGGGAACGTTGAGGCGCTTGGCAAGGGTTTGGGCGAGATAGGTCTTGCCGCAACCGGTCGGGCCGATGAGCAGAATGTTGGATTTGGCGATCTCGACGTCGTCGTGGATAGCCTCGGCGGCGGTGAGTGTAGCCCGTGACCGAACACGCTTGTAGTGGTTGTAAACGGCAACGGCGAGGGCACGCTTGGCAGGTTCCTGGCCAATGACGTATTCCTCAAGGAAGCCGAAGATTTCTTTGGGCTTGGGGAGGTCGAACTCGCCGGTCGTGTCTTCAGAGCCGGCTTCAGCCAGGCGCTCTTCGATGATCTCGTTGCACAACTCGACGCATTCATCGCAGATATACACGCCGGGGCCGGCGATGAGCTGTTGCACCTGCTTCTGGCTCTTTCCGCAGAAGGAACACTTGAGCAGGTCGGCACTTTCACCGATTCGGGCCATGTCAGCCTCCTCCATTGGTCTCGCTGCAATTTAGCCTAGTCCGTGCATCCGACAGTTAGGTGCAGCACGCAATAAACCGAAACGGCGCGCCGCCCGAAGGCGACGCGCCGGTCAGGCCGGTTCAGGCCACAGGCTATTTGACGAGCATTGGAAGGTTCTTCCGGCTGGTCAGAACCTGGTCGATGAGGCCGTATTCGAGGGCCTCTGCTGCGCTCATGATCTTGTCGCGGTCGATGTCCTTGTTGACCTGCGACACGCTCCGGTTGGAGTGGTGGGCGAGGGTCTCTTCGAGCCAGACGCGCATGCGCAAAATCTCAGCCGCCTGAATCTCGATATCCGAGGCCTGGCCGCCGCCCTGGCCGCCAACCGAGGGCTGGTGAATGAGGATGCGCGCGTTCGGCAGGGCGAGACGCTTGCCCGCGGTACCGCCGGCCAGAAGCACGGCCGCAGCGGATGCCGCCTGTCCGAGGCAGACCGTCATCACGTGCGGTCGAATGTACTGCATGGTGTCGTAAATCGCCGTCATGGCGGTGAACGATCCACCGGGCGAGTTGATGTACATGGTGATGTCGCGGTCCGGGTCCTGGCTCTCCAGCACGAGGAGCTGGGCCATCACGTCATCGGCCGAAGCGTCGTCAACCTGCACACCGAGAAAGATGATGCGGTCTTCGAACAGCTTCGCGTAGGGGTCCTGGCGCTTGTACCCGTAGGCGGTGCGCTCTTCGAAGGTGGGAAGGATATAGCGGGATTCGGGCGAGTTCTTGGTCGAGCCGCCCATCGAGCTGTAGGCCGTTCCACCGAATGTGGGGATAGTCATGATTTCTTCCTGTTCAGTTTCGGCGGACTACTTGGTGGCGTCGGCGTCGGGATCGGTGCCGCCGCCGCCGATGACATCCGAAGCGGATGCGCGGAGGTGGTCGACGAAACCGTACTCGAGGGCTTCCTGAGCGCTGAACCAGTTGTCGCGGTCACCGTCAGCGTTGATCTGCTCGGGGGTCTTGCCGGTCTGCGCGGCTGTGATCTCCGACAGTCGCTGCTTCATATCGAGGATGAGGCGTGCCTGTGTCTGGATATCGGCCGCCGTGCCACCGAATCCGCCGGACGGCTGGTGCAAAAGCACACGAGCGTTCGGAGTGATGTACCGCTTACCCTTCGTGCCCGAGGTGAGCAGGAACTGGCCCATCGAGGCCGCCATTCCGATGCCGACCGTGACGATGTCATTGGGTACGAACTGCATCGTGTCGTAGATCGCCATTCCGGCGGTGATCGAACCACCGGGAGAATTGATGTAGAGATAGATGTCGCGCTTTGAGTCCTCGGCTGCCAGAAGCAGAATCTTGGCGCAGATCTCGTTGGCGTTTTCATCACGGACCTCTGAGCCGAGCCAGATGATGCGGTCCTTCAGCAGTCGGTCAAATACACCGTTAGTGGGTGTCGGGTCGGCCATGTCGTGCTCCGTTTCAGTTGTCGCTTCTCAATGAATCTATCGGAGCGCGCGGCGGAAAACGGCTGTGTTCGCCCTCGGCAGATTACCGGGCGCACGCCCAGGCTCCCACAGCATGCAAAAGGCCGACTGGAGTGAATCCGGCCGGCCCATGCACGCGCTTAGGGAGTATTGCTACGCACGCTACTTCTTAGCAGCGGCTTTCTTCTTCTTCGGCTTCTCGTCGACCTCTGCGTCAGCCTCGGCAACGGGTGCAGCGTCAACGGCCGCGTCAGCAGCATCCTCTTCGCCAGCACCCTCATCACCAGCACCCTCATCGTCGACCGGGCCCGTGAACTCGCTCAGGTCGACTGGCTTGCCGTTGGAGTCAACGACCTCAGCCCGACCCAGGGCAATGGCGAGGGCCTTGTTACGGGCAACCTCGGCAACCATCGACGGAATCTGGCCGTTGGTGTTGAGCGTCTGCACGAACTCGCTGGGGTCCATGCCGTACTGGCTTGCACCCTGGATGAGGTACTGCGTGAGCTCGTCCTGGCTGACCTTGACCTGCTCAGTTTCGGCGATCGTGTCGAGCAGGATCTGCTGACGGAACGTCTTCTCGCTGGCTTCGGTGACCTCGGCGCGGTGCGTGTCGTCTTCGAGGCGGCTTTCGCCCTCGAGGTGACGGTTCACCTCGTCGAGGATGATCGCGGCGGGGATCGGAACCTCGACCGAGCCGAGGAGCGTCTCGATGAGACGCTCTCGGGCCTGGCTACCCTGTCCGAAGGCCTTGGACTTCTCGACCTGCACCTTGAGGCTCTCGGTGAGCTCAGCGATCGTGTCGTACTCGCTCGAGATCTGAGCGAAGTCGTCATCGGCGGCGGGAAGCTCACGCTCCTTCACGGCGATCACGGTGATGGTGATCTCAGCCGTCTCACCCTCGTGGTCCCCACCCATGAGGTTGGAGTTGAAAGTGGTGGTCTCGCCGGCGCTGAGCGAGTCGAGCGCTTCGTCGATACCGTCTATGAGGTCGCCGGAGCCGACCTCGTAGGAGATGCCACTGGCGGTGTCGACCTCTTCGCCGTCGATTGCGGCGTTCAGGTCGATCTGAGCGAAGTCACCGGTCTTGGCGGGACGATCGACGGTGATGAGCGTACCGAACCGGCTACGCAGCTTGTCGAGTTCTTCGGCAACTTCTTCGTCGGATACCGCGACGGCATCAACGGTGAGCTTGAGGCCGGCGTAGCTGGGCAGGTCGATCTCGGGGCGTACATCAACCTCGATAGCGAGGAGCAGGTCACCGGAGAAGTCGGTGTTGCTCGGCCATTCGACGATGTCGGCCTCTGGACGACCCAGGGGGCGCAGCTTGTTCTCTTCGACTGCCGCACGGTAGAAACCGTCGAGACCCTCGTTGACGGCGTGTTCCAGTACCGCGGCCTTGCCGACGCGCTGGTCGATGATGGCCGGCGGGATCTTTCCCTTACGAAAACCGGGGATGTTGATGTCCTCGGCGATGTGGCCGTAGGCGTGGGTGATGGCTGGCTTCAGCTCGTCGGGGCTCACCGTGATGGTGAGCTTGGCGCGCGTGGGGCTCAGTTTTTCGACCGTGGACTTCACTCGAGACTCTCCTGTGTATTGAAACGGTGTGCTGCGGATAATGTCGGGGCGACAGGAATTGAACCTGCGACTTCTCGCCCCCAAAACGAGCGCTCTACCAAGCTGAGCTACGCCCCGGATCTACTTCGACCCATCGATACTGCTTTGTTGGGGAACCAATCTGTTGGCGCAAGCGAAAGCTCACGACAGGCGGATTGACCTCGTCCAGTCTAATGCACGCCGTTCGAACGGATGCGCCCGCACTGGCAAACGTCCCCCGGTTTCCTGTACTAGGATACTCGAGTGCTCAAGTATTGAGCCTGGGGACGTAGCTCAATGGTAGAGCCTGAGTTTTCCAAACTTATGACGCGGGTTCGATTCCCGTCGTCCCCTCCACAGAGTGAATATGCACACACCGAAAGCCGTCAGCGCGTAGCTGGCGGCTTTCGCCGTTTAGGCGGCTGTCCGCCTCTAGTGGCCGTGGACCGGCGAGATCACGCGCGGTCCGCTGCCAACGGCCTGGTTTACCTTCGGCACGCTCGCGTCCTGAGCGGTCGGCGGTGTACCGGCCTGCTCACCGGGTTCCACCACGACGAACTGGCCCATCATTCCGGCATCTTCATGGGCAAGCATGTGGCAGTGGAACATATACGGAAAGTCCGGATCGGTGTATTCCGCGAACTGCATGATGAGTTCGTAGCGCACACCCGGCTCGAGGTAGATCGTGTCCTTCCAGCCGGAAAGTTCGGGTGGCGGCGATTTCGTCCCCACGCGCAGTACCTGAAACTGCACGGCGTGCACGTGAAAGTTGTGCGGCAACGGCATGGCATTATCAACGGTCCACACCTCGGTGGCACCGGCCTCGACGGTCTCGTCGATGCGTGTCATGTCCATGAGCCGGTTGTTGATCGTGTAGCCGTTGAGTGTGAACGAGCGGTCGACGGAGGCATCCGCTTTCTGGAGTGGCTCGATGTTCGCCAAGGTCGTCGATACGGCGCCGATGCTGCCGAGAGTGTCGGCCGCGCGCAACTCCAGCACGTCGAGTGTGTCATCACCGGCGTTGCGGGTCGCCGCTCGGGCCGAGGTGCCGAGGTTGGGCGGGGTGGACTGCAGCTGCACAGTCTCACCCGGGATCACTTTCACGAGGATCTCGGCGCGCTCCCCCGGTGACAAGCGGATGCCGTCCAGCGGTGCCGCCGCAGTGAGCAGTCCCCCATCGGTTCCGATCAGGTCGAAGGACCGGCCATCGCTGAACCCGAAGTCGTACACGCGCGCCGACGACCCGTTGACCAGGCGCAAGCGCACCACCTCGGACGTCACATCGAAGTACGGCGCGAGGGTGCCGTTGACCAACAGCTCATCGCCGATCGGACCGATGTAACCGCGCACGTTGCTGATGAATTGGCCCTTCGCGTCGAAGCGGCGATCCTGCACCACAACGGGTATGTCATCGACCCCGTAGCTGCGGGGCAGGTTGAGTGCGGCCTCCTCGTCGTCCTGGATCAGGAACAGGCCGGCCAGGCCCATTTCTACCTGGTGCTCGGTTGTGCCGGCGGGATGCGGGTGGTACCAGAGGGTTGCGGCGGGCTGGTCGATCGTGAAGTTCGGGCTCCACTGTGCGCCCGGCTCGACCATCTGGTGCGGGCCGCCGTCCATCTTTGCGGGCAGGTTCATGCCGTGCCAGTGCACGCTCGTAGCTTCCTGGAGGTTATTGGAGACATTGATGCGCACGTTTTCGCCGCGCCCGGCGACGAGGGTGGGGCCGAGGTAGCTGCCGTTGTAGCCCCAGGTGGCGGTGCTGACGCCCGGCACGAACTCGCTCGTTCCCTCTTGGGCGGCGAGGTCGAAGACTCGCTCACCCGCGGCATTCACGGTCGATTCGGCCAGCGGCGGGATCGCGAGCGGATTGACGAAGTCGATGCTGCCGACGGTGTCGATGACGCCGGCGCCGTTGTCGCTCGAGCAGGCGGTCAGTGCGACGGTAATGACGACCGCTCCGACGATGGCACCGCTGACGATGATTGCAACACGCCGGAGTGGCCGGGCAAATCGACGATGGATCATGACTTTATTTTCGCAGCATGCCCGACACCCGAGTACCACGCGTGCTGGCCCCCTCACCGTGCAGCAGGAGCGGTTACGCCTGACATCGCGGGCACCAGTACAGTTTGCGGGCCGCCATAGCTTCGAGCACGATGTGCGTACCGCAGACTCGGCAGGGTAGGCCTTCGCGTTTGTAGACCCAGTGCCGATGGGCCCGACTCCTCATGGCGCGCCGGTACCCGGCGCCCTCGAGCTTGTCCATGGTCATCATCTGGCCAGTGGCAACACCTATATGCAAGAGGTGGGCCCAGTCCTGCCACAGCGCGCGCACGGTTTCGTCACTGAGTGACTTGGCGGGAGTGTGCGGGTTGAGACCGGCACGAAAGAGTATTTCGGCACGATAGACGTTGCCGATTCCGCTGACCACGCTCTGGTCCATCAACAGCCGGCCGATCGGCGTGGGTTTTTTTCGCACGACAGAAACGAAGCGTTCCTCGGCCGCGGGGGTGTTCTCCAGTTCCGGATCGGGTCCGAGCCTGGCGATCACAGCGTCGACCTGAGCCGGGTCGAGCACCTCACACGCCGTCGGTCCACGCAGGTCGGCGCACACCGTGTCGGTGAGCAGCCGCACCCGTACCTGGCCGACCGGTTCGGGGGGAAAGATATCGACGGGCTCGATCTCTTTTTCCTGCTCGGACATGCGCACCCGCGTGCGCCGCGGCGCCCCGATACTGAAGATCGAATTTTCACCATCGGCGTCAAAGGTCGCGGCCTCGGCCCCCGCCGCGACCTTGGTGCCGTGCTGATTGGTCTGGCCCATCCGGCCGTTGGCCGACGCCATCGTGGCATCCATGAGAACCTCGCCGCTGAAATCCCAGGCGCCGTACAATCCCAAGTGGATGCGTAACCACAATCCGTGATCAAACTCCAGAAACATCTGTTTGCCCACGGCGCGAGCATCTGTCACCGAATGTCCGCTGAGCTGGGTGGCGCCAGTCGCGAACCGGCCCTGCGGCGAGCTGACCGTCACGCGGTGGCCGATGAAATTGCGCTGAAACTGGCGGGTGATGCGATGAACGGAGTGACCCTCTGGCACCTCAGTTCACCTGCCGTCGACGTTTTTCCCGGCGATGGTTCCGGTTCGCTCATACTCGCCGAGCTGACGGATGCGCCGCGTGTGCCGCTCCTCGTCGCTGAACGGCTCGGCAACAAAGGCATCGATAAAGCTCGCGGCCTCCGCGATCGTGTGTTCCCTGGCCCCGATTGAAATGACGTTGGCGTCGTTGTGCTCACGAGCGAGCCGGGCCGTGCTGAGATTCCAGACGAGGGCTGCTCGGGCTCCGGATACCTTGTTGGCGGCGATCTGTTCGCCATTGCCGGAACCGCCGAATACGACGCCGAGCGCTTCGATGCCGGACTCGCGGTCGTCGACGGTTGCCTGCGCGGCGTTGATGCAGAACGCCGGGTAGTCGTCGAGGGCGTCATAGGCCTGGGGCCCGTGGTCGATGACCTCGTGACCGGCCGCACTCAGATGCGTGATCAGGTGGTGGCTGAGGTCGAGACCGGCATGGTCCGTGGCGATGTGGATGCGCATGTGATCAGTCTATTTAGTGCTGGCCACTGGGGTGAAAATTGGTTCGCGGGTACGGCTGCGCTTGAGCTCGAAGAACCCGTCGTAACTCGCGAGCGCCACGACGCCGTCCCACAGGGCCAGTGCGGCGTCCCCCATGGGTGCCGGTGAGATGACTGGGCCGAAGAACGCCACACCGTTGACCGCAATAACCGGGGTTCCGACGTCCTGGCCGACCCGATTGATGCCGTCGAAGTGGCTCGCGCGCATTTGGGGGTCATACTCCTCACTGTCGGCGAAGGCCGCGAAGCTGGCGGGCAGGCCCACCTCGGCGAGCGCTGCGGGAATGACCTCGTCGGGATTGTTGCTACCGCCCGGGTGAATCTGGGTGCCGAGCGCGTCGTACAGCGCCTTGACCATCGGCTGCCCGTGCAGTTCGGCAGCGGCGGCGACGAGTCGGGTGTACTTGAGCGCCCGCGGAAAGAATGCCGCATAGTCCGCGCTCACGTCCTGGTCTTCGTTGAGTACGGCGAGGCTCATCACATGCCAGGTCACGTCGAGATTGCGCAGGCGCGCAACCTCGTCCACCCAGCGCGAAGTCATCCAGGCCCAGGGGCACGAGGGGTCAAACCAGAAATCTACGGAATCAGTCATATCTCCAGCCTAGGCAGAACTCGCTGGGTCCTCCCCGAAACCGGGCCTTGCTATTTAGGCAATGCCCCCCTTCGGGGGTATTCTTATGCAACTGAAAAAATCTGCACCACGCAGCACAGCCTCGACTTCGCAGCTTAATATCTCCACGGGAGAAATCTCATGCCCACTGACCGAAGTACATCCAGCCCGCATTTCGACGCCACGAACGCCTCGACCGGGAGGAAAAAGCCCGCGAAAACTCTGCGCCGCCGACGGATCGCCGTGTCCGACGTGAATGTCGTCGACAAACCGATCATGAAGCGTGCCCTCGGTGGCACCATCGTGGGAAACACCATGGAGTGGTACGACGTCGGTATCTTCGGTTACCTCATCACCACGATGGGTCCGGTCTTTTTGCCGGAGGCGGACGCATCCGTTCAAACCCTGTTCCTGCTCGGAACCTTCGCCGCGACCTTTTTCGCCCGCCCGCTCGGCGGCGTGTTCTTCGGCTGGCTGGGTGACCGCATCGGCCGGCAGAAGGTGCTCGCCACCACGCTGATGCTGATGGCCGCCTCGACCTTTGCCGTCGGCATCCTTCCCGGTTACGCCCAGATCGGCGTCTGGGCAGCGGTTCTGCTGGTATTCGTCAAGCTCGTACAGGGGTTCTCAACCGGAGGCGAGTATGCGGGGGCGACAACGTTCGTCAGTGAGCACGCGCCCGACACACAACGCGGTTACTTCGCGAGTTTTCTCGATATGGGCAGTTACCTCGGTTTCGCCGTCGGTGCCTCGCTCGTCTCGGTGTTACAGCTCACGCTCGGGCAGTCGGTCATGGAGGAGTGGGGCTGGCGGGTTCCGTTTCTCGTCGCCGGGCCGCTCGGTCTGGTCGCAATCTACTTCCGATTGAAGATCGACGAGTCGCCCGCCTTCCAGGCCACTCTCGACGCCCAGGAGGAAGCGCAGAAGAATCCCATCGGCGCCACGGCGGACACCCCGAAGAGCCCGATCGCCATTTTCAAGGCGTACTGGCGCAATATCATCATCGCGATGATCCTCGTCGCCGCCGCGAACACGGTCGGCTACGCCCTCACCTCGTATATGCCCACCTATCTAACCGAGAACAAGGGCTACGACGAACTGCACGGCACGGCGCTGACGATTCCTATTCTCGTCGTCATGGCCCTGTGCATCCCGCTGGCCGGTCGCCTGTCCGACCGCATCGGGCGCCGACCGGTGCTGTGGATCGGAGCAATCAGCACGGTCGTACTGGCCTACCCGGCGTTTTTGCTGATCGGTATCGGCGACGTCTGGTCGACCTTGCTCGGCCTGGCGTTCATCGCTTTCCCGGTCACGTTCTATGTCTCCAACCTCGCCTCCGCCCTGCCCGCATTGTTTCCCACGGCTAGCAGGTACGGTGCCATGGGTATCTCGTACAACTTCGCCGTGGCCATATTCGGCGGGACCACACCGTTCATCATTGCGGCGCTCATTGTGGGCACCGGCAATGATCTGATGCCGGCGTTCTACCTGATGGGCACGTCGTTCATCGGTGCGATCGCCATCTTCTTCCTGCGGGAATCGGCCAATCGCCATCTTCCCGGCTCCATGCCGAGCGTGAACAGCGAAGAAGAAGCGCATGAACTCGTCAAAACGCAAGATGACAATCCCCTGCTCGATACCGACCAGATGCCGTTTGACCACACCTTCGAGCCGCCGACCAGCGCCATTCCGGCTCAGGAATCGACGAAGGTGTAGTGCTTCCCGGTATCTGTTCGCCGGGCCCAGACGATGATCAGGTGGAGGTGGAATGGGCTTTCCGGATGGGCGCGGTCGTTTTCGCTGACACAGATGCTCCCAGTCGGTCCACGTAGAATCCTCTAATGACTTCTGCGCCCACTACCGCCGCCGAGTCGGCAGCACCGGCCGCCGAGTTCGCCGGAATCGATCCACAGGATCTCGCCGTCACCCTCCGCGTGCTCGCCTCCCTGGCCGACATCGACCCGGACAGCCCCGACTTCGTCACCGTGCGCCAGGCCACTGCCAAGATGTTCAAGTCGGTCAAGATGGTGCGTCGCATCGAGAAACGCGCGGTCATCGCCGACGCCGATCGCAGCGTCATCGCGGCCACCGCCACCGGCGCGCCCACCCGCATCGACGACGAGACCCGAGGCGCCCAGCTTTCCCTCGGTACCAACGCGGCGACCGCCGGTGAGCTGCTTGTTCCGCGCGCCTGCTATATCTGCAAGCAGAAGTACACCGTGGTCGACGCGTTCTACCACCAGCTCTGCCCGAGCTGCGCCCTCTCCAGCCACGCCAAGCGTGACGCCCGCACCGACCTCACCGGCAAACGCGCACTGCTCACCGGCGGCCGTGCCAAGATCGGCATGTACATCGCACTCCGCCTGCTGCGCGACGGTGCCCACACCACCGTCACGACCCGGTTTCCGCGCGACGCCGTTCGCCGCTTCGCCGCCATGCCCGACTCCAAGGACTGGCTGCATCGCCTGCGCATCGTCGGAATCGATCTGCGCGACCCGGCCCAGGTGATCGCCCTGGCTGATTCCGTCGCTGCCCAGGGTCCGCTCGATATTCTCATCAACAATGCAGCGCAGACCGTGCGACGCTCGCGCGGCTCGTACTCCCCCCTGGTCGAGGCCGAGGATGCTCCGCTGCCCGACGGTCCCCTGCCCGAGATTGTGTCGTTTGGACACACCAATGATGCGCATCCGCTCGCCCTGGCTGCGTCGGTCTCCGGGCATCCGCTGCTCGCGGCCGCGTCCGGTGCCGGCGCGCTCACAGCGGATGACCTTACCCGGCTGGCTCTCGCCGCCGGGTCTTCGTCACTGGAGCGTCTTGCCGCCGGCACCGCCATTGACGCCGGCGGGCTTGTTCCCGACCTGCACGACGTGAACAGTTGGACGGCCAACGTCGAAGACGTCGATCCGCTCGAGATGCTCGAAGTTCAGCTGTGCAACACGACCGCACCATTTTTGCTGGTGAGCCGTCTGCGCGGCTCGCTCACGGCATCCGCTGCGCGTCGTACCTACATCGTGAACGTGTCGGCGATGGAGGGCGTCTTCGGTCGCGGTTATAAGGGCCCTGGCCACCCGCACACCAATATGGCCAAGGCAGCGCTGAACATGCTCACGCGTACGAGCGCCAAGGAGATGCTCGATGATGGCATTCTCATGACGAGCGTCGACACCGGTTGGATCACCGACGAACGGCCACACCCGACCAAGGTGCGCCTGGCCGAGGAGGGCTTTCACGCGCCGCTCGACCTGGTTGACGGCGCCGCCCGGGTCTACGACCCGATCGTGCGCGGCGAGGCCGGCGAAGACCTCTACGGCGTCTTCCTCAAGGACTACCAGCCCGGCGCCTGGTAGCACAGGACCGTCGACTACTGGAGTGTGCCTCAGGCTGCCACATAGTTGCACCAATCCTTCCCTGACCGGATCGAGCCCGTGTCGAGTACTCAAAAATATCGAGTAAACCACAGGTCATGCGGCAAAAATTGCTCCTGTTGGGCTGATCGCATGCTACGCCGCAGTCTGATCACGCCGACCGGTTTTCTCGCTTTCGTATGCAGATCTGCACCGACACCTCGTCGTACTGCACCGTGATCTTCTCGCTCGGGCAGTCGGCGTATCAGGTCGACTCACGTACCGACGCTGACGCTGACGCTGCCGCTGCCGCTGCCGCTGACGCTGACGCTGTCGCTGTCGCTGTCGCTGTCGCTGTCGCTGTCGCCGAGGCAATCATCGCCCAGGCCCGCTAGGTTCGACAGGGCTGCCACGAGAACAGGAGAACGACATGACCGAGGACACTTTCGACCAAGACGTTGTGCGCGCCTTCAAACACTTCATGGAACGGGTCGTATCTGCGGCGGATGACCGGGCCGGGTCGTGCCTGACACCACTCGGCGACCGCGTCAGCGCCTTTCTCGGCGCCAACGCGTCGACGCTGCCGGTCGTGTCGGAGACCCTGGCCGATCATCGCCTCGTCGACGCGGACATCGCCCTGAGCACGTTGGCCGGCGCGCATCCGGCCGCGCTTCTGGGCGTATCGGGCGGGCAGCAGCGGTTTCACTCGACGCTGTCGGAGCTCGTGGCCAGCCCGTTCCGGGGTTTCGGGCCCGGACCGGTGGACTACTCGGCCCGGGCGACCGGACCGACGTCGACTCGCCAGGTCGTTTCGTTCGGTCTCCGGCTCATCCGCTTCGACGGGCAGCCGATTGCCGTGCTGCAACGCGCAGCGAACCCGCAATTCGGGCGCAACACGGCCGAGCTCGAAATCATGGCCGAGTCGCCGCGTACGGTCACCGGTTTTCTCGAGCACCTGCGCGCACTCATGATCGAGCACAGCGTGCTGCGCGGACAGGTGCTGTCATTCGTGCAAACCGAATACGGAGCCGGAGCCGGAATCACCTTTCTGGAACGACCCGTCGTACCGACGGCCGCCATCGTGCTGCCGGAGGGCATCCTCGGCACCATCACCGACCACGTCATCGGAATCGGCGAGCAGCGCCGGGTCTTGCTCGCCGCCGGGCAACATTTGAAGCGCGGCGTGCTGCTCTACGGTGCTCCCGGCACCGGTAAAACCCTCACCGTGCGCCACCTGCTCAGCGAAACACCGGGCATCACCGCCGTGCTGCTCACCGGGAGCAGCATCGTGCACATCGCTGCGGCTGCCGAGATCGCGCGCACCTTTGCGCCGTCCATCGTCGTTATGGAAGATATCGACCTGGTCGCGATGCAACGCAATGCCACTCCGCAGCCGCTGTTGTTCGAGGTGCTCGACGCTCTCGACGGACTCGACGGCGACATGGATGTGGCCTTCGTCATGACCACCAACCGGGTCGAGGTGCTCGAGCGCGCGCTGGCCGAACGGCCAGGGCGGGTCGACCTCGCCGTCGAAGTACCCTTGCCCGCCCTGGCCGAACGTGAGCGCCTGTTCCGACGCTATGCGGGCGGGCTGCCGTTCAGCCCGGCTGCCCTCGACGCCGCTGCCCACCGTGCAGAAGGCGTGACGGGCTCCTTCGCGAAGGAGCTGATTCGCCGGGCCGTGCTTCACGCTGCCCTCCGCGCCGACACCGTCGATGACAACGACCTGCAGGTCGCCCTCGACGATCTGTTGTCGGCGGGCGAATCCCTCACCCGACGGCTCCTCGGTACCCGCAGTAGCGAAACCCCACGTTGGCAGCCCGATGAGGAACCAAACGATGGGCCGAACGGCGGCAGTTTCGTTTCGATGCACGACGCGGCGGTGATGACGCACCCGTCCGCCTCCTTCGGCTCCTTCGGCTGGGCGACCGATAGCGCTGCGCCGTTGCCAGCGGAGCCGTCGGCCGAGCCCCCCTCCGAGTCACCCGAGCCAGTGTAATGACCGACCATGCGGCTGGGCCAAGGCGATCGGCTCGCCGTCCAGGGCCAGAATAAAAGCGGATGCCGGAATTGGATGTGACGGTGCCGGCGCCTCCCCAAGCCGATCCAACACCCTGGGCACCACACTCTGCCCCTCGTTCGATAGCCAGCTCACCGGCAGTCGGGTCATCTGCGCGGCGAACCGATTGCGGTCCTGCTCGTTCAGGTAGGCGAGCACGGCGGTGTGGAACACGACAACGGTTGCCCCGGCCGGTGCCCGGGCAACGAGCGCCTCGATCTCGTCGCCCAGGTCCCCCGGCACGATCTCGACCGTCTCCTGACGGGCCACGGCAACCGCGGCGCGCAGCCGGGAGCGACGGTCGTCGTGCTCCGGCCAAATCAGCGCCTCTAGCCAGGCCACGTCCCCGTCGCTGTGCACGTCGAGGGGATGAAGGTCGATTCCGGCCCGCCACACGATCTCGGGCATCCGCTCGGGCAATGGCACCGGGCCGGTGACGTCGCAGTCGAGCACCACCGGGCTGGGGCCGTCGGTCGGGTGCAGCATCCACTCGCCGCCATCAGCAGACCGATACCGGTAGCTATACCGATCGGGATGTAGGCAGAGACCGGCGGATGCCCCCACTTCGATTATCGCGAGCGGCCCGGCGAGCGCCGCCAGGGCCGGTAACAACACAGCGCACCGACCGGGCTCATTTGTCTGGGTCGCATGGGTCAGGCAGGTAGCGGCGACGAGCGCCCAGTGCTCGCGCAGCCAGGCCGCGAAAGCCGGGTACTCCCCCGCAACAGCCCCGTGCAACCGGGCCGCGCTGAACACCAGGTTTGGTTGCCGCTTGACTGGCGGCAGCAGATCGATCAGCGTCACGATCTCAGGATCAGCCGCAACCCCAGCGGCCCAGCGTTCGTAGCAGGCGCTCATTCCGCGGGCTTCAACCTCGGCGAAGGCCCGGTAACGTTCAGCGGTCGCGACGCCGGGATCGGTGCTCGCTCTCATGCCCACATCCTAATCATGGCTAGGCTTGCGGGGTGCGTTGGCGCCACGAGCGCCGAAGCTGCACCGTTCCAAATGGAATCCGTCGCGAATCGAATCGTGAATCGAATTGGAGAACTAAGTTGCCTGGAGAGAACCTCACCCGCCTTGAAGCGTCCGAGCGCGCCGCGCTCGTCACGGTAGCGAGCTACAACGTCGTACTCGACCTCACTACCGGCCCTACCACATTCGGCAGCACCACCACGGTGCGCTTCAACGCCACCCCCGGCGGCTCGACCTTCATCGACGCAATCACAGCACAGGTGCATTCGGTGACCCTCAACGGTGCCGTGCTCGACCCGGCCGTCGTGAGCGACGGCATCCGCATTCAGCTCGACGGCCTGCAGACCGAGAACGAGCTCGTCGTCGTCGCCGACGCGCTCTATACCAACACCGGTGAGGGCCTCCACCGCTTCGTCGACCCGGTCGACAACGAGGTTTACCTGTACAGCCAGTTCGAGGTACCCGACTCCCGCCGCGTGTTCGCGGTGTTCGAGCAGCCTGACTTGAAGGCAAAATTCTCCTTCACCGTCACGGCGCCGAGCGAGTGGCAGGTCGTCTCCAACTCCACCACGCCCGAACCCATCGATGCCGGCAACGGCGCCAGCACCTGGGCGTTTGCGCCCACCCACACCATCTCAAGCTACATCACCGCGCTCATCGCCGGCCCGTACGCCGTCGTGCGCGGCGAACTCGTCTCGAGCGACGGACGCACCATCCCACTCGGCGTGTTCAGTCGCAAAAGCCTCTCGGAATACCTCGACGCCGACTACATCCTCGAGAAGACCCGCCAGGGCTTCGCCTACTACGAGGAGAAGTTCGGCTACGCATACCCCTTCGACAAGTACGACCAGCTGTTCGTTCCGGAGTTCAATGCCGGCGCCATGGAGAACGCGGGCGCCGTCACCTTCACCGAGACCTATATCTTTCGCTCCAAGGTGACCGACGCCGTCAAGGAACGCCGGGTTGTGACGATTCTGCACGAGCTCGCCCACATGTGGTTCGGCGATCTCGTCACGATGACCTGGTGGAACGACCTCTGGCTCAACGAGAGCTTCGCCGAGTGGGCCTCGACCATCGCCACCGCCGAAGCCACCGAGTGGCACGAAGCCTGGACCACCTTCGCCGTGATGGAGAAGAGCTGGGCCTACAAGCAAGATCAACTTCCCTCGACCCACCCGGTCGTCGCCACCATCCGCGACCTCGACGATGTGCTCGTCAACTTCGACGGCATCACCTACGCCAAGGGCGGCTCCGTGCTCAAGCAGCTCGCCGCCTGGGTGGGTATCGAGGCGTTCTTCACCGGAGTCGGCTCCTACTTTCAGAAGCACCAGTGGGGCAACACCGAGCTGCGCGACCTGCTCGTCGAACTCGAAGCGGCGAGCGGCCGGGACCTTCGCGACTGGGCGAAGCTGTGGCTCGAGACCGCCGGCGTCAACACCCTGCGCCCCGAGATCACCGTCGACGAGGCGGGAGTCATCACCGGCTTCGCGGTGCTGCAGAGCGCCGCGGCCGATTACCCCACCATTCGCCCGCACCGCCTGGCCATCGGCTTCTACACCTTCAACGACGCCCACAAGCTCGTGCGCACGCACCGGGTCGAACTCGACGTCGACGGCTCGCGAACGGACGTCCCCGCCCTCGTCGGTCGCCAGCGTTCCGACCTGATCCTGCTCAACGACGACGACCTCAGCTACGCCAAGGTTCGCCTGGACCCCGCCTCAGAGGCGGTGGCTCTGGAACATCTCTCTGCCATTGAGAGCCCGCTCGCCCGCGCTCTGGTCTGGGGTTCGGTCTGGGACGCCACCCGCGACGCTGAGACCACAGCGCGCGACTTCGTGCGCCTGGTGCTGAACAACGTGGCCACCGAAACCGAGTCGACCACGCTGCGCACCGTACTCGGCCAGGTCGTACTCACAGCGAACTACTACGTCGGCCAGCCACACCGCGCTGCCGTCACGACCGAGGTCGCCGCGGCACTGTGGATGCTGGCCCAGAATGCTGTGGCCGGCAGCGACGCCCAGTTCCAGTTCGTGAAGTTCTTCGCCGCCGTTGCGACCAACCCCGCCGAGCTCGATAACGTGGTGGCCCTGCGGTCGGGTAGCACCGTGCTGGAGGGCCTCACGGTCGATACCGACCTGGCCTGGGAGTTGCTCACCGCCCTTGTGGCCGGTGGACGCGCCGACGCCACCGAGATCGACGCGGCGCTCACGGCCGACAACACGGCCACCGGCGCCCAGTCGGCCGCCCTGGCCCGGGCCGCTCTTCCCACGACCGAGGGCAAGCTCGCCGCTTGGTCGTCACTCATCGACGTTGACACGGCACCGACGACCATTGTGCGCACGACGGCCGCCGGGTTCCTGCGGGTCAACGACGCGGCCCTGCTCGAGCCGTTTGTCGCGACCTACTTCGAGATGCTGCAGCGCGTGTGGGAGGCGCGTAGCTTCTCGATCGGCGAGAAGCTCGTCATCGGTCTCTACCCGGCACCGCTGAACAACCAGGCCCTCGCCGACGCGACCCGGGCCTGGCTCGATGCGAACCCGGGGCCGGCAGCACTTCGCCGCCTCGTGGTCGAGAACCTGGCCGGAGTCGAGCGATCGCTGAAGGTACAGGCGCGCGACGCCGAGTAGCCGTCGGCAGGTAGCACCATGAAGCCCGCAGCCAGCCGACCACTGGCCGCGGGCTTCACGCATCCTGTGAGGTTCACAGCAAACTCCACGATTACCGAGAGGATGCCACTGCCTGCGGTGCCGAGACCGGTCTGCTGCGGCTGCGTGTCGCGGGCGTCGATACCGTGACCGGGGTCACTTCCCGGGTTCCACAAACGGCCTCTCGGTAGACTGGTTTGGATATGAACTGGGAAACTTTCTGGGCCGATCTCGGTACCTACTTTGCTAAAATTCAGTGGACCGACTTTCTGGAAAAGGCCTTCGCCGTCGCGATGATCATCCTCATCGCTTTCGCCCTGCGCTGGGTTCTGCAATTCGTCATTCGGCGCGTGGTGCAGCAGATCGTCTCCGGCGTCAAGAAGAATCAGAAGGTCGACGACACCCAGGCACTCAATGTGTCACCGCTCGCGGCGGTGCGCGTTGTACAGCGCTCACGCACCCTCGGGGCCGTGCTCGCGAACATCGTGAACGTGTTCATCCTGATCACCGCCCTGTTGCTCATCGTCACGACCCTGAACAAGGACATTCTCGGTTCCTTCGCTCTGCTCACCGCCGCGCTCGGCGCCGGCCTTGGTTTCGGCGCACAAAACATCGTCAAGGATATTCTCAACGGCCTGTTCATGGTCGTGGAAGACCAGATCGGCGTGGGCGACATCGTCGACGTGGGATTCGCCTCCGGTGTCGTCGAAACGGTCGGAATTCGCATCACTCAGGTACGCGACATCGATGGCACGCTCTGGTTCGTGCGCAACGGCGAGATTCTGCGGGTCGGCAACATGTCGCAGGGCTGGGCGCGCGTCATCATCGACCTCGCCATCCCCTACAGTTCCGACGTGGAGGCCGTGCAAGACGAGCTGCTGCGCGTGGCCACTGCCCTCGCTTCAAGTCGCAAGTGGCGCGCGTTCATTCTCGAAAAGCCCGAGATCTGGGGCCTCGAGTCGATCAGCGCTGAAGCCCTCGTGACCCGGCTCGTGGTCAAGACCCGGGTCTCGGCCAAGTGGGACTTCGCCCGTGACCTGCGCCTGCACATGAAGAAGGCACTCGACGGTATGGGAGTGCCACTCACGCCGCTCAACAGCGTGGTCATGACCACCGGCGACGGTACCCTTGAGGGATCGACCAGTGAACCGGCCGAAGGCGCGCTCGACGCGGCCGAACAGGCCGCTGCGGCCGTACCCGACGTCGTCGATGGCGTGCGCACCGGCCCGGTCGCAGTACGCAAGCCACGCGGGCCGCGCAAGCCCAAAAATGTTCCGGCTCCGATGAAGACGCCCGACCCTGAAGTTCGTGGGGATGGCATTGACTGACAGTGAACTAACCCAAGAGAAGAAAGCCGCACCACGTGACCACTGAACGACACCCCACCGATCAGCCTGCAGCCCTTGCCAACGTGTACCTGCGCGAAGGTGAGAACGGTCCCGCCGCAGTGCCCACATTCTTCGACGAGGTCGGCGGAACCCCGTTCTTTGAAAAGCTCGTGCACGACTTCTACGTCGGGGTGGCCACCGACCCGGTGCTGAAGCCCATGTATCCCGAAGAAGATCTCGGACCGGCCGAACACCGCCTGGTTATGTTCCTCGAGCAGTTCTGGGGCGGTCCAGGCACCTACAGTGAGCAGCGCGGCCACCCGCGTCTGCGTCAGCGTCACATTCCATTCAAGGTCAACCCGGATGCCCGCGACCGCTGGCTGGGCCATATGAAAGTCGCCGTGGACGCCGCCAATCTGCCGCCGTTGCAGCGGGGAATTCTCTGGGATTATATGGAACGTGCCGCCTTCGCGATGGTGAACAGCTTCGAAGACTAGGGCGCGGCGGTACCGACAGACATCCGCGTGAGCAGATGATGGCTGCCGCAAAAGACAGGCTGCGCACCAACGGTGTCGTAAAGGTTCAGCTCACCGTGCGCTCGGGCAACGACTTCGTTCTGGGATTCTACGAGCACCTCCGCTATGAGGATGCCACGGTGCGGGTACGCTCCAAATGGCTGACTCAGCCCGGGTCAGAGAACAGCTCGGCAGCTGATGCCCGCTAGTGCACTTCAATCCGCACACTGTGCCCGCTACTTCGGGCCAATCGTGCGTCGCGGGTGAGCAGCGGGCAACGCAGCGCTTCGGCCAAAGCAATGTAGGCAGCGTCGTAGGCCGAAACAGTGTCGCGCAACTGGAACGCGCGCCGGCGCAGCGGTTCAGCCGCGGGCCACCGTCGGATCGGCAAATCTTCGAAGTCGACTAACAAGTCCTGCGCCCGAGCCGCGCTCAGGTGCCCGCCCAGCGTGAGGCCGCGTAAGGCGGAGACGATTTCATAATCGAGCAGGCTCGGCGCATGCAGCTCTTCAGCTGCCAGGCGGGAACGTAGACCATCGGTACCAGCGACCGCGGTCAACGCATCAATCACAGCGGCGGCGTCGACAACGATCACGCGCCGGACCGGTCCTGCACCTCGCCAGTGCGCTCCGTTCGTGCGACCGCGAGCGCCTCAAGCGCGGACGCCTGCGCGTGTTCCGTTCGACGGGCTGCGCGTTCGAGTACCTCACTGACCGTCGGACGAGCGACCTCTCGGGAAACGAGATCGAGCAGATACGTGTTGAGGGACTCGCCTTGAGCTGCGGCCCTGGCCTTCAGCGCCCGGCGTGCTTCATCGGGCACGTTCCGAATTTGTAAAAGTGAACCCATGCCCGCATAATACTACTCTTTCAATACATTTTGTATATACTTTGGGTGTACCCGTCCGGTCTCGCGAAAGAGCCAGTTAACATCGCTACTGCGTGTCATCGTCACGGACACGAGAACGAGAGCCCGCACACGCTCCGGGCGACGCGCGCATCCTTTCCACAGGGCTGCGCGAATTGGCAACAGAGGCGCGAAACTAGCTACGGCGACTCGCGCACGACGCGTAAGGTCGTCGGAGGATTTCTGCACCAGAAGGCGCGCCTGTTCCCGGACGCCGCCTCACTATCCCGTACACAATGGAGAACACCATGGAGATCGGCGCCTACAGCTTCGGCGACACTCAGCTCAACCCCGACGGCAGCTCACGCTCCACCGCGGAAGCGATCAGGAACCTGTTCGACGCCATCGTGCTGGCCGATAAGGCCGGGCTCGACTACTTCGGTGTCGGTGAGCACCACACCGTGTCGATGCCAGCCTCCTCGCCCGGTGCGATCATCGCAGCGGCCGCCGCCGCGACGAGTCAGATCAAACTGGGCAGCGCGGCGAGCATCATCGGAACGGATGATCCGGTGCGGGTCTTCCAGCAGTTCGCCATCGCTGATGCGATCTCGGGCGGTGGCCGAATCGAGATCACCGCCGGCCGCGGCTCCTCGGTCGAGACTTTTCCGCTGTTCGGCTACGGCTTGAACGACTATGACGAGCTCTACGCCCAGAAGCTCGACCTGCTGCTCACGCTCAACACCAGCGCCACCGAAAACGTGACCTGGTCGGGCACCGCACGTCCGTCGATCCCCCAGCTCGACGTCGTGCCGCGCCCGGTGCAGGGCTCACTCCCCATCTGGATCGCGACCGGCGGCAGCGCGCCGTCGTCGGCTCGTGCTGGGCGCCTCGGTCTCCCCCTCGCCTATGCCATCATCGGCGGAGAGCCGCACCGGTTCGCGCCCCTCGCCAACCTCTACCGGCAGTCAGCTGCGCAGGCCGGCCACACCGGCGACAACATCAAGGTCTCGGTGGCGACCTTCGGCCTGGTGGCCCCGACCAAGAAGGAAGCCGTCGAGCGGATGTATCCGGGGTGGGTGAACTTGAACGTGGAGATGGGTCGGTTGCGGGGCTGGCCGGTGCCGCAGCGCAGTTCCTATCTGGCTCAGGTCGATGCACCCAGCGCCTACTTCGTGGGCGACCCCGACGACGTCGCGGAACGCATTGTCGCGCTGCACAGGCACCTCGGCCACATGCGTCATTTTCTGCAGGGCGACCACGGTGGGCTCCCCCAGGAACACCTGCTCGAGTCCATCACCCTGCTCGCCACCGAGGTCAAGCCCCGCGTTGCGCGCCTGCTCGCCGCCAAGTAAGCGCGCTGGGCGACGCAGGTGGGTAGGCCTGCCAGGCCGCAATCGTCGCCATGCAACGCATCAACGTGAGCGGTGTCGGCCAGCAGCATCCTGACCAGGATCAGTTCAGCGTGCGCTGCAGACGCTCTTCGAATTCGGCCGGGCGGGTGAGGATCCAGCTGCCGACCGCGATGATCACGGGTAGCCCCAGAACGAGCAGGGCTACCTGGGGCCACGGCGGTGCGAAAGGCAACAGACCGACCAATGCGAGCATAGTAGGCCCGAGCAGGCCGAGGATTCCGCCCAGCACCGCGCCGGTGCCGGTCAACAGCACGGCCTGCCAGAAGGCAACGTTGCGGCGCAGCGCCGGATGCGCGCCGACCGCACTCAGCGTCACGTCGTCGCGGCGCCCGTCAGCCCGCGCGAGCCCCAACGCGACCGCGGCCGCGCCGAAGGCGACGAGTGCCGCGACCGCGACCAGGGCCCAGCCGGAGGTGTCAATCGTGCTGCCCGGCCCTGCCTCGTATCGGGCCAGGAGGTCTGTGCCGCCCGTGAGAGAGCGGAGGGATCCCCACATTTTGTCGTAGTCGGCGTCATCTAACGGTGCGGCCAAGGAGGCGAGCACTCGAAAGGTGACTGGCTCCAGGCCGTGCGATATGGCCGTCGATTCCAGCATGAAGACACCGAAATGAATCGGATGCGCCGGCTGCTGCACCACAGCATCGATCGTCGTGGTCGACAGGGGCGCCACCTTTTGGTTCTGACCGTCGCCAACCAGAGTGGATGCCGGCATCCACTCGATCTGGATGGTCCCGTCATCCTGCACGTACTGGGGGTAGAGGGCGACCGCTCCCCCAGCTCGCAGCGCACGCTGGGCGTCTGCGGAGACTTCCTCGTCGAGAATCAGGGCGAGGTCGTCGACTGTTCCTGTCCAGATCTGGGGCGCAGTTCCCTTCGAGAACAACCAGAACGGCGCGTCGCAGGCACCGGCCGGGTTCGGACCGCTCACGAGATCGCACCGAACCTCGGGACGCAGTGCGACCAGGGGTTGGGGCGAGCTGTCCGTCGTTCCGGGTGACGCCGGATGCACCCCCGACAGGACGCTTACTTTCTTCGCGCCGAACTGATCACGGAGCATCGTCGAGACTTCGGGTGCAATCGGGTACATGACCTGAGTGCTCTCGTCCGTCCAACCGTTCAGGTCCACCATAATCTGGCCTTCGGCGTTCCACCGTTCGTAGGATGCCCGGCTGGCTTGGTCGGATCCGCCGAAGAACGCCAGCAGAATGGTGCCGAGAAACACCGTGGTCATGATCGCCGCGAGCACGGGAAGCGAGCGGGACCGGTTGCGAACGACATCGCGCGCGGCCAGCCGCGCGCCAGTGCCGAGCCGGGAAACGAGGGCAGCCAGAGCAGAAAGCACGACCGGTGCAACGAGCAGAGCTCCGACCTGCGCTAGCACCGGTCCGGCGAGCACGAGCATGATGGACAGCTGGTAGAGCGAGCTGTTATCGATCATGCCCGGCGCCGAGAAACTCGCGGTCCCCGCAAGCGCGCCGCCCGCCGTCATGGCGACCCCGGCCACGATGATCGAGATTCCGATCCAGCGACGGCCAGCGCGACGCACGGCCTGGGGGCGCCGTGCACCGCGCAGCGCCGCCAGCACGTCGAGGCGCGACGCCGTCCATGCCGGGACAAGGGCGGCGATCCAGCCGATCAGCATGGCGAACAGGACGATGCCGACAAGAATGGGTATCGACAGGTGGTAGCCCCAGTACTGCACGGCGCTGCCGTCCCGGCTGAGAGCCATGAACATAGATCCTGCGGTGACGCCGAGCGCGACGCCGACCAGACCACCGGCGAATCCCAGCACCAGACCGCTCGCGGTCACGATCTGAAAGAGGGTGCGCCGATACCCACCGACGCTCGCGACGGTCGCCAGCGTGCGCTGCTGTTGCCTTGCACCGACGGTGAACGCTGCGCCGGCCAGTAGGGCGACCTCCAGAACGGCGAAGGCGACGCCCGCTGCCGTCAGCGTCACGACCGTCGTCGCCACGCCCTGCAATTCAGCGGATGCCTGCAGCTGGTAGCTGCCTGCGGGCGGCGGATTCAGCAGCACCGACTTCGAAAGAACGACGGCCCCCGACTGGTTCAGCTGCTCCACGGCCGGCCAGTCCAGGCCATGGCCGAACAGGTAGAAATCGTCCTGACCAACTCGTTGCTCGGTGTCGCTCGTGAACGCGCCGAGGCGTCCGAAGATGGCCAGTTTCGAGTCGGGGTATTCCGCGGCGTCCAGCACGCCGACCACGGTGACCGACCGCTCAGGGTCAAGCACAGTGACCTCGCTACCGACCCGCACGCCCAGTCGATCGAGCGCAGCTTTGGTGACCAGTATTTCGTCATTGGCCTCGGGAGCGCGCCCGTCGCGCAGAACATATTTGGGCTGGAAACCGGCATTCCAGGTCTCGCCCTCGACCGCGGGCATCCCGGTGATGCCGGTGGCGGTCGCGATGGTCACGTCGGCCGAACGCAGGGCGATGAGAGTCGAATCGGCTGGAACAAGGGTGACCGGATCGACCAGTTGGGCATCCACTCGCGTGTTGACGGGAACACCAGCGGAATCTAGCTCGACCTGATGCCAGTCGGGCCGCGTTGGGCTCTGAATCATCGACGGATCGGGGCTGCTGATCATGTTGATGCGGGCGTCGGCCTGCCCCAGTTCGACGGCGACCGTTTCATCAACGGTGGGCACCATACTCAGCCCAACCAGGGCAACGCCGCTGAGCCCGGCCACCGGGATGGCGACCATGGCGATGATCAGGGCGCTGCGTCCCTTGGCGGCCCAGGCGTCACGCCGGGCAAACCTCAGCGCGGCGCGGAACGGGGCGATGCGGCTGCGACGACGGCTGCGACCGGTCATTCCCGACCAGCTTCAAGGAGTTCTTCAGGTGATCCGGTCGACGTTTGACCGATGATGCGACCGTCTTCGAGATACACGATGCGGTCAGCCCAGGCTGCGTGCCGGGCATCGTGGGTGACCAGAATCGCGCTGGCACCGGCGTCGACACGGTGCCGCAGCATCCGCAGCACGACTTCACCGGTATGGCTGTCCAAGGCACCGGTGGGCTCATCGGCGAGGATCAATTTGCGTGTGCCGACAATGGCGCGGGCGATCGCGACGCGCTGTTGCTGACCACCCGACAAGTCGTCAGGGTAGTTGCTTGCCCGGTCCATTAGGCCGACCGACGCGAGAGCGTCGAGGCCCGCGCGTCGCGAGTCGCGGCTGCGCCAACTATCCAATTCCAGGGGCAGCGTGACATTTTCGAGGACGGTCAGTGCGGGAATCAAATTGAAATCCTGAAATCCTGAAACACGAAGCCGAGGGTGCGACGGCGCAGAACCGCTAGTTGTTTGGCAGTCATGGAACTGATCCATTGGCCATCGATGACGACCTCGCCCGAGGTCCGCGTGGTCAGGCCGCCCGCGATGGTGAGCAGGGTCGACTTGCCTGAGCCCGATGCGCCCATCACCGCGACCATCTCGCCGGCCACAATAGTCAAATCGATGCCGGTCAGAGCAGTACGGGCGGTTTCGCCCTGTCCGTATTGGCGCGACACACCATCGAGGCGCAGCAATTGCGTGCTCATCGCACAACTGCCGGGTCAGTGACGGGCCGGTCAGAACTGGACGTTTCCGGTCGAGCTGGCCGTCCGCGTCGGCGCGGCTCAACGAGCGGTTCGCTCGCAGCCAGTCCCCGGGCTTTCGCCCGGGCCAGCCGGGAGTTGGAGTGGTCCAGCCAGCGGATTTCGGCCTCCGCCTGAAAGATCAACGAGTCGATCACGAGCAGCCAGGCGAGTTCGTCGGTGGATTCGGGGTCGTCCCCACTGTTTTTGGCCCGCGTGAGCTGCTGCAGGGTCGTCATCGTGGACATCCGCTGCACGCGCACGATTTCAGCAATATCGACACCGGGCAGGGTGACGGCGAGAGCCAGCTTGATTGCCAGTTCGCACACTCGACATGTAGGCAGCGATCTGCAAGCCGGGCCGTCGCGGCCGTCGCTCGGCCGCCGTCGTCGCCTGACCGCCCTGCCGGGCAGGAACTCACACCCGGGCCTCTGGTGACCGATCCTCTGCAGCAGAGCACTGCGCGCCGCGGCGGCCTACCTCGTGGTTGAATAACGCGACGCCTACTCCAACACGGCGTCGGTGAGCTGACCTTGAGGTGAGCTGACCTTGAGGTGAGCTGACCTAAACGGCGCCGTCAGCCCAGACGGCGGGCGGCCCGGGCAGCGGACTCGTGCGCCGCGGCCAGCTCTTCGTGTTGCGTGTCGACCTCGTCGGCGGGCGCACCGAACCGTTCGCTGAGAGTGCGGGTGGCCACGATCGTCTCGACGGTCATTCCCAAGGCGTTCGCCAAAATCAGGGTCAGTGCCGGTAGCGCGTGATCGTCGAACTCCGTGGAGGTTCCCGGGTCGTAGACCGCGCCGCGAGTGGAAACGAGTACGGCCGGGCGACCAGCGAGGGGCTGCTGACTGGTCGGGTCGTCGAACGGAGCGGTCACCGTCGGCAGGTGAATGTAATCGATCCACGCCTTCAGGGTCGACGGCATCGAATAGTTGTACAGCGGAACACCGATCAACAGCACGTCGGCCGCGACAAGTTCCGCAATGAGGAGCTGCTGCAGCGTTTCCTGCTCCGCGCTGGGGCTCGCGCCCTCCGGGCGGAGCCGTGCTGGAAAGTGCAGCGCGGCATCGGTCAGGTGGGGCAACGGTTCCCGGTGCAGATCACGGTGAACGACGGTGTGTTCACTGCTCAGACCGCGCCAGGTATCCGCGAAAGTCGCCGTAATCGCGCGCGAGCGCGAGGTCACGAGGTCGGCGGACGAATCGAGCTGCAACAGTATGGGCATGCCCCACAGCCTAGAGGCATCCAGCGCGCCAGCCCGTGTCGCTGCTGTGGTGACTGCGGATGCAAGCGGGTTACGGCGTAGGTACCACCAAGGCCGCCGGCCGGTGGAGAATCGATGGTGGCGGCCGTCCGGTGACGGCCGACAGCGGCAGTCAACCACCATCGAGTCCTCGCGACCGACAGCGCAACCTCTAACCGGTCAGGCCTTGAGAGTCCACGGCTTGCGTCGCACCAAAACGTGGCCGCGACTCGTGCTGAGGCGGGTCCACAGGCCCGACTCGAACAGGTGCACCGGTTCGTCGTCGGCGAGAAAGCCCAGGCTGAAGGCTGCGAAACCGGCCCCGGTCGGTACGAATTCGAGCCCATCGACCTGACGGCCCCAGACCTCAGAGCGCACGCGTTCGACGATCAACTCTCCGGTGCCCTCCGGCACGGCGGCGGCAACCTCGTCGATGCCCTCCCGAGCGGCCGCTTCGAGGTGAGATGCCGGCGTCTGGCCGTGTGGTTCCCAGCCGCCCTTCGGCGGGGAGATGCCGGTCCAGGTCACGGTATTCACCTCCAGCGGAACGGTCACGATCACCGGCACGGTGAGGTCACGCACGGTGGATTCGAGGCGTTTGAGGCGTTCTAGCAGGGACCGCACCGGCACGACCTTGTCGAGGTCGACCGGCTCCGTCAGGGCGAAGGTGCGCAGCCCCAGCACAGTCGGGCTCGCGTCGAGCAGACCGCGCGGATAGAAAATGGCGGTGTAGACCGCGAGAACGCCCTCGGACGCCATGAGACGCACGGAACCATCGAGGACGCGGCCGGATCGTGAGAGAAACACGATCAAATCGCTGAGGGACTGGGAATCGGTAAGAGTGAATGACTGGCTCATCACCTCCTAAACTACCAAGATACGAAACATCCGCGTGCCGCGGTCGCGAACTTGCCCGAGGAGACAGCATGCACAAGCCGATGGAAGGCCTTCTGGCCGTTCTCGATCTGACCGACACCGGTGCCCGCACCAGCGAGGATATCTTCACCGGTCCGTCCCAGTGGATGCCGCTTGGCCGCGTGTTCGGCGGGCAGGTCCTAGCCCAATCGCTGGTCGCCGCGATGCGCACCGTTCCCGACGAACGCCACGTGCACTCCATGCACGGCTATTTTCTGCGTCCCGGCGATGTCAAAGCGCCGATCACCTTCTCGGTCGAGCGCATTCACGATGGTCGCTCGTTCTCCACCCGCCGCACGCAGTGCTACCAGGAGGGCGTGCCCATCCTGTCGATGATCGCCTCGTTCCAGGACGCCGATGAGGGCCTGGAGCACCACATCGAGATGCCGACGGATATCCCCGACCCGGAGAGCCTGCCAACGGCATCCGATGCGCTTGCACACATCGATCATTCGGTGGCCCGTTACTGGGCGAGCGAGCGCCCCTTCGATATGCGGCATGTCCCCTCACCGATCTACCTCAAGGTGAACGGTGAGCACACCTCTCGCCAAGCCGTGTGGATGAAGACTTTTTCTCCTTTGCCCGACGACCCCGATCTACACCGCGCCGCCCTGGCCTATGCCAGCGATTATTCAATCATGGAGCCGATCATGCGTCGGCACGGCATCGCCTGGTCCTCCCCCGGCCTCAAGGTCGCGAGCCTTGACCATGCCATGTGGTGGCACCGTTTCGGACGGGTTGATGAATGGCTGCTCTATGTGCAGGATTCACCGAGCGCTCAGGGCGGCCGCGGCCTGGCCACGGGCAGTATCTTCAGCCGCGACGGCGTGCTCCTGGCCACCGTTGCGCAGGAGGGCATGCTGCGCGTCCCCATCATCCTCGAGTAACTCGAGCACCTACCAGGTCGGTGTGGATTCCAACAGCACCCGCTCGTCGGGCATCCACCGAATATCCACACTGGCAATATCGTTCTCCGCCACACTCGTGGTGCCGATAGCGTTGATCGTGCTTCCGGGGCCAGCGATCCAGCTGGCGACGAGGGTCTCATGCCCGTCCCGGTCGGTCACGAACAGGGCGTAGGCCTGCGGACCGAAATCGTTACCGCTCGTGGCATAGCTGCAGTTCGCGTCGATCCGGGTACCCCAGTCTTCGCCGGCCAGGCGAAAGGATGCGGTGAGCGGGCTGGGAACCACCGCGGCCATGGCGACGGCCGGTTCGGTAACGCTCGCGCCCGACTGTTCGAGCCACCCCGGTACGACGAGGGCAGCGGATGCCGCGATCGCAGCGGCCGCGACCACGGCCCCGGCGGCGAGCAGACGGGCGCGCCGGACACTGGCCCGCGCCGCCTGCACCAGGCGGGGCAACAGGGTGGCGGAGTGCGCGGCATCCGCTCTGGTCTCGGTGGACGTCTCGGTGGACGGGCCGAGCTGCAATGCCTGATCGAGTGGGACTTGGGCCAGCAGCCCGGGCAAGCCGACGAGGTGCGCGACCGCCTGGCTGCAGGCGACGCAGTCGTTGAGATGCCGTTCGTAGTCCCGGCGGTCGCCCGGTGACAGGGCGCCGAGCATATACGCGCCGTCCCAGTCGGCATATAGATCTGCTGGAGTGTTCATCGCTCCGTCACTCCACGTTCTTGCAGTGCGAGTCGCAGGGCTCGCAGTCCGTAGTGCAGCCGCGATTTCACGGTGCCTTCGGGAATGATGAGGTCGCGCGCTGTCTCGGCCACGGATTGGCCTCGATAATATGCGCAGACAATGACCGCCCGGTGGTCGGGAGAGAGATCGTGCAGTGCGTCCGCGACCAGCCAGGCATCGAGCAAGGCATCGGTTTGATCGTCGGTGGGTACCTCGGGCAGTTGGTCGGTGGGAATCTCATGGCGGGCACGGGCCGAGCGCCGGTCATCGATCACCAGGTTTCGGGCCACCGTGAACAGCCACGCGCGAGCAGACACCTCGGTCTGGTCGAGCAGGCGAGGGCGCTGCCACGCTCGAAGCAGCGTCTCCTGCACTACGTCATCGGCAAAGGCCGGATCCTGCGTCAACCGTACGACATAGCGCCACAAAAGCGGTGCGTGCTCATCGTGCAGGGCCTGCAAGAGTTCGGCGCGCTCATCGGCCATAAGTACCTCCCCTGCTTAACACGCGGTGAACGTGTGTGTGGTTCAGTAGTACCGGTATTACGGGAACTCTAGCCGCAGCGTGCGGCGATTATCAGCGCCGCGCGAACTCGATCGGTGCGTCGAGGTACGGCGTCCAAGCCGCACGCTCCGTGTCGTTGATGCGGCGCGGGCGTTCGCTCGTCGCGTCAACGAGCACAATGGTGGTGTTCGCCCGGGCGTACAGAACCTCGGGTGTGACGCCCTCCGGGCTGAATACCTCGTAACAGACATCGAGGCTGGCACCGCCGAGTTTGCCGAGCCAGAGTCTCACGTCGAGGGGCTGGCGCAGGTAGGGCACCGGCGCGAGGTATTCGATCTCCTGGCGCGCGATCAGCGTCAGGGTCGACGCCCCGGGGCGACCGTCGAGCACGGCCGTACTCGCTCCGATCGCTCCGTCGTCTTCGGTCACCCAGAACGCGAGGATGCGCGCCTCCTCGAGCAGGCGCAGCATCTCAGAATTGTTCACGTGGCCGTAAGCATCGAGGTCGGACCAACGCAGGCGAATCGGTACGTGCAGCTTCACCAGATTTCCCTGTTCTGTTTAGTCGCGGGTGAGCTTGCGATACGCAGAGCGGTGCGGCTTGGCTGCATCCGGGCCGAGCCGCTCGATCTTGTTCTGCTCGTACGACTCGAAGTTTCCCTCGAACCAGTACCAGTTGGCCGGGTTGTCATCCGTTCCTTCATAGGAAAGGATGTGCGTGGCCACCCGGTCGAGGAACCACCGGTCGTGAGTGATCACCACGGCGCAACCGGGAAACTCGAGCAGCGCGTTTTCGAGCGAGCCGAGAGTTTCAACGTCCAGGTCGTTAGTGGGCTCGTCGAGGAGCAGCAGGTTGCCGCCCTGCTTCAGGGTGAGCGCCAGATTCAGGCGGTTCCGTTCACCGCCGGAAAGCACACCGGCCTTCTTCTGCTGGTCTGGACCCTTGAACCCGAAGGTCGAAACGTAGGCGCGCGACGGAATCTCGGTCTTGCCGACCTGGATATAGTCCTGGCCGTCCGAGACGACCTCCCACAGGGTTTTGTTCGGGTCGATGCCTCCGCGATCCTGGTCGACGTAGGAAATGTCGACCGTTTCGCCGATCTTCAGATCGCCGCCGTCGAGGGGCTCCTGGCCGACGATGGTCTTGAACAGCGTGGTCTTTCCCACACCGTTCGGGCCGATGATGCCCACGATGCCGTTGCGCGGCAGGGTGAAGCTGAGGTTGTCGATGAGTACGCGCCCGTCGAAGCCCTTCTCAAGCTTGGTCGCGTCGATCACCTGGGCGCCGAGTCGCGGGCCGACCGGAATCACGATTTCTTCGAAGTCGAGCTTGCGGGTGCTTTCGGCGGCGGTGACCATCTCCTCGTAGCGAGCCAGTCGCGCCTTCGACTTCACCTGGCGGCCCTTGGCGTTGGAACGTACCCACTCCAGTTCGTCGGCGAGACGACGCGACAGCTTCGCGTCTTTCTTGCCCTGCACGAGCAGGCGCTCCTGCTTCTTCTCGAGGTAGGTGGAGTAGTTGCCCTCGTACGGGTACAGGTGTCCGCGGTCGATCTCGGCGATCCACTCAGCCACGTGGTCGAGGAAGTACCGGTCGTGAGTGACGGCGAGCACAGCGCCCGGGTACTTGGCGAGGTGCTGCTCGAGCCAAAGCACGCTCTCGGCATCGAGGTGGTTGGTGGGCTCGTCGAGAAGCAGTAGATCAGGCTTCTGCAGCAGCAGTTTGGTCAAGGCCACCCGGCGCTTCTCACCACCGGACAGGTTGGAGACTTCGGAGTCTCCCGGCGGGGTGCGGAGGGCGTCCATGGCCTGTTCCAGCTGCGAGTCGAGGTCCCAGGCATCCGCTGCATCGATGGCTTCCTGCAGCACGCCCATTTCGGCGAGCAGCGTATCGAAATCTGCGTCAGGCTCGCCGAGGGCGAGGCTGATCTCGTTGAAGCGGTCGACCTTGGCTTTAATCGGTCCGACGCCTTCTTGCACGTTCTCCAGCACGGTCTTGCTCTCGTCAAGCTGCGGCTCCTGCATCAGGATACCGACGGTGTAGCCCGGGGAGAGTCTCGCTTCGCCGTTACTGGGGGTGTCCAGGCCCGCCATGATCTTGAGAATGGTGGACTTTCCGGCACCGTTCGGGCCGACCACACCGATCTTGGCGCCGGGAAAAAAGGACATGGTGACGTCGTCAAGAATCAGCTTTTCGCCGATCGCCTTGCGAGCGCGGACCATTGAGTAAATAAATTCGGCCATAGTATTTACCAGTCTATTTGCCGGGTGGACCCAACAAGACACAAACCGGTCGACAAAATTGGCGCGACCACGCTGTGGAAGCCGTTGCTGGCCGGACCGATCTGGCCGATCAGGCATTCCCCGGCGAAGCGCACGGAGAACTGGATGGAGTCGGCGGCCAGGTCCGCCTGGGTTCGATCAAAGGTCACTTCTATTGCGGCGCGGTCGAACCCGCCGGCCACGAGCGCATCGATGTAGGCGCGTCCGTCAGCTGCGGGGCTGGCTTTGGTGACGGCTGCGGCGAGAAAGTTGAAGTACACCAGGTTCTCGGCCGCGGTTCCGTCGGGCAAGAGCCTTGCATCAGGCGCCGGTGTGGCCGACGGCTCGGGCGCACCGGAGTTGGACGGCGCCGTGTCGTTAGCGGGGGGGTCTGCTGGGACGCCGGTGCACGCAGTCAGGCCGGCCCCGAGGAGCAGCCCAGCGCTGACCATACCCAGCACGAACCGCAGGCGGCGTACACGTCGCCGCGCTGTTTTCGCGCCCACACTCTGCCATGCTGCTTTCGCCACGCCCACGATTCGCCTCCCCCAGTCCACGCACGTGAACGATGCTACGAGTCTAAACGGGCATACGCATCCTGATCAGCAACGGTGTCGATCGGAATAAAGCCGTCGTCGGAACGGTCGATCTGCCTACTTTCCGCCTCGTACGCGGTGGCTGATTCGGCGGACTCTGCAGGCTCCACCGGTTCTGGCCGGGTCTGCTGGGCAGGGGTTTTGGAAGAACTATCGCTGCGCACCGGCGTCGTGGTGTACCAAGTGAGGTCGTGGCCGAGAGCGTCGGCCAGGATATCGACGTCAATTCCGGATTTTTCGGCATTGGACCATTTGCGAATAACCAAGCGGCCACTCACGATGACGTGCTGGCCCTTACTGAGCGACGCCGCCGCATTTGTGGCCAACTGGCGAAATGTCGTGACGGAGTACCAGCTGCTCTCGTCCTCAACCCACTCATCTTTCGTGCGGTCCAGATGACTCTGGCGGGAGGCCAGTCGAAAGGACGTGATCGGGGCGCCGTTGTTGCCCACACTGCGGCGAGGGACGGTGCCGATGATTCCGGATACGGTGATGTGGTCGCTCATAGTTTCTCCCGGCACGGTCAGCGCGTGAAGACGCGCACGTCAGCCGCCGAGCGAACACCCGGCGCACGCGACCCGGAAACGGCAACTCGTGCCATTCTTTGCCGTTCCCGGATCGCACACTGTGAGTGTGCCGCGCGAAACGACGCCGCCGCGCACGCTGTGCGCGATCAGTGGAGAACGGGGCAGCGAAACGACTGTGGAGGAGGAACTAGCTGATCAGGTACTCCGAGTACGACTTGCGAATCTTGTTGACCTTGGGCACGGCGACCGCCATGCAGTAGCCCTGTCCGGGATTCTTGGTGAAGAAATCCTGGTGGTAATCCTCGGCCTCGTGGTACTCGCCAAGCGGCTCGATCGTGGTCGTGATGCCGGCACCCCACCATTCAGTCGCACGATCGCGGGCCGTTTCAAACAGCTGCTTCTGCGCGTCGTCGGTGTAGAACATTGCCGACCGGTACTGGGTACCCACATCGTTACCCTGCCGATTGAGCTGGGTGGGGTCGTGCAGGGTGAAAAATACATCAAGAATCACGCTGGCCGGAATGACTTCGGGATCGAAGGTCACCGCGACGGCTTCGGCGTGGCCGGTATGACCGGTGCAGACCGCTTCATAGCTCGGATGGGTTGTCGTACCGCCGGTGTATCCCGACACGACGTCACTTACTCCGCGTAGGACCCTATACACAGCGTCGAGACACCAAAAACATCCACCTGCGACCACAAAAGTTTGCATCGTATCAGTATAACTCTTCGCTTGCTGCAGCCACCGGTCGAACCGGCATTCACGCCGCCTGTTCGCCTAAAGCGGATGTCGGTGGTCGCCCGTACGCTCGAAAAACACCCAGGGCGGCTGGGATACTGCGGCATTATTACGGAGGCGCACAAATGACCACTCTCATCGCACCGATTCTTCGCTCAGCAATTTCCATCACAGCACGCCCCGCAACGGCACTTCCCACAACGGCACTTCCCACGGTGCGTGGCCGCAACTTCATCCTCGTGCGCGATGGGCTGTGGCGCATTGTCGATCCGGCCGGCGCTGTCATCGGGTATATCGAACACCACGTCGACGTCGACGGCGACCGATATAGCGCCCGAAGAATCGTCTTCGCGACCCGCACCCGAGACCTCGGCGAGTTCTGTCGCATCGACGATGCGGTGGACTGCTTTCGCTAGTAACGCACTAAGAAGTACACCCTCGTGAGGGGAAGGGGTGCACTTGCCTGAGGGCACGCCGCGTCTGATCCCAGAGAACAGGGTTCGGCACGGATAAAATCCTGCACATGGAATGGTGGAATAACTTCGTAGCCTGGTTTACCGACGTCAACACCCAACCGATGATTTTCACTGCGGTCGTGTTCATCGGCGCGATCGTCATTGCCAGCGTGCTGGCCGCGTTGATCTCGCGCGGAGCCATCAAACGGCTCATTACCCAGCGCGATCGCGAGATCAAGGTGGCTGCTATCGCGACCCTCGTCGATGCCGCCACCGAGGCATCCGTGTGGAATTCGCTCACACCGCAGGAACAGGTCATGAGCGACCGAGCGGTCGCCCAGGCCGATATTCAGGTACGGCTGCTGCCAATTCGCGGATCGGGAATCGCCGCGAACTGGGCTGCCCACGAACTCTACGAACTCAAGCGCACCTCCGCCACGTTCGGATACCAGCTGGAGCCGGCGTTGGTGGAGTTTCGTGACCGACTGATCGAATGGCAAAACAAGCCCGCCCGCGCACGCAAGATTTTTCAGGGCGATCTCGACCGATGGAAGTTGCAGAACTCCTCCACCGAGAAGAGCCTGCTGGCAGAGCAGGAAGCGTGGGTGGCCCAGCAGCACCACGACCAGTACAACCCAACCGATTCGGCGCCCGCTCCGATGCGGGCCGCGCCGCTCACACCTGCGGTCGTCAACCGAACTGCTTCGTCCGCTTCGACGGCTTCGGACGCTTCGGACGCTTCGACCGAGACCCAGCGCCTTTTGGATGACGTGAACAAGCTCGAGGTGCGCGGCACCGACCCGCTCACGCGCTCCTCGGCGGCCCCCACCCTATAGTCGCTCTTCTCAGACAAACGACGAGCCGGTCGGCGCTTTCTCAGCGCTGACCGGCTCGTGTTTTGTTTACCGCGTCGGCGACGAGTGCCACCACGTGTCGAACAATGACGCAGGTACGCGCCGCTTGTGCTCGGTGCTGAGGTAGCGTGCCTCGATGGCCTCGGCCACTTCATCTTCGACCGACCGGCCCTCGAGGAAGTCGTCGATGTGCTCGTACTGAAGACCGAGGTTGGCCTCATCGGTCTGGCCGGGAGTGTGGTCGAGCAGGTCAGCGGTGGGGTCCTTCAGATAAAGCTGTTCGGGCGCACCCAGCTCCATCAACAGGGCGCGACCCTGGCGTTTGGTCAGCCCGGTCAAGGGCAGAATGTCGGTGCCGCCGTCGCCGTACTTGGTGAAGAATCCGGTCACAGCTTCGGCAGCATGGTCGGTTCCGACCACGAGCAGGCCGAGCTGGCCGGCCACGGCATATTGGGCGATCATGCGTGAGCGAGCCTTGATATTGCCCTTGGTGAAGTCCGTCATAGCCACCTCGAGGCTCGCCAGGAATTCACTTTCAAATCCATCGACGGCGAGTTCAATGTTGAAAGTAGCCTGCGAGGGCGGGCGGATAAATTTCAAAGCAAGTTGAGCATCCACTTCGTCCCGCTGCACTGCGTATGGCAAGCGCACTGCCACAAAGGTGGCCGGATGCCCTTCCTCGGTCAGTTCGTCTGCCGCCAGGGCGCAAAGGCGGCCGGCGAGGGTGGAGTCCTGGCCGCCGCTAATGCCGAGCACGAAGCCCTGTGCGCCGGTGCGTTTCAGGTACTCCTTGAGAAATTTCACCCGACGGCGCACTTCAGCGGCCGGGTCGATAGTGGGTGACACGTTGAGTTCGGCGATGATTCGCGCCTGGAGTTCTCGCATACCTAAATCTAGCAATCCTCGAGAAACGGTGCTCCCGCCCAATTCAAGAAATATGGCTGGTCGCACCCGGCAGATGGGCAGCGAAGGCGACGACATTCTGTCGGCACGGTAAACCAAACGATCCCCTTCCGGCCACTGTTCTCGAGAATGCGAAAGTAGTTGCGTTGGGCCACTAAAACGACGAGTTTTTGCCTTCTTGAAAATGGGAAGAAACTTCTGATCTGACATCACTTTTATGCTGAGATTTACTCGCTTTAGTGGTCGATTCGGGTTATAATTGTGGGTGAAGGAGGCACTGACGCCATGACCCTCACCGCCCCGCCCGCTGCAACCGGCTCCGTGCCGGAACCTGAGGGTTCTC